>JAAYAH010000014.1 GCA_012719445.1 Actinomycetales bacterium | reverse complement strand
TGTTCCCCGAGGTCACCGTGAACCCCGGCCGGACGGCACGGGACCGTTCCACGAGCAGGGCCACCGCCGGGCTGTGGGCCAGCGCGGCGGACGGCGTGCGGGCGACGTCGCGCCCGGGGTCCCCCGGACCGTCGGGCTCGCGATCCCCGGTCGGTACCGGGAGCGGGGCCAGCCGGTACCGGCGCTCCCCCGGCGCGCCGAGCGGTCCTCGGCTGGTGACCAGCACGACCAGTTCCGGGCACCGGCCGAGCAGATCCACTATCCCGTCCGCGGCCGCCGCGACGTGCTCGGCGCCGTCCACCAGCAGCAGCCACCGGGCACCGCCGATCCTTGCCGCGACCGCGGGCAGGATGGCCGGCGTCCCCGGCCGGCAGCCGACCGCCGCCAGCAGCGCGACGGACAGCTCGTCCAGGCTCCGCAGCGAACTGGCGTCCACCGCCGTCACCTGCTCGAACCCATCGACGACCCGCCACGCCACCTCGAGCGCCAGCCGGCTCTTGCCCACCCCGCCCGGGCCCGTCACCGTCACCAGCCGAGGTCCGGCCCTGCGGACCAGCCGGGACAGTTCGGAGACCTCCCGTCCCCGGCCCACGATCGAGCTGACCGGCGCCGGCAGCCCGACCCGCTCCGGGACCGCCCCGCGGTGGACGGCGGACTGGGCGGCGGGCGGCCGTGCCGCCTCCTCCAGTTCCCGGCGTTCGACCGGTCCGAGACCGAGGGCGTCGACCAGTCCGCGCAGGGTGCGCAGCCGGGGTCGCCGGGTGGGGTTCCGTTCCAGCAGGCTGATCGCCTGGACGCTCACCCCGGACAGCTCCGCCAGCTCCTCCTGGGACAGCCCGCGGTCGGTCCGGTGGCGGGCCAGCAGCCGCCCGAACCCCTGCTGACCGTGCTGCCCGCCGATCTGGTGCTGCCCGCTCGCCTCACGCCGGCCATCGGGGCCCGGGTCGGGGCGACTGTCGGCGGGGTTCACCCGGACATTCTCGCCGCGACGGTCGCCCCCTCGATCCCGGGTGTCAGGATCGCGCGACGCGACCAGCCCGCCGGTCGACGGCCCGCTCCACGAGCTTGCGCAGCTCGACGGCCCAGAGCACCACGCTGGCGACGGCGGCACAGGTCAGCCACTGCCCGAGGTCGAGCGGGGCGGTGCTGAAGGCCTCGTTGAGCAGCGGCAGGTGCACCACGGCCACCTGCAGTGCGAGGGACACCCCGATCGCGGTCCACAGCCAGGGGTTGACGAACAGGCGGTGGAACGCGGTGGTGGTCTCGGACCGAGCGTTGACGGCGTTGTACAGCTGGGCGAACACCAGCACGGTGAAGGCCGCGGTGCGGGCGACGTCCAGCGACCGGTCGCCCTCGACCAGGCCGCCGGGCAGGTAGAGGTCGAGGGTGAACAGGGTGGCGAGCGCCATCACCAGACCGGTGCTCAGCACCCCCCACCACATCCGGGCGTCGATCACCCGGGCGCTCATCGGGCGCGGCGGGCGGGCCATGACGTCGTCGGTCTCCGGGTCGACGCCCATCGCCAGCGCGGGCCCGGTGTCGGTGAGCAGGTTGATCCACAGGATCTGGGTGGCCAGCAGCGGCAGCACCAGCGCGCCGCCGGTGCCGGTGTCGGTCAGCCCGATGGCCCCGGCCAGGACGACCCCCAGGAACACGGTGAGGACCTCGCCCATGTTCGAGGAGAGCAGGTAGCGGAGGAACTTGCGGATGTTGTCGAAGATGTCGCGTCCCTGACGCACCGCCTCGACGATCGTGGTGAAGTTGTCGTCGGCCAGGATCATGTCGGCGGCTTCCTTGGTCACCTCGGTGCCGGTGACCCCCATCGCGACGCCGATGTCGGCGGACTTCAGCGCGGGGGCGTCGTTGACCCCGTCCCCGGTCATCGCCACCACGTTGCCGTCGGCCTGCAGCGCGTCGACGATCCGCAGCTTGTGGTGCGGTGACACCCGCGCGTACACGGAGGTCCGGCGGGCCGCCTCGACCAGCTCCTGCTCGTCCATCGACTCCAGGTCGGGACCGCTAAGCACCCGGCTGCCCTCGTCGAGGATGCCCAGGTCGGCGGCGATCCGCCCGGCGGTCACCGGGTGATCGCCTGTGATCATGCCGATCCGGACGCCGGCCCCCCTGGCCTGACGAATGGCTGCCGCGGCCTCGGACCGCGGCGGGTCGATGATGCCCACGATCCCGGCGAACACCAGGTCCCGTTCGACGTCCTCCTCGGCGGAGGGTGGTGCGGTGCCGTCGAGCTCCCGGTAGGCCACGCCGAGGGTGCGCAGCGCCTGGCCGGACAACCGCTCCACGTCACCGAGCACCCGGGTCCGGTGCGCGGCGTCCAGCGCCACGACGTCCCGGCCCACCTGTACGTGCGTGCAGCGGCCGAGCAGGACGTCGGGTGCCCCCTTGGTCAGCACGGTGACCCGGCCGCCGCGCTCGGCGTCGGCCTCCAGGCTCGACATCAGCTTGCGCTCGGAGGTGAACGGCACCTCGCCGACCCGGTGGAAACGCTCCTGACGCAGCGCGGCGGTGCCCAGCTTGAGCTCGGCGACCAGGAAGGCGGCCTCGGTGGGGTCGCCCTGAATGGTCCACTCGTCGCCGTCCCGGGTGAGCACCGCGTCGCTGGCCAGGCTGCCGCCGCTGAGCACCAGGACGTTCTCGTGCCGGAGCGCGTCGTCGGTCAGCGGCGCACCGTCGTGCAGCACCGTGCCCTCGGGGTGGTAGCCGATCCCGGTGAGCACCGTCTCGCCGGAGGCGGTGACCACACGCTCGACGGTCATCTCGTTGCGGGTCAGGGTGCCGGTCTTGTCGGAGCAGATCACCGACGCCGAGCCGAGGGTCTCGACCGAGGAGAGCTGCTTCACGATGGCCCGGTGGGCGGCCAGCCGCTGCACCCCGATGGCCAGCACCACCGACAGGATCGCCGGAAGCCCCTCGGGCACCGCCGCCACCGCCAGCGACACCCCGAGCAGCAGCACGGTGACGGCCTCCTCGGCGGTGTCGACGCCGGCGGTGAGGAAGACGGTCGCCATGACGACGACCGCGATCACGATCACGGCGATCCCGAGCATCCGGCCCACGGCCGCGATCTCCCGCTGCAACGGGGTCGGGTCGTCCTCGGTCTCGTGCAGCAGGTCGGCGATCCGACCCATCTCGGTGTCCATGCCGGTGGCGGTGACCACCGCGCGCCCGGCCCCCTGGGTGATCGCCGTGCCGGTGAACACCATGTCGACGCGGTCGGCGAGCGCGGCCGGTCCGGTCAGCGTGGCGGTGGTCTTGTGCACCGGCTCGCTCTCACCGGTCAGCGAGGCCTCCGACGCCTTGAGCGCGGCGGCCGCGACCAGGCGGGCGTCGGCGGCCACCGCGTCCCCCTCGGCCAGCACCAGGATGTCGCCGGTCACCACCTCGCTCGCCGGCACCCGCACCTGCTCCCCGTCGCGGACCACGGTGGCGGTGACAGCGCTCATCCGCTGCAGGGCCGCCACCGCGTTCTCGGCCCTCGACTCCTGCACGAAGCCGAGGACGGCGTTCGCGATCACGATCAGCAGGATCACGATCGCGTCGAACGGCCAGCCGTGCGCCCCCTCGACGACCCAGGCGGCGAGCGACACGGCCACCGCCGCCAGCAGCAGATAGATCAGCGGGTCACGGAAGTGGCCGAGCAGCCTGCGCCACGCCGGCACCGGAGGTGTCTGGCGCAACTGGTTGGGCCCCGACGCGGCGAGTCGCCGTGCCGCCTCCTCCCGCTCCAGCCCGCGATCGAGATCCGTGCCCAGTTCGCCGGCCACAGCCTCCGGTTCGGCGACGGACGGATCGAGGGTCAGGGCAGGGGCGGGACGGGCGAGGGGTGCTGTGGGCATGAGGGCCTCCAACGGTCAGATCACCTCTATGGTGCCCCGCTCGTCCGGGCGCGCACGGGCACCGACCGGTCCCTGGTAAGCCGCGAGGTCGACCGCCGGCGCCATGGCCGGCGTCGGGTCCCGGGCGGCGGCTACTGCCGGAACACGGCAACTGCCGGAACACGGCGCCCGACCCGCGGGTTCATGTCCACGGGAGGCGCCCGTCCCCCGGTTCCCGGACCACGAAGGTGCGCAGGCCATGACCGTTCCGACCCCGCCCTCCACCGCAACCGACGGACGGCCGACAGCCGCTGCCGGACCAGGACCAGTGCCAGGACCGGGGCTCGGCGAACCACCGGCGTGGCGCCGACCGCTGGCCGTGGTCGCCCACCCCGACGACGAGTCCTTCGGTCTGGGCGCGATCCTGGACCGGTTCGTCACCACCGGCGCGCGGGCCTCGGTGCTCTGCTTCACCCACGGCGAGGCCTCGACCCTCCACGGCGTCGTCGGTGACCTGCGGGAGATCCGGACCACGGAGCTCGCCGAGGCCGCGGGCCGGACCCTCGGACTCGACGTCCTGGCCTGGACCCTGCCGGACGACGTCGCCGGTCACCTCAACGCCGAGTTCGGCACCGCGTTCGCCGGTCGCCCGGACGACGCGGCCTCCCTGCGGATCCGCGTCGACCGGCAGCGGCAGCTCCAGGCGATCCGGGCCCACCCCAGCCAGGCCGTTCCCGGCAGCGTCCTGTGGCGGCGGCTGGAGCTGCTCGGCGACACCGAGCAGCTCACCTGGCTCCTTTGTCACCGCCCCTGACGCGCCCGGGGGTCACCCGACGGCCTCACTCGTAGCAGTTCTGCGCGTGGGACTCCAGGGTGATCTCGGCGAGCTTCTCCCCGTCCACGAAGGAGAACCGGTACCCCCCGTAGCGCTCGTCGTCCTCCCTGCCCGGGTGCCGGGCGTACATGCGTCCGGTGTCCCGGAGGTCCGACTCCTTCAGCTGGGGATAGGCGCGCTTGACCGTGTTCCAGGAGTCCCCGATCCGGACGCCCTCGGTGGTCCTGACCCCGGGGCCGACGTCGATGGCGACCACGCGCATGTCGTCGCCGAACCACACGTGCCGAGCCTTGTCGGCGCCCCGGACCGGCATGCACGCCTCCGGCGGCGAGCCGTGAACCATGCCGGTCGCCACCGCCTGGTCCCACGTCATGCCCAGAGTGAGTCCGCGATAGCCCGTCCAGGACAGGATCTGGGCGGCCGGTCCGCCGTCAGCCAGGGTGACCGGCGTGTTCGTGAGCTGCGATCGCGCCGTCGCGGACGCCGGGTGAGGGCTCGCCGACGTGGCCGAGGTCCCCGACGAGCAGGCTCCGGCGAGACTCGCCGTCATCCCGGCGATCACCACCAGACAGATCGGGATCACGGCAGGGGAGCATGTCCGCCCCTGCCCCGGAGGACGCGCCCCCGTCGTCCCCACCACTGGATTGCGCGTACCGCGACGACTCCCCACCCACATCACAGGTCTCCCCCCTTGTCCCTTCGAGCTTGTCCCTTCGAGCTTGTCCCTTCGAGGCGGTTATGTGGGATTCGACGCCGACCAGTTCACGGCTTACAGGTCTGCCCGCACGGAGAGAACCGGATACGTCTGCATGCTCTGCGCGCCAGGGCACTGGCCGTCATCGCTGACCGGCCTGGCGCACTTGCCTGCCTGGACGCCGCCCAGAACGCTCACGACATGTCTGCTGGACCGGACGAGAACCCTCGACAGGCAGACGACGTCGACCCGGTCTGGGAACCCGGGATATTCGGGTTCACCGCAGCCAAGCGCTCGACCTACGCAGGAACCACTCTGTTGACGCTGGACCACCCGCACCTGCTCGTGCGTGCTGTCGAAGAATCCACCCGGGCACTCCAGGCCTACCAGCACGTTTCGGAGGTCGAACGCTCGGGCGGGGACATCCTGGCGGCCCATCTCGACCTGGCATCGGCCCATCACCGCACCGACGACCTGGACGCTGCGCACACTCACCTGAGGGTCGTGACCCAGGCACCAGCCGACCGGCGTACCGCCAGCATCACGGCCCGACTGTTGCGCTTGGTCCGCGACCTGGCCGATACCCCGGCCGGGTGTTCGGCCCTGGGGCGTCAGATGCTGGAGTCCAGTCGGGCGGTCCTGTCTGACCGGCCTCGATCCCTCCGTCCGTACGCGCACGAGGAGCACCTTCATGACGGATGACGTGGGCGTCCCGGTACCGGAGGAACGGCCCAGTACCGAGGCGGGGTCCGTCGCTCGGACCAGGTCGGCGGGTTCGTCGTCCACCGACGCTCATCACCTCGCGGATGTTCGTGAGGCTGGACGCGTCAGCACTGGTCCGAGCCCGGCCTCGTTCACTGATCACCGGGTGTTGGCGGGTGCGGCCTACGGCGACGGCCGGAACCTGTCCGCCCGCCAGGCCCTGTACCAGTGGATGCGCCCCCGGCATGACCCGGCGGGAATGGTCAGCTCTCGGGTGGCAGCGCACCTGAACCGGTACCCGCCTCACGGTCCTGGCCGGGTCCTGGATGTCGGGGCCGGAAATGGTCTGTACACCCGTCGCTTGCACGTCGATCACCCCGAGCTGGCCGTGGTGGCCATGGACATCTCTCCGGGGATCCTGCGCGAGGTCCCGCGCCCGACGCTGGTCGCTGACGCCGCGCGTCTGCCGTTCGCCGACAGATGCCTTGAGGTCGTGCTGGCGATGCACATGCTCTACCACCTCGTCGACCCCGACGCCGGGATCGCCGAACTCGCTCGGGTCCTGGTCCCCGGCGGCCTGGCTGTGATCTCCACGAACCACTCCCGGGACAAGCAGGAACTGGACCAGCTCTGGCAGGCCGCCGCGCGCGACGTCCTGGGAACCCCCGACGTGCCGCGACGGATCTCCTTGTCCTCCCGATTCCCCCTGGAGGTCGTCGTCGACCGTCTGCGCCAACGGTTCGAGGACGTGGAGACGATTGACCTGGTCGGCACGATCGAGGTACCCACTCCCGGCCCGATCATCGCCCACCTGGCCTCCTACCAGGCCTGGGCAGAACAGACCGGCGTCCCGTTCCAGGCCATCATCGACCGTACCGCGCATCGCGCCGCCGACCACATCGACAAGCACGGTGGTTACGCCATCACCAGCCATGCCGGCATCGTGGTGGGTATCCGGCCGCGGGACTAAGGCTCTGCAGGATTGCCTTCTGGAGAAGATACGGGCCGTCCCCACCTGCGCCTTTGCACTGCGAAGGCCTTGGCGTCGCGGGTGTTCCGCCCAAGGTTCACCGCCCCGGTCCTGGGGACAACCGCCCCCACCGGCCATGGTGATGACTCCATCGCGGCCCTCGGGGTGTTGCCTGTCAACATCAGGAACTCCTCGAAGACCCCCAGTCCGGCCGGCGGGTCCTGCACGGCGGCCTGGACGACCTGCACGCCACACACGCGGGCAACCTCCGCAGCTCCAGGAGACGGGTCCAGTCCGATCACCTCGGCCCCGGCCTGCTGCAGGAACACTGCATGGCGGCCGGCACCACACCCGATGTCACGTACCCGGCCCCGCGCCCCGGTCAGCAGGTCCTGTTCCGCCGGCGCCCAATCCCTCGGATAGGCGAAGTAGCGGACGGCGTCCGTCGCGGTGATCAGACCGTCGTCCCACTCGACGATCTCGAAGACCTCCCCCGGAACAGTGCCTGCCTGCCAGCACGCGAGCAGCATCTACCCGAAGGCGTCCCCGGGGACCGGCGGATCTGGGGTTTCTCGACTGCGTTGCTCACCCACGGTCCCTGACATGTCTCCAGCCTGCGTTCCGCAGTTGAGGGTGGTTCTGGGGCATGATCGTGGGTATCGGTGCAGGTCAGGGGCACGTACTTGATCGACACCGGAGGACTTCCGGATGAGATGATCTTCCAAGAAGATCGAAAACCCCAGATCAAGGCTCTGACCTGGGGTTCTGTCGGTGGGCGATACTGGGATCGAACCAGTGACCTCCTCGGTGTGAAGCAGGATTGCTCACTCGATCAGCCCAAGCGCAGAATGCCCCATCGCCACTAAACTGCTGGTCAGAGGCCACTTCAGCGTTCGAGTGAGTTCAGATCAGTTCCCCTCGGATCAGGATCGGCCGTCAACAAGTTGTCAACAAACGATCTTGGAGTGCGGGTGGGGTACGTCATCGAGAGGGTCGACGGCTCGGGTCGGAAGCGGTACACGGCGATGTACCGGGACATCCGAGGTCGCCGTCGCTCGGCGGGTACCTTCGGCTCCCCGGAGGCGGCCCGCCGAGAAGCAATCAAGGCCGAGGCCCGACTGGACGCGGGCAAGATCGGAGATCCCAAGCGCGGCCGCCAGTCGCTCCGTCACTACGTCGAGGTGGAATGGTTCCCGCACCACGTTCTCGAGGCCAAGACGCGGGAGAACTACACCTACCTCCTCGACCGGTACATCCTCCCGGAACTGGGCGACATCCGAATGGTGGAACTCCTCCCCAGCCACGTCCGGGAGTGGGTCGCCCGCCTGCAGACCGTCTACGAGGCCCGGCCTCCGAGCATCAGGGCGGCGAAGGTCGTCCTGGACGCCATCCTCACCACGGCTCTCAACGACCAGATCACATTCCTCCACGCCGGCCGCGGCGTGAAGACACCGGCCGTAGCCAAGAAGCCCAAGCGGATCGTCACAACCGAGCAGTTCGACGCGATCTACGAAGCGTTGAGCGACGCCACCATGCGCCTGCTTGTGGAGACCGACATCGAGTCGGGGTTGCGCTGGGGTGAGCTCACGGAGCTCCGGGTCAAGGATCTGGACTTCAGCAGTGGACTCATCACCGTCGCCAGGGCAGTCGTCGAGCTGAAGGCGAAGACCCGGCCCGACGGCGTTCGATTCGTCGTGAAGGACTACCCCAAGGACCGGGAGTGGCGGCAGGTCAAGTTGGCCAGGCACATCCTTGCCAAGCTCGACAGCCACATCACAGGGCTCGCCCTCGGCCCTGACGATCTGCTGTTCGAGTTCCGCCAGTCCGAGCAGCCGCACCGGCGCACCCTGCCGGACCACCTGCCAGCCCCGGCGACTCTGGGCTTGACCGAGCCCAACGAGAAGGGGCGGCAGTACCCCCACGGAACACCGACCGCCTATGGGGCAGGGCGTTGCCGGTGTCGTCACTGCAAGAACGCCGTGGCTGCGTACCGCGCAGCCCGGCGCAACGGCGGCAAGGACCAGCCCCGAAGCCCTCGAACCGTCGCCACCGACGGCCACATACCTGGCGACTGGTTCCGCAAGAACGTGTGGGCGCCCGCACTGAGATCCGCCGGGATCGGCGTTCACGTCACCCCGCACGGGCTACGGCACGCCCACGCCTCGTGGCTCTTAGCCGGCGGCGCTGACCTTCAGGTCGTCAAGGAACGACTCGGCCACGGAAGCATCACGACCACGGAGAAGTATCTGCACACCCTGCCCGGGGCCCACGACGCGGCTCTCGACGCACTCGACTCCGTTCGAGGCGTGAGGGAGCCAACCGAGACAAACCCGAGCGGCACCCAACCGGAAGCCCTCTCCGCTTCAAGTCACGACGCAGAACTGACTGAGCTACGGAACATGGTGACGAAGATGTCCCGCATGCTCGCTTCCCTAGGCGACACCGCGTAGGCATGTCCCGGCAGTCGGAGTTGACCTGTCTCTGCTGGCCCGCGCCCCCTACCCATGGAAGGCCGCCTCCGCCGCGACACCTCCCCGTCTCCGCGCTTCCGGAGTAGGCAGTGCCTGACGAGGAATCGCCAGGAGGCATCAGAACCCGAGCTCGTCCGCGAGACCCGAAAGATCCACGCTATCGCGTGGCGCTCGACGGCTGAGA
>JAAYAH010000120.1 GCA_012719445.1 Actinomycetales bacterium | reverse complement strand
GACCATCTCAGGCGTGGGGTCGCGCAGCAGGGTCCACACCTGCGGGATCGTCGGGTCGACCAGGGTGGTGGCCGCGGTCTGCTGCCCGGTGGCGTGGTGGATGGCCATGGACACCGCGGCCTCCTCGGTCGGGGACAGTTCGCGGTGCAGCCGGGTGACCAGTAGGGAGGACAGCAGGCTGATCCGGCGCCGGTGGATCTCGGCGAGGCGCTCGGCGCGGGCGGTGGCCGCCCGGGGCAGGTTCGCACCCAGGGGCCCGGCGTCCAGGGGGTTCAACCGGGCCGGCAGCCCGGGACCGAGTTCTAACGGCACAGTGCCCAGGGCAAGGGCCAGGGGCGTGTACTCGTTCTTCAGGTCCCCGAGCACGAAGGTCTTGACGCCGTAGGCCATCAGGCGCAGGGCCAGGGCCTTGATGGTCGCGGACTTCCCGGCCCCGGGGACCCCGGTGATCAGCAGGTTCGGGTTGGTGATCAGTCCGGCCTTGAGCCACTCGATGGGGTGGCAGGAGAACGCCCCACCGGACAGGCAGTCCACCCCGAGGTAGGCGCCCACCGGGGGGACCGGGGCCCCGTACAGGAACGGGTACAGGCCCTGGACCTGCGCGGTCGAGCCGCGGAACACCGGCGGGGTGGGCAGGACCGGGGCGCGCCCGGCGAACGCCTTGGCCCACCCCCGCCTCGGCGGCACCGGCCCAGCGGAGGCGGCCTGGCACTCATCTGCACGACGTTTCGTTGCTTCGCCGCCAGACTCATCGGCCACGTCGGACGTCGTGGGCGCAGCGGTGCCGGCGAGCAGGTGGGTCACATCGTCCAGCGCCGGGGGCACCGGAGCGGGACGAGACCGGCGAACGGAGATCTTCTTGAGCATCCTCGTTCCCCCTACCAGCGGCGGTGGGGCAGACCGAACCCCAACGGCAGGGTCGACATGGCGAAGGCGACGTCCTGGGTCAGCCACATGCGGCGCACCTCGATCCGGGCCGCAGCGGCGTCGGCCTCCAGTTCGGTGCAGGCGTCCTCGATGTCCTTGGCGTCGGTGACGGTCACGGTGACGTAGCCGGTGAAGCGGGCCAGGCCGTGCCCGGCGGCGCGTTCGGCGTCCTGGGCCTGGGCCTGTTCCAGGGCGGCGCGTTCGTGTTCGGGAACGATCTGCCCGGTGCGTTGACGCATCCGCACCGCCACCGACCGGGCGGTGCGCTCGCGCATCACCTCGCGTTCGGCCTGGCGCGGTCCCAGGGGTTCGATGTGCATCGATACCGCGCGCCGGTGCGTGGACTCGGCCAGCAGCGGGGCCAGCGCGGTGGCCGGGACCTGGTGACGGGGCCAGGAGGCCACCCAGTAGGTCACCGAGTGCGCCCCGTCGTGCTGGTAGGACCCCGGGCGGGCGATCGCCGCGGCGGGTCCGGCCAGCTGCGGGGACACCCCCGGTTCGCGACGCTGATCCGCACCGGCGGGGGTGAGGTCCGCGGCGGTGGTGGCGCGGTGCTCGGCCAACGGGCGCGCGGAGTGCGGGTCGAAGCCCAGGCGCACCACTTCGGCCAGGTCCCTGGGGCCCAGCCAGGCCACGGCTGCCAGGTCGGCGCCGGCCAGGTGGGTGTGCAGGGTCCGTAGCTGGCGGGACAGGACCACCGCGGCGCCCTCGGGGCCGCCGCCGGCCGCGCGGATCGCCGAGGCCGCCCGGCGGGCTTCCAGGGTGAACGCCAGGAACGTCTCCCGCCCGGAGGACGCGGCCCCGGCGGTGGCCAGCAGCTCATCGGTGATCTGTAAAGCGGCGGCGGGGGCACCAGCGTGGGTGTGGTCGGTGTGCCAGCGGCGCAGGTCCGCGCCGGAGGCGGGGCCGATCCGGGTCAGGACCTGGACCCGGGTGATCGGGTGGGCGTGGGCGCACAAGCCCGCCAGGACTCCTCCCCACCCGGCCACCCGGGCGTCACGGCGCGTGGAGTCGATCAGGCCGATGCCGGGGAACCGGATGCGGGCCACGGCGGTGTAGGTGCGGTCCAGGCGGTGCTCGGCCACCGCCAGCACGCCCCCGCCGGGCAGACCTGTCGGCATCGGCGCGGCCAGGAACCGCACCGGCGCCAACACCCCCGGCAGGTCCATCACGGCCGCCTCCGGCTCGCTGCCCTCGCGCCGCCACCGCCGACTACGGCCGGGCTTGCTCCGCTGGGTGCGTCGGGTGCCGGTGCTCTGCGGGGCGATGTCCGGTCCGGTCGCCGGCGGTCTCTGCGGTGGGGACGGAGAAGCCGCAGTGGTCGGCCGGGAGGTTGCCAGGGGCTGCGGGGCGACGGGGTCGGGGGAGGGCGTGGGGTGGCGGGGTGTGAACCAGGCGTCCGGGGCGGGGTCGACGGCGGACAGCAGGGGGACGGGGGCGGCGGGCGCGGCGAAGGGGCCGCCCAGGTACTTGTGCTGGTTGTTCCACCGCAGTCCCGCGTACGACATGGCAGCGCTGGCCCACTCATCGGAGGTGCGTCCGGCGATGCGCACCAGGACGATCCCGCACAGCAGCACCGCGATCGGCCAGGTGATGACCGCGACCTGGATCCGGGAGGTGGCCAGCGGCCAGATCCCGCCCAGCACCGCCACCGACAACAGCACCGCCCGCTGGGCCGACATCCCGAACAAGAACGCGACCTTCTCCGGCTGCCACCCGAAGTACGTCCGCGACCCCGACGTCCCACCAGGCCCCGCCATCACCGCTGTCCTTCCGCCAGGCCTGGCTCATCGTTGGTCCCGGGAGCTGGACGGGTGCGCTCACCGCTGATCGGCGGCACACCCGGATCGGGGGCCGGGGCCGCCGGGAGGTGACCAAGGCCATCCGGCGCTGCGGTGTCCGCGCGGTCCTGGGAGACGGCGGGGTCGACATGGTGGGCATCCACCGGCAGAGCGCCGTCGACCGTGGGAGCGAACACGTCCGCCGGCCCGCCCGCCTGGGGGCCAACCCCGTCCTCATCCCCTCCGGTACCCGCTGGCGCGGGGCCTTGTCCTGGGGCGCCGGGACGGGAGAACGACGCCGGGGTCTGCCGGGGATACCCGGCCGGATACGGGTGCGGGTGAGCCCCTTCCAACCCGGCGTGCCCGGCGGTCTGCTCCATCCGCCCGACCAGCGCGTTGGTCGCACGCTGGGCCGCGTCCAACGCGGCAGCCACCGCCGCCAGGCCACCGGCGACACTGCCGCCTGCGGCCTTCCCGGCGGCGCCCATGCCCCCGCCGGTGCGCGCGGCGTGGGTCGACAGGGCCCGCTGGGTACTGGCCGCCTCGAAGTCATCCCCACCCGCCAGGGCGGGCACCCCGGCGGTGGTGCCGTTCATGCGCCCGGCACCGAACCCCACCGCCGCTGCCAGACCGGTACCTCCACCGACGTGGACCGAGGCGAAGGTGAAGAACCGGGCGATCGCCGGCCACGCCAACGCCGCCAGCAGCAGGATGAGCATCCCCGACAGGACCCCACCCACGGTGGTGGCCTGCCCGGTCAGGGTGAACCCGATCGCGAACACCAACGCGATCACCGGCTTCAGGATGATCAACTGGATGGTGGCCGAGACCAGCTTGGGCCACCACCCGGCCGTGAACGAGGACGCCTGCCCGGCAGCGGCGATCGGGGAGGTCCCGATCAGCACCGCGACCGCGGCGTTGGCCAACAGCAACTCGAACCACAACACCAACACCACCGCGATCCCGACCAGGGCCAGGACCAGCAGCAACGACGCCGAGGACCCCGGCGCCCCGGGCTTGAGGGTGAACGCTGCGGTCAGCTGCGCCTTCAACCCCTCGGTGTCCCCGAACGTCTTCTCGGTGATGAACACCGCCAACTCGTTCGAGGCCCGCAACGCCGTCCCTGCGATCGTCAACGTCAACAAGAACGCCAACGCGGCCTTGCCGACCCCCACGACCCCCTGCGCCAGCGCCGCCCCGTCGTGGGTGATCACTGTGCGGGTGATCTGCACCAGCAGCAGGATCGAGGCCACCACCGCGGCGATCCCCAGGCTGATCCCGTACACCGACCGGATCCCCGCGTCCCGCGGGTCGATCTGCGGGAACGCCACGAACGCCTCGGCGAACTCCGACAACAACGACACCGCCGCCTCGGCGAACGACCGACACACCTGCTCCCACGCCGACCCCACCACCGACGACACCCCCGAACCCAGGGCATCGGACAGGCCACCGGCGGCATCGGTCACGCACTGGTCGATGTTCCGGAAGTCACAGGGCATCTCGGAGGGCTCCCTCCGCGGGGGAACAACACCTCGGGCTCCGGCAGGGCCAGCGGGTCATGCGAGGAACTCCCGCCACCCGGCCGCGACGGCCTGCGCTGTCCCCGGGACGGCCTTCAGATGCGCATAGGACGTGTCATCACTGTCGGTGATCTTCCAGTCCCCGCGGGACCAGCGCAGTGTCACCGGGACGACGATGAGTGCGTTGGTGGGAGATATAGATGGTCCCGCCATGGCCAGATAGCTCAACAACACCACCCGGACCTGCGGTGCGGGGTCCGCGGTCTGCGATGTGGCCGAGGGGACGGACACGATCTGGAACGCCATCGGGCTGGCTGCCAGCGTCGCCCCGGCGGGAACTCGGCTCGTAGATGGAATCCCCAGCTGAGAACGGGAATGGCGCATGCCGGCCAGGTACTCCTGTCGCGCTTGCGGCCAGTCGGGGTCGACCGCTGCGTGTACCAGGGCATTCACGCATGAGGCGTCCAGGCAACCGGTGTGTCCGGCGTACTCGATCGCCGCAGCCACCGCTCCGCGGGTGGTGCGCGGATACCCGGTGCGGATGGCCCCGACCCGGCTACGCCCCCGCGGCAGCGCCACCGGGCCGGCGCCGGTCGGGACGTCGTCGCGGACCAGGGCATGCCGACCCGACGGCGTCGGCATGGTGGCGGTCGAAGTGGGCGTCGACGTAGACATCGTCGACGGGCTCGGCGTCGTCCTGGCCGTGGGGGAGGTGTTCCACGGAGCCCAGACGACCAGCACCAGTACGACGGCGCCGACGACCACAAGGGCGGCCGTGACGATGAGTCTGCGGTATCGGGGCGGGGTGAGGAACTCCCCCGCCGGGGAGCGGGCCAGGTCGTGGGACATGCCGGTCAGTTGGCCGCTGCGAATACGGTGTTGACCATCGGAATGGCCACCGCGGAGGCGATCACCCCGCCCAGCGCCCACAAGAACGCGCGCTTACCCTTGTCCACATGATCCGGGCGATTCGACAACGACCCGACCGCCATCAGGCCGCCTGAGGCCAGCGCGGTGATCGCGCACGCGATGAGAGCGCCCCACTTCACGTACGACAAGAGCAGTGAGATACCCGCCGAGCCCGCGGTCGGATCGGCAGGCGCGGGATTGGGCACATCAGCCCACACCGCGGACTGTGCGGTGAGGTGCTCGAAAGCGCTCAGAACCATCACCAGAAGTTCTCCTCGACCATCGAACCGAACGGGAACGTCCCCCAGTACATGATCGGTGTGCCATGACGCGCCGCACGCGCGGGGCAGCTGGTCACCGCCGGGCTGCGCCCCATCGAGAACGCAGATCCCCGGCGGGTTCCGGTCGGGCTCGTGTCATTGACCGTCGGTATCGAGGGGATCTCCGAACCGTAAGAGTGGCCCGATGGGGACAGCGACCGTCACTCCATCGATTCACCCCAACGGACCAGCGGTGGTCCAACCAGGTGTGCTGCCCCGGCGTACACGGGCCGCGCGCGGGAATGATGCCGTAACTGGAGGAAACCACCCGGACAAGGCAATGTCTCGGTACTCAGTGGGCCATGTGGGTGAATCTCGCCCCAGCACTCCCGAGAGCGCCGGTGTCGGTCGCTAGCGTCCGACGTCACCTGCCGCAATACCCTCCCGAAACGTCCCGCGGACCCCGGGATCATCGCTCACATCTGTTGCCTCCGAAAGGCCGCTGCTCGTGCGATCCACCGCAGCCCGCCGCGACAGGCAACGGCATGGCCCTATTCGCGCATCCCAGTGGTGGACGCTTCACCCTGCTCATCGGCATCCAGGTGCGGGACTCGGTGCGGCGGTGCGGCACCCGTGAAACGTCTGATCGCCGCCGCGGCCCTGGCCCCGCTGATCCTGGCCCTGGGGATCGCGCTGACCGCCACCGGCTCGGGAGCCCTGGACCCGCCCCCGGCCCTGGGTAGCGTCCTCTGCCTGGACCAGGCCACTCCGGGTACGCCAGCGACACCTCCTGTCACGGTGGTCGCCGGGGTGACGCTGGACGCCGAGCAGTGGCGAAACGCACGAACCATCCGCGATGTCGGCATCGCTCTCGGCATTCCGACGCAGGGCCTGATGATCGCGATAGCCACCGCCATGACCGAATCGGGTATGAGGAACCTGGCCTACGGAGACGCGGACTCACTCGGGCTGTTCCAACAAAGACCTTCGGCCGGTTGGGGAACCCCCGAGGAGATCCAGGATCCGGTCCGGTCATCCACGTCATTCTTCAGGGCACTCCAGAAGATTCCCAACTGGGAAGAACTGCCATTGACGGTGGCCGCCCAGCAAGTCCAACGCTCGGCATACCCCGACCGCTACGCGGTATGGGAACCCTTGGCGGGCTCCATGATCGTCGCCCTGTCGAGGGTGGAGGTTCTCTGCGCTGCCCTGGATGTCGACACACCCCTCGATGGGGACATCACAGCGCATCTTCCGCCCGGATTCACCCTCCCGGCCACCACACCCATCCGGGTCGCTATCGCGATCCATTGGGCCTTGGCCCAACTCGGCACCCCGTACCACTTCGGAGGAGACTGCACCGACGCTCACTCCGGAATCCCCGCCCGCCAGTGCGACTGCTCCAGCCTCGTTCAACAGGCATACCGTGCCGCCGGAATAATCCTGACTCGCACCACCCATACCCAGATCCGCGAGGGTACCCCGATACCCGACGTGGCACATCTACTTCCCGGAGATCTCATCTTCCTCCCGGGGCATGTAGGGATATACCTGGGATCGGGACTGGTTCTGCATGCGCCCCACACTGGAGACGTCGTCAAGATCAGTGAACTGGAACCCTATTGGACATCCCACTGGGTCGCTGCGAGGAGGGTTCCCGTGACACAGTGACTGCCATGGAAGGCCGCTCACAGACCTCGCCGGACATCACCGCGACCTACCGCGTCGCATCGCAGAAGGGCACGGTGGAGGTCACCTTGAGCGTCCTCGTCCCGGACGCCTTGGTCGAGGTGGAGATCCTCGCTGCCGACACCGAAGGGGTCTGCTTGGCCCGGCTGGCAGGTGAGGTGATGCCCTCGCCCTTGGCGGACCTGGGTGGTGCCCTCACCGATCTGGCCGCGGTACTGACCCGCGGCACGTCGACGTCGGCGCGACGACGTTCCGGCAGCGCCGAGCCCGCGTACCACCTGGAGGACCTGCGTCAGGTCCACCCCAACTCCCATCGCCGTTGGAGCGAGGACGAAGAGCAACGACTACGTGACCGCTTCACCGAAGGCGTCGCGATCCCCGAGCTGGTCACCGAGTTCGGACGCAACGAGGGAGGCATCACCAGCCGCTTACAGCGGCTGGGACTGATCGGCGAACCGACAAACCAGTCAATCTCCGACAACACAGATCCAGTGGAGGGCCATCGCGACAGCTCCACTACCGCTCCCGGCTGAATAGTCCCGGCGGGTGATCATGCGGAGTGAGCTGTCGACGGTGCATGGCACAGTCGGAACGAGTGGTCCGGGGTGGTGGAGGGCCGGGCGGGCATCGGGACGCTGGGCAGACCCCTCATTGGTTCTGTTCCGGGAGGGTCTGGCAGGCATCCCTCGGTCAGGGCGCCTGCGGAGCCGGTTCCCGGATGGGCGTTCTTGTTGAGCGGACACTGGACCACGGTTACTCATCGCCTGGGACCGCCAGCGACAGAGGCAGATCGAGAACCCGACCGGTGCTCCGGTGTTCAGCGCGTCGGTCACCAGGTGCCCAGGTGGCGCAGGACGACGTCCAGGGGCAGGTCGGCGTCCTTGTCCGGTGTCCAGCGGGTCAGGACCTCGGAGGCGGCCCGGGCCAGGTCGGAGGGCAGCCCGGCAGCATCAAGGGTGTCGGTGACCTCGTGCATCTCGGGGGCCCACCGCCAGGCCCGGGCAGCGACGCTGGGCAGGTACTCGGGGTGCGCCAGCGGGGACGACGCATTGCGTTCGGCCTCGGCGATCAGGTGGTCGGTGATCTCGTACCGGGTGGCCAGCGCGTGGGAGACCGCGGCCAGGGCCCTGGCGGCCTTCTGGTACTGGGCGTGGGCCATCTTCAACGCGCTGGCGGTCCCGAGGCCACCGTCCAGGGCCACCGTTTGCACCTGTGTGCCGGTGAAGACACCGCTCACGGTGGCGATGGGCCTGGTTGCCCGTCCGGGCTCGCCGCACAGGTACAGGCGCACGCAGCGGTCGGCTGCCGGCGGCGCACCCATGATCGCGGCGTCGATGACGTGGGATCCCGCGGCTGTCAGGAGAGAGGCGATCCGTTGTACTCGGGTGGGGCTGATGGCGTTGGCCTCCACGTAGATCCCGGTGAAGTCGTGGACGGCGACGGCGCGCGCCACGTCCTCGGCTGCGGCCGGCGGGCAGACGGACAGCACGATCTCGCAGGCCGCGAGCAACTCCGCGAGGTCGCTCACCGGACATAGCCCGGCGCTTCGGGCGCGTTGGACGCTCGCCGGGCTCCGACCCGCGGGGCACCACAGGACGTCATGGCCGCTTTCGCGGGCCTGAGCTGCGACAGCGGCGCCCATGGCCCCCGGGTGCAATACCCCCACGCGGTATCGGGGCGAACTCACGGGGACACCCCGCAGGTCAGGGCCGGGCGAGGACGTCGGCGGGTGTGCACCGCGATGCGGTGGCGGATCTCCCGGGCCGCGCGCGAACCACGGTAGGTGGGTTCGTCCAGAGTGGCGGCGAGCTGGTCCAAGCGCCGGGAAACACTGGCGATACGGCGTTGCCCGGCGGCCAGCAGGACGGCATGAATGCCTTCCCCGGCGCCGTCGAGATCCTTGGCGGCCAACCGTGAGGCAGCCACATCCAGGTGGGCCAGTGACCATTCGCCCATCCGGCGGTTCTCCACGGGATCAGTCTCGTATCCGCTGACCGCTCGTTCGGCGTGCTCTGCTGCCTGAACAAGATCTGCAGAAGCTCCGAGCCACAACCAGGTGGTGGACGCCGAGTAATCCTGTTTGGCCTGCGGGAAGGCCATCATGCCGCCAGGTGCATCCGGATGCGTCACGTGATCACGTTCGGTCTGTGCGCGCCGAAGGGCATCCTCGGCCTGGGAGCGTCGACCGAGCTGGGCACAGGCACGGGCCTCGATGGAGGCCAGACGCACCGCCGCGGTGCCGTTCTCCGGAGGATAGGAGTAGCCGTCACGGGCCAGATCAACGGCTTCTGCAGGGCGATCGTCCCAGTAGGCGATGAGTGCCTGCGTACCACGGATCCACGCGCGAAGGGCATTGTGACCGGCCATCTCGGCGCACAGGAACGCCGTACGTGCCTGGGTTCTCGCTGCGGGCAGGTGTCCGAGGTCGAAGCTGGCATTGGACAGGACACCGCAGATCGTCCCTGTGACCAGATACAGCTCGCGCGTCTGGTTGGGGTACTGCCGGCCTTCGATGAGGCCGAATGCCCGATCTCGCAGCTCACGTAGCCCCACGAACAGCGGATACACCGCGCAGTTGGGGTACACGGTGACGATCCGCGTGATGTCCTCGGCGAACTGCTCCAAGGTGTGTGGCCCGACATTGGACGCCTCGACGAACTGCGCGAACCGGGCCGACTCGCGTGCGGCCACCTCCACCTCCTGCCCGACCCCAGCGCCATCACCTCCAGCGGCGGCGCAGGCGCTGGATTCCACAGACAAGGACGTGCCCGGCCCGTACGGGAGCGGCGCCATCGCCACCGTGTCAGCATCGGCCTGTTGCGCCGCGGCGGTGACCAGGACCTCCCCTGTGCCGAAGATCTCGTCACAGCGACGGGCGAGGTTGATACTCGGGGGCCGCCTGCCGTTGCGGACCCGGGACAGCTGTCCGGCGTCGATGGGCACCTGGCGTGCCAAGGCCCGCACCGACAGATTCCGCTCGACCATCAGATCGCGTAGAGCTGCGGCGAAGCCCTCCGGTGGCATGCTCAACTCCTTCCGCGAACCCCGGGCAGTTCACTCCTGAGCGTTCCACCCACCCCGCGGGTGTTGCCAGGGGTTGTCCGCATCTGGCAACACCTCGGGCAACACGGCAACACTGCCCGTCACCTCCTCGTCCGGCCGAGGCTGGGACGTGGTCGTCGTCGATCGACCGACCCAGTTCGGTCCGCGGCGAGGGCGTCCTGGGGTGGTCCCGATGACAGGGCCGTTCCTGATGGACCACTTGCCTGAGTAGTACGGCGTTCAAGAACCATTCGGGTTCGAGAACGATCGAGTCGTGATCACTGGAGGATCCTCATGGCAACCCTGGCTGCGCACGGTGGCCGCGCGATCCTCGACATCCCAGGCCCGCACTATCGCTGGCCGTACATCGATGCCGGTCTCGAAGCAGCGGTGAAGTCGCAGCTGCATCGTTCGCTGTCCGACCGGGACGCCGCGGGCGTCATTGGGGAGTTCGAGGAAGCCTTCGCCGACTTCGTCGGGACGCCGCACCTCGATGCTTCACGCCGGTGCGGTGAGGCTTGATCGGTTCCGGGAGGGGCTGTCGGGGACGTTACGGCGTGGGGTGGGCGTGACCAGATTCCCGATGTGCTCGGGTGGGCGCCGGTTCCACGGT
>JAAYAH010000013.1 GCA_012719445.1 Actinomycetales bacterium | reverse complement strand
GTCGGGCGCCTCGGCGAGGACCTGCTGCACGTAGGCGTCGCCGGCCCATTCGGACCAGCGCGTCGCCGGACGCGGACCGGTGGCATCGCGTCCGGAGTCCAGCAGGTCCCACATCGCCTCAGGTGTGTTGGCGCCGCCCGGGAACCGGGTGGCCATGCCGATCACGGCCACGTCGAACTCCATGCCGGCGCCCCGCTCGCGGAACGTGTGCATGTCGGTCGGCTCGTCGAGCTCCCCGGGACCGTTGATGACGTACTCGGCGAGCGTCTCGATGGTGGGGTGCTGGTAGGCCACGGTGGCGTCCAGCGGGCGACCGAGGAGGTCCTCGAGGTCGGCCGAGAGGCTCACCGCATCCCGGGAGGAGAGCCCGTACTCCTCGAGGGACCGGTCATCGGTCACCTTCGAGATGTCGAGGCCAGTGGCCCGGCAGACCCAGTTCCGCAACCACTCGCGGAGCTCTACTACCGTCATGTCGCTCTGTGCCATCTGGCTGGCTCACCTTTCCTCGGGTGTGGTCCGGTGCGTCCCGCGCGGCGGGGCACCCGTGGTGCCTTGTGGCCGGCCCGGTGCCGGAAGCTAGTCCGTGGGCAGGTCGGGGAAGGCCGTCTGCTGGTGTCCTCCACGCAGTGTTCCGTCCACATAAGCAGCCTTGCACGCGCGGCGGGCGATCTTGCCACTGGACGTGCGCGGGATGGAGCCCGCCGGCACCAGGAGCACGTCCTGGGCCGTGACTCCGTGGCGTGCGGAGATGGCCGAGCGGACGGCGTCCGCGATGGGCCCCGGATCCGCCTTGCCCGCACCGGGTGCGCGCTCGCCGACGATGACGAGCGTCTCCGAGGAGTCATCGGCCGCGATCTCCGCACCGTTACGGGCGTCGATCGGGAGTTGGTTGGCGGGCACGGCGAACGCGGCCACGAAACCGGGGCGCAGTGCGTCGGACGCGTCCTGCGCGGTGTTCTCGAGATCCTGCGGGTAGTGGTTGCGGCCCGCGACGATCACCAGGTCCTTGACGCGTCCGGTGATGTACAGCTGCCCGTCGACGTACGCGCCGTAGTCACCCGTGCGCAGCCAGGTCGCGTCCTCGGGGACGGTGCCGAACTCACGGACGGTCGCGGAGCCCTCCGCGAGGCGCTCGACGAGCCGGTTGCCGAACGTCGCCCGGGACTCGTCGGGGCGTGCCCAGTAGGCCTGGCCGATGTTGGTGCCGTGCAGCCAGATCTCGCCGACGCGTCCCTCGGGCAGCTCCCGTCCGGTCCCGTCGTGCTCGCCGGTGGCCTCGTCGATGTTCGCCTCGACGATCGTGGCCCACTGGCTGGGCGCGACGTAGCCGCAGGCGACCTGCGGGATGGCGTCGTCGTTACCCTCGACCTCCGACTCGGCCAGGACGGTCATGGTGCCCTTGTTGAGGTCGTCGCGGTCCACGTGGATCACGATCGCCTCGTCGTTCTTCCGCGGCGAGGAGACGAACAGCGTCGCCTCGGCCATGCCGTAGGACGGCTTGATGACCGACGGCTTGAGCCCGTATCCGGAGAAGGCGTCGTTGAACGCGCGCATCGAGGCGGGAGTGACCGGCTCGGAGCCGTTGATGATGCTCGTGACCCCCGACAGGTCGAGGGTCTCGCCGTCACGCGGCAGTCCGCGGCGGGCGGCGTGCTCGAACGCGAAGTTGGGAGCGGCGGCGAACACGCCGTCGACACCCTCCTCGGCGGCCATCTCGGCGAGCTGGTTGATCCAGCGGCCGGGGCGCTGCACGAACGCGCGGGGGCTCATCACTGTGACGGTGGAGCCGACCATGGCGGGGAGGATGACCTTGAGTAGTCCCATGTCATGGAACAACGGCAGCCAGGTGACGCCGCGCGAGTTCTCCGACAGGCCCAGCCCGTCGAAGAGCTGGATGACGTTGGTGACCACGTTGCGGTGCGTGATCTCGACGCCGGCGGGGACCCGGGTGGAGCCCGAGGTGTACTGCAGGTAGGCGATGTCGTCCGCACCGAGTTCCGGCCGGGTCCATCCGGAGCCGAGCTCGTCGGGGATGGCGTCGACGGCGACGGTGCGCGGGCGCTGGCGGGCGGGCAGCTCACGGAACAGGGTCCGGACGCCTGCCGCGGACTCGGTCGAGGTGAGGATCACCGCGGGTGCGCAGTCGCCCAGCACGGCGTGGAGCCGGTCGTGGTGGCCGGGCTCGTCCGGATCGAACAGTGGGACCGCGATGAGGCCGGCGTGGATCGCGGCGAAGAACGACACGATGTAGTCCAGGCCCTGGGGGGCGAGGATCGCGACGCGGTCGCCGGGCTCGGCCACCTGCTGCAGCCGGGCCGCGATGGCGTGGAGCCGGTCGCCGAAGCGCGTCCACGGGAGCTCCCTGACCTCACCGTCGCGGGACTTCGAGTAGTCCATGTAGCGGTAGATCAACCCGTTGGCGGCCGGGTCCTGACGTGCGGCGGCCACGTTGGCCTCGACGAAGTCGACCAGGGTGGTGCGATCGGGGATGACGATCGCCCCGCTGGCGTCGTGGTACTGCTCGAACTCCACGTTGCTCCGTTCCGGTCCGTTTCTGGTGGTCGACGCCGTCGACCGCAGCGATGGTGCGGACGTACTGACGACAGGCTTTGTCGATCCTACAGCGTGCCCCAGACCAGTTCCGAACTCCGAATCGGCGACTGCGGACGGCGTGTCGTCGCACCTCGGGCGCTTCTGTTGCCACGTCAGCGCCCTCCCGCGGTCATTCGTGTGCGATTTCCGGAGCCGAATCCGTCAGCGAGCGGATGTGTCCGAGGGTCCATTCGGGGACCGTCGTCCCGATGATGACGTCGGGGTTGGTCGCGTACATCGCGTGGATCGCGTTGTTCGCGACGAACTCCTGGAACCGGGCGGCACCGTCGACGACATTGAACGGCGCGTTGCAGATGAGATCGCGGGCGTCACAGATCTGGGCGGTCCGGTCGGCGAGTGCACCGAAGCCCCCCGGGCGCGGTCCGGTCATGGTCGCGCCCGCGATCAGCTGGGTGAGACCGGTGGCCGGCTGCAGCGAGATCTCCATCCCCTGCCCGTTGCTCGGGGCGAGCCCCGGAGACTGTCCCTCCCCGGGGAGCCGACGCCCGTCGGCGATGAGGACCGACCCGAGCACGCTCTCCGGCGGGACGGGCCCGTTGCCGGTGCCGATCTCGTTGGTCAGATCCCCGGCGATCACCGCTCCCTGCGAGAAGCCCAGCAGGATGAACGAGGTGTACGGGCAGTGCTCGTGCGTGGCGACGATCTCGGCGCGCGCCCGGTCGGTGCCCTCGGCGCGGCTCTGGTCGTAGGTGATTTCGTTCGGCCGCTGGGGATTCCGGAACTGGGCGACGTACGGGACGGTGAAGACCTCGAGCCGGTCACCCGGATACTGCTGGCTCAGCGGGTCGGTGATGGTGCGCAGGAGTGCATTGGGCAGGAAGGTCGGGTTGTGCGGGTCATCGGTCGGACTGGACTCCCACGTGCCCGGCACCGCGATCAGCTCGACGTCGGCGCAGTCCGCCGGCTGGCTCACCTCGGGCACGTCCGGCCCCGGTCCCGGTACCGGGCCGTCCGGCCCCGTGGGCAGCCCCCGGTTCCCGAGCCACCAGCCGATACCCACCACGATGAGGACCACCAGGACGAGCGCCCCGAGTGAACACCCGAGCCGACGTCCGGTCCCCCGACGAGATCCACGAGCCACGGTCAGTACTCCTTCCCGACCATCACGTCAACGGGTGTCCGCCGATGGCCGATGCCTGGTTCAACGCGCAGCGGCGCCTCCCGGTTCCGCACCGCGGGCCGGACGTGGTGACGCTCACGCGCCCAGCCCGTGTCGCTCCGGCCGGATCGCGGTCAGTACCGACTCACATACGGAGCTGCCTCACGGGCGACGCTGCCACCCGGGAGGGACTCCGCCTCAGGGGCAGAGCTGGCCCGCGGAGGCGTCCACGACGATTCGCGAGACCTGCTCCACGTCGAGGTCCGTGTACCCACCGGCGACGATCTGACCGGCCACCGCGTCGGCGATTGTCGTGGTCTCGTCGGCCGCGCCTCCGGTTGTCCTGATGCGGCAGATCGTGTTGCCCGCGGCGACCAGCGGGTCCTGCAGGTCCTCGGTCTGGACCCCCTCCCGATCGAGCACCTCGAGGTACCCGCGCTCGCGCGCGCCGACTGCCGGGGCGTCGTATCCGGGGGTGTCCGAGGAGACGGTGCCGGGCGCCTCGGTGAACCGGCCGGAGTCCTCGTCCACCGGCACGCGGGCCGAGGACGAGGCCGCACCACCGGGTGGCGGTGCGAGGGTCTCGGTGTCCGGCGTGCCGGACACGGTCGAGTCACCACCGCCACAGGCGGTCACCAGGCCGCCGGCGACGATCAGCGCGGCACCGAGGGCGGGGACGCGGGCCCTCACGAGATCTCCGCCCGGCCGTTCGAGACGGTGATCGTGCCGCCCTCGAAGTCCTGGACCTGACCGTCCCGCGTGGTGCGGACCGGGCTCGTCGGGTAGCCGAGACGACCGGTCTCATAGCCCTGCTCACCCCAGGCCTCGAGGATCGGCCCGCGCGGGACCACGTGGGCGCCGGTGTCCTTGGACCAGTAGATCGACCCGCCCTGGAAGCGGCTGAACGCACCGTTCCGGGTACTCAGTGCGATCTCGTCGGTGACCGGGTAGCCGAGAGCCGAGTTCTCCGCGCCGGCCTCGCGGTAGGTCTTGAGGATCGAGCCCTTGACGACCTTGGGGCCGGTCTCCTCCGACCAGTAGACGGTTCCGCCCTGGAAGCCCTGGACGACGCCGGGCTTGTTGGGGTTGGTGATCTCGTCAGTCGTCGGGTACCCGAGGTCCCCGCGCTCGGAGCCCTGATCCGCCCACATCGCCCGGATCGCGCCGCGGACCGCGTGGGCCCCGGTGGTGGGCGACCAGTAGATGACGCCGTTCTGGAACGTGGAGAACCGACCCTTGCCGTCCGGCGTGACGGTCTCGTCCGACGTCGGCAGCGCGAGCGTGCCGTCGGGGCCGCCCTCAGCCTGGTACGCGGCACCGATGGCACCCACGACGGAGTGCGCATCGGTCGCCTGCGACCAGAAGACGCGGCCGAAGCGGAAGTCGGTGGCCTTACCGCCCTTGACGTCGTACTCGCCGGTGAGGCAGGGCCCGAGACCGGGCTGACGCTCGGCGAGCGCGGCGATCGCGCCCTCCGGTGCGCACTGCGCCTCGACGTTCTCGATTCCGACCGCGGCCGCGTACTGCGGCCACGCCTGGGTCATCTCGAACTGCCAGTATGGCCAGGTGTGCGTCCCCGAGGGACGGAAGTTCGCGGTCACGTCGACCCCGGCCTCGCGGGCGCGGTTGACGAAGGTCTGCGTGGTCATCCGCGACAGCAACTCCAGGCCGTAGCCGGGGAAGTTGGTGGGGATGCCCGGGAGGCCGGACGGCTGGTCCCAGGGACCGGTGTTGCCGCTCCCGGCGGACACGTAGACGCTCTGTCCGCGCATCTTCTCGGCGTGGAGCTTGGGGTCCTGCTCCTGCCAACGCTCGGAACCCAGCGGGCCCCACATGTTCTCGGCCGGGTACCCGCCGGCGTCCTGCATCGCGACCTTCACGGCCTCGGGCATGCCGAAGCTGGTGAGGTCGAGGAAGCCCGAGTAGCTCGCGGCGAACTGGAAGTGGTCCGGGTAGCGCTGCGCGAGCATCATCGCCGCCGTACCACCCATGGACAGGCCCGCGACGCCGTGCTTGTCGCCCACCCGCCAGTCGCGCTCGAGCAGCGCCGGGAGCTCCTGCATGAGGAACGTCTCCCACTGGTAGGTGTCGCCCTTCGCGTCGGCCACCCAGTCGGTGTAGAAGCTCGACTCCCCGCCGACGGGCAGGACGATGATCGAGTTCTTGGCGTCGAAGAACTGGGAGATCTTGGTCTCGAGGGTCCACCCGCTCGCGTCGTCGCGCGCACGCAGGCCGTCGAGCAGCAGCAGCGACGGGTACGTGCGGTCCGGCTCGGAGTTCCAGGTGGCCGGCAGCATGAGCTGTACCTGGACGGACTCCTTCATGGCCGGCGACTGCACCCAGAGCGCGACACGGTTGGCGGTCTTCCACTCGACGCGGTCCAGGCGGACGCCCGACGGCACCTGGGACGTCACCTGCAGGGTCGGCGCCTCCGGCGCGTTCGCGGGGTCCGGGGCCGGTGTCGCCCGGGCCGGGGACTCGGGCGCGGGGCCGCCCTGGGCGGGGCGCTCCGGAGCCTGGCTCTCCGAGGTCGGGGTCTCCTGGGCACTCACCAGGGGCGGCACGACGAGGCCGGAGCCCACCACACCCGCCACGAGGGGAGCCGCGAGAAGGGACGCCCACCGGTGTCGGGGGCCCGCGTATGGGTTGGGGGTCGCCATGATGCTGATCTCTTTCTTGCCGCGTCGTCCGGAAGGTGGTGCAGGAGCAGGTGCACGGGCGGCCGGGGTCGGCCGGGCACACCGGTCTCCAGGGACCCGGATCCGCGACGTGTCCGTGGTTTCCCCTCCCACGGCCGTACCCGGAGGCCATGACATACGACCGGGGCCCCGCACGTGAATCTACGCACGGGGCCCCTGTGTTACGGGTGAGGACTCGCTGACGG
>JAAYAH010000119.1 GCA_012719445.1 Actinomycetales bacterium | reverse complement strand
TCCGTGGAACCGGCGCCCACCCGAGCACATCGGGCATCCACTCACGCCCGCCCCACGCCGTAACGCCCCCGACAGCCCCTCCCGGAACCGATCAAGCCCCACCGCACCGGCGTGAATCATCGAGGCTCTCGGGTCGGGACACCCCCTCGAGGGGGACTCACCTGTCCTGACCGGTGACCGCGAGTGCCCTTACGCTTCCCACCCGCAAAAGTCGTCGACGAATTCCACACCACTCCGTCGACGCAATGAGTGGTACATCAAGTGATTGTCTGGATACGGATCGTTGTCAACTCGCCACGGTTTCGTGGCTGTTCACGGCGGCGGCGATCTCGTCGAGCACCCGCTCGGCCTGATCGTGCCGGACCTGGCAGGTCCCGGCGTTCTGGTGGCCGCCGCCCCCGTACCCCAGCATCAGGGCCCCGATGTCCACCGGCGACGTCCGGTCGAGGATGGACTTGCCCACCGCGAGCACCGTGTTCTGCTTCAGCTTCCCCCAGATGACGTGCACCGAGACCCGGCACTGCGGGAACAGCGCGTAGACCATGAACCTGTTCCCGGCGTGGATGGTCTCCTCGTCGCGGAGGTCGACGACGACGAGGTCGCCCCGCACCTGGCAGACCCGCAGCAGCTGCGCCTTGAACAGCTCGCTCTGCTCGTGGAACAGCTCGACCCGCTCGGCGACGTCCGGGGTCGCCAGGATCTCCTCCACCGAGCCCTGCTGGAGCACCTCGTCGATGAGCTGCATCATCAGCTGGTAGTTCGAGATCCGGAAGTGACGGAACCGGCCCAGCCCGGTGCGGCTGTCCATGAGGAAGTTGAGCAGCGCCCAGCCCTCGGGGGCGAGGATGTCCTCGAGCGCGTAGGCGGCCGAGTCGGCCTGGTCCACGGCCCGCATGAGCTCGTCGGACACGTTCGGGAACGCCGCGGCCCCGCCGTAGTACTCGTAGACCACCCGTGCCGCCGAGGGCGCGTCGGCGTCGATCACGTGGTTCGCCGCCATGCCCTCGTTGCGCAGGGTCTCGCTGTGGTGGTGGTCGAAGACCAGCTTCGCCTCGGCGACGTAGGGCAGGTTGGTGAGGATGTCGTTCTCGGTGACGTCGACGACGCCGTCCTGGACGTCCTTGGGGTGGACGAAGGTGATGTCGTCGATCAGATCGAGGGTGCGGAGCAGGACCGCACAGATCAAACCGTCGAAGTCGCTCCGTGTCACCAGGCGTGCCTTGGCCGCGGTCATCCGGTGGTCCCCTCCGATCACCCGCCGGGAGGCGACGGGCCTCCTCCGTGATGAATCGGCCAGGACGGTGCCGTCGGACCATCGCCCGAACGGGTGACTGTGCCGCCGCGACCGGTCAGGGACGGCACGTCCCGTCCGCCGTCCCCTCGGCGAGGAGGGTGTCGACCCCCCTGGCGAGGCGGCGGCGCTCGGTGTCGCTGATCCGCCACCGCCACCGCCCGTCCTCGAACAGCAGCCGGTGCGTCTCCACCGTCCCGGCGACGTCGAGCCGCACCACGCCGATGCTGCCGGACACCCGCAGCTCCGACGCCTCGACCGGGAGACCGGGCGTCGAGCAGGCGGCGAGGTACCGCACGATGTCGGGCTCCGAGACCAACTCCCGGTCGCCCGCCGACCAGAGCCGCCGGTAACCGGCCCAGTCGCCCCCGATCAGGGTGGACACCACCCCCCTCACCAGGGCGCGCGCCGCCGCCTCGGTGGCGCCGACCGGACCGGCCGTCCCCGACGCCTCCGTCCCGGACGCCGCCGTCCCCGACACCCCAGAGGCCCCAGAGGCCACGGCGACCGACGGAGCCGCCGAGGCCGACGGGGCCGACCCGGGAGCTCCCCGGCTGCCGACGGCGTACTCGGACACCGCGTCGGCACCGGGCCGGGCCCCGGCACACCCGCCGGCCAGAACCAGGAGGAGCAACCCGCAGGCGACCCCCGCTCTCGACCTCATCACAACCGCGGAGCGTATCGATGCCGTCGACGGAGCGTAGAGGGGTGGGGGCGGGTCCCGGCCCCCGGGAGCTCACGAACCCGCGGTCCCGGCCGCCAACTCGTGCTTCAGCACCTTGCCGAGCGCGTTCCGGGGCAGCGCGTCGACGAACCGCACCTCCCGCGGCCGCTTGTGCACCGACAGCGTCCCCGCGACGAAGGCGACGAGCTCCGCCTCGGTGACGCCGTCCGCCACCACGTAGGCGACCGGCCGCTGTCCCAGGTCGGGGTCGGGGAGCCCGACGACGGCGACCTCCCGGACCGCCGGATGGGCCCGGACGGCGTCCTCCACCTCACCCGCGCCGATCCGGAACCCGCCGCAGTCGAGCAGGTCGGTCGACGCGCGGCCGACGATCCGGTGCCAGCCGTCCGGGTCGATCACCGCGACGTCGCCGGTCCGGTACCACCCGTCCGGGTCGACGGCGGGGCGCACCCGTCCCCCGGGGCCGAGGTAGCCGTCGAACAGGGTCGCCCCGCGGACCCACAGCTCGCCCATGCTCCG
The DNA here is from genome assembly GCA_012719445.1 of Actinomycetales bacterium. Classification (GTDB taxonomy): domain Bacteria; phylum Actinomycetota; class Actinomycetes; order Actinomycetales; family Kineosporiaceae; genus JAAYAH01. The sequence continues at coordinate 60,403 of JAAYAH010000119.1, read as the reverse complement.
GCCGTCGCGGGGAACGTCCGCCCCGGTGCCGTCCGTGGCGACCAGCCGGGTCGTGACACCGTCCAGCGGCGTCCCCACCTGCCCCGGACGGCGCTCGCCGTCCGCCCGGGCGCTCACGGTGATCAGGGTCTCGGTGGTGCCGTACCGCTCGACGATCCGGTGCCCGGTGAGCTCCTCGACGCGGGCGAAGACCTGCGCGGGCAGGGCCGCGCTCCCCGAGACCAGCAGCCGGGCACCGCGCAGCGCCGAGGCGGTCGAGGGCGCGGCGGCCAGCCGGGACCAGACCGTCGGGACCCCGAAGAAGAGCGTCCCTCCCGCCCGGGCCGCCGCGGCGTAGGCCGCCGGGTCCGGCCGACCGGTGTGACGCAGGGCCGAGCCCACCCGGAGGGCACCGAGCACGCCGAGCACCAGCCCGTGCACGTGGAACAGGGGCAGCCCGTGCACGAGGGTGTCGTCGGGGGTCCACGCCCAGGCGGCGGCGAGCGCGTCGAGGTCCGCCGCGAGGGCCGCCCGGGACAGCACGGCTCCCTTCGGCGGCCCGGTCGTCCCGCTGGTGTAGACCACCAGGGCGGTTCCCGCCGCGGGCTGTTCCGGCCAGGACGTCGAGGACCGGGCGCGGAGGTCGACGGGCACCACCGGCACCCCGGGGAGGGCGACCCCACCACCGGGGTCGAGCAGCAGCGTCGCGGCGGAGTCCCGCAGCACGTGGGCACGCTCCACCGGCCCGGCGTCGGGGGGCACGGGAACGGCCGCGGCCCCCGCCAGCAGGCAGCCGAGCACCGCAGCCACCGTCTCCGGCGTCGGGGTCGCGTGCACGGCGACGGTCGCCGCGCCGGCGATCCGGTCGGCGACGGCCGAGGCGGCGGTGAGCAGCTCGGCCGCCCCCGTGCGCCGTCCGGCGACCTCGATCGTCCCGCGGGCCTCCCCCGCGACGGCGGCCGCCAGCAGGGGGCGGTCGGGGGAGGGCCCGCGACCCGTCACAGCCGGCTCCATCGCCCGATCATCCCAGCCGGACCCGCTCCGGCAGACTGGGTCGGGAAGCCCGGTCCGCCGCGACGATCACTCCTCCGGCGGCGTGGTGCGGTGCGTCCGACCTGTGTAGGGTCCACTGATGCCCGCGGGGTGGGAGCCCTGGTACCGGACACATCGAACGGATGATCCTCGAGAAGAGAGAGCCTGCAGTGCGGAGAACCCTCATCGCGAGCGCGGCCATGACCGCTCTCGTCCTCACCGGATGCGGCAGCGAGCCCACCGAGTCGCCAGCGGCGACCCCGAGCAGGCAGAAGCCCGCCCCGCTCGTCTGGGTCAGGGCCGGGTACGGCGGGAACCCGTGGCTGCCCCACGTCACCGAGGCGACCTGGGACGGCGACCAGATCGTTGTGGCCACCGACTACCCGGCGGACACCGCGAGCACGGCCCCCGCGAAAGAGGCGTGCACCGCCTTCCGCGCCTACGAGCTTTTCGCCAAGCGCGGAACGACTGTCACGGTCAACGCGAAGAGCGGCGACCAGCTCGCCACCTGCTGAACAGCCCCGACCCGAGGCACGAGGCCGACGGGGAGCGCTCTCGGCGGACCGTGAGTCCTCCCCCGGCCTCACCCCTTGAGCCCGCCGGCGAGCAGACCGCGGACGAAGTACCGCTGCAACGACAGGAACACGATCAGCGGCACCACCATCGAGACGAAGGCCCCCGCCGTCAGCCGCTGCCACTCGTTCCCCCGGGTCCCGGCCAGCTCGGCCAGCCGGACCGTGAGCGGGGCGACGTCCGCCGTCCCCCCTGCGAAGATCAACGCCACCAGCAGGTCGTTCCAGATCCACAGGAACTGGAAGATGGCCAGCGACGCCACGGCGGGCACGACAAGGGGCAGGGCCACGCTCCGGAAGATCCGGGCATGGTCCGCGCCGTCGACCCGGGCCGCCTCGATGAGCTCCCGGGGCAGTTCGGACATGAAGTTGTGCAGCAGGAAGACAGCGAGCGGCAATCCGAAGACGGTGTGCGCGATCCACACCGTCCAGTACTTCTCGAAGTCCTCCAGCCCCCAGCCGACGAAGATCCGCAGCAGCGGGACCAGGGCCATCTGCAACGGCACGATCTGCAGGGCGAAGATCCCGATGAACACCCAGTCCCGCCCGCGCCACTCCATCCAGGACAGCGCGTAGGCGGCGAGGCAGGCGAGGAACACCGAGAACAGCACCGAGGGAACGGTGATGACGAAGGAGTTGAGGAAGTACCCGGCCAGCGGGTTGGAGCCCTCGAGCAGCACCTCCCGGTAGTTCTCCAGGGTGATCTGCGGGTCGCGGAAGAACGTCCACCACCCCGTCGTCTTGATCTGCTGCTCCGGCCGGAACGAGGAGACGAGCAGGCCGAAGGTCGGGATCGTCCACAGCATCGCGATGACGATCGCCGCGACGCTGGCCGCCCGCGACGTCAGGCGACGCCGCACCCGGCCGGCCATGGCGGTGAGCGACCCGGTCGCCGCCCCGACGGGCGCCCCCGGCGCGGACTCGGCGCTGACGCTCATCGGACCTCCCGCTGCTTGCGGAGCTGACGGACCTGGAAGACGACGATCGGGATCACCAGCACGAACAGCACCACCGCGAGCGCCGAGCCCCGTCCGGGCTGCCCGGCCCGGAACGCCTGGGTGTAGAGCTCGTTGGCGACCACGCTGGTGTCGTAGTTGCCGCCGGTCATGGTCCTGACGATGTCGAAGACCTTGAGGACGCCGATGGAGATGGTGACGTAGACGACGATCACCGCCGGTCGGATCGACGGCAGGGTGATCCGCCAGAACATCTGCCAGGGGTTCACCCCGTCGATGCGCGCCGCCTCGACGATCTCGGTGGGGATCCCCTTGATCGCCGCGGACAGCACCACCATCGCGAACCCGGCCTGGATCCAGACCATGACGATGATGAGGAAGACCGTGTTGGCCGGGGCGTTGAGCAGCCACTGCTGCGGCTGGCCGCCCAGCGACACCCAGACCTGGTTGAGCAGGCCGATCTGGTCGCTGCCCTCCGGCCGGTAGGCGTAGACGAACTTCCAGATGATGCTCGCGCCGACGAAGGAGATCGCCATCGGCATGAAGACGAAGATCTTCTGGACCGACTCTCCCCTGGTCTTGTCGATGAGCAGGGCGTAGAGCAACCCGATGGCGGTCGCCGACACCGGGGTGATGAGCACCCAGATGAAGGTGTTGCGCAGCACGGTGAGGATCTCCGGCTGGGTGAACATCCACTGGTAGTTCTCCAGCCCGACGACCTCGTCACTGCGCGCGTCGAGCAGGGACAGCCAGATGGTGCGGATGCTGGGCCAGATCAGTCCGGCGACGAGGAGCAGGACGGCCGGACCGAGGAAGAAGGCGAGCTGGTAGCGCTCCTTCCCCCGCCGTGGCGCCTTGTCCACGACGAACATGAGGACGACGACGACCGCGACGAAGGCGAGGATCCCGTAGCCGAGCTGGAGCAGCTTCGGCTGCCAGTCCTCCATGGCAACCTCCCCGGCCAGGACACGACGAGCCGTCCGCGTCCCGTGGCCGGCAGGAGGCGTACGGCGTGCTGAGCCGCTCGGTCCGGTGCCCGGCCCGGCACGTGGTCGGCCGGGCCGGGCACCGGGAACGGGTCAGCTCTTCGGCCAGGAGTCCTCGATGTACTTCAGGGTGTCCGCGGTGGACTTCCCCGTGATCCAGTCGGTCATGCCCTTCCAGAAGGAGCCGGCCCCGACGGCGCCCGGCATCATGTCCGAGCCGTCGAACCGGAAGACCGTCTCCGGGTCCTGCAGGAGCTGGACCGACAGCTTGTCGATCGGGTTGGCGACGTTGGCGACGTCCAGCTTGTTGTTCGCCGTGAACCAGTCACCGATCTTGGCCTTGGCGTTCACCCACGACTCCGACCCGAAGTAGAGCTGGACGGCCTGGGTCTCGGGCTTGTCGTTGAACGCCGCGAGGAACTCCCCGCCGCCGAGGACCGGCTTGCTGCTGGTGTCCTGACCCGGCAGGTAGAAGGCGTAGACGTCGCCGTCCTCGGCGACCTTGGTGCCCTCCGGCCACTGGTTGGCGAAGAAGGACGCCTGCCGGTGCAGCGCGCACTTCCCGTCCAGGATGGGCAGGCCGGCGTCCTGGAACGCCGTCGTCGCGATGGACTTGACGCCGCCGAAGCCGCCGTTGACGTACTTGTCGTTCTTGAGGATGGAACCGGCCTCGTCGACGGCCGTGACGATCTGCGGGGCGTTGAACGGGACCTCGTGGGTGACCCACTGGTCGTAGACCTCGGTGCCCGCGGTGCGCAGGACGAGGTCCTCGACCCAGTCCGTCGCCGGCCAGCCGGTGGCGTCACCGGACTCGATCCCGGCGCACCAGGGCTTGATCCCGGTTCCGGCGATGGTGTCGCTGAGAGTCTTCAGCTCGGCCCACGTCGTCGGGATCTGCCAGCCCTTCTCGGTGAACGTCTTCGGCGAGTACCAGACGAACGACTTCACGTTGGCGCCGAGCGGCGGGGCGTAGAACGTCCCGGCAACGGTGCCGTAGTCCAGCCAGTCCTTCGGGTAGTTCGCCTCGGACTGGGTCTTCACCTTCTCGGCCGCCGGCTTGACGGCTCCCTTGTCGACCAGGGTCTTCAGCAGACCGGGCTGCGGGATCGTCGCGATGTCCGGCGCGTTGCCGCCGTCCACCCGCACCTGGAGCTGGGCCTCGAACTCCCCGGTGCCCTCCCAGACGATGTCGATCCCGGTGCAGTCCTCGAACTGCTTGAACGACTCCTCGAAGCGCTCGGCCTCGATGTCGCGGATCGAGGAGTAGACGTTCACCGAGGCTCCGTCGAAGGTCCCGTAGTCGGCGAACGATTCGCACCCGGCCTTGACCTCACCGCCTCCGCCCCCGTCACCCGAGTCGCTGTTGCACCCCGTGAGTGCGAGTACGACACCGAGGGCTCCGACGATCGCGACCCCGTGCCGCAGCGTCCCCCGCCGGGACCACGCGCCGCCTGGCCACCGCTCACCACTTGGCATGGCTGTCCTCCCTCGTGCTGCGGTCCAGCTCCGCTGCTCGACCGCGTTCCAGCCATGTCATCGCGCGGACAGATCGCCAGCAACATGACAACTACTCCTGATCAGTAACGATCTGATCACATCACATGATCGGCACAGATTGATCTATTGCCGGCACCTCGTGCATCACGGCAGGTCACCGGACGAACCCCGGACCTCCGACCGGCGGATACCCCGCCCGCACTCCGCCGACCGGCTGGCCCCGGATCGACCGACGGCGCCCAGAGTGCTCGGCGTACCCCCTCCGGGGCGGTCGTCACGACCCTGTCCGTCCGGGTTCTCGCAGTACGTCCGATCCGGCACGCCGGTCCGAACGGGGCGGGGAGGGACCCTCGGTAGCGACCCGGGGATCCCCCCACCCTGGTGGCGGATCGCGCTCCGCCACCAGGGTGCGAGCGGGCCCCTCGTCTCAACAGCGACGTCGCGACGCCGACTGGCCTCCTACCCAGGGACGGGTCCCACGCCTCCACGGTCGGAGGAACGATGATCATCCGCAGCTCCCAGGTCGCCCTCACCGCGACTCACGCCCGGACGGTCGAGCAGACCCGGGTCGAACAGCTCCGGCTCTGGTCGGGCCGGCAGGCAGCGACGGGATCGACGCCCCCGGCGGGTTCGACAGCGCAGGCGGGGTCCGTGGGTTCCACCACCGGCGCCCGACCCGCCGCCCCGGCCGTCCCGGCGATCCCGGCGGTTCCGGCCCGGGGCACGGGCTCACCCGCGACCCCGGCGATCCCCGCCGTCCCGGCAGCACCGGCGTCCCGGGTCCGGACCCCGGCACCGTCGGCCCCGGTCCACGAGCCGCGGCTCCACGTCCCGCCCGGCCACTCGGGTCACTCCCGGCGGGCGGCCGACGCCCAGGAGGATCTCGTCACCACCGGCAAGCTCGGCATCCTCATCTCCCTCATCGAGCGACTCACCGGTCGGGAGGTCCAGGTCCTCGACCCCTCCGACCTGCGGACGACCCAGGACGCAGGGGCGGCCGTCGAGGTCCGGCAACCCCCCGTCGCCGGAGACGGACGGACGCAGGCACCGGACGGAGGGGTCGGCTGGGGCATGGACTACCGCCGTACCGAGACCACGGTCGAGCGGGAGGACACGACGTTCACGGCCGAGGCCCGGGTGACGACCGCGGACGGCCGGCAGCTCGACATCGACGTCGACCTGGGGCTGCACCGGGAGTCGGTGGAGACGACCGAGACCCGGATCCTCGCCGGGGACGCCGCCCGACCCCAGGTCACCGATCCCCTGGTGCTGAGCACGGGCAGGGCGCCGTCACTGTCGGCGGAGACGGTGGACGTCGATCTCGACGGTGACGGTGCCGCGGAGACCGTGTCGTTCGTCGGTCCCGGAAGCGCCTTCCTCGCCCTCGACCGCAACGGCAACGGACGGGTCGACGACGGCAGCGAGCTGTTCGGTCCCGCCAGCGGTGACGGCTTCGCCGAGCTCGCCGCCTTCGACGACGACGGGAACGGCTGGATCGACGAGGCGGACGCGGTGTACGCGAGGCTGAGCCTGTGGTCGGCGGCGTCCGGGCCGCTGGCCTCTCTCGCCGAGGCCGGGGTCGGCGCGATCGGGTTGACGAACGTGGCCACCCCGTTCGAGTTCTCGGTCGGCGGGGAGACCCGCGGCCTGCTGCGCAGCAGCGGGATCTGGCTGTCCGAGGACGGCGCCGCAGGCACCGTGCACCAGATCGACCTGGCCACCTGACAGTCGATCCGACCGGTCGACCTGGCCGGTTGACCGGCCCCGACGGCAGCGGTGCTCCGCAGTCGATCACGCCGGGAGCGACGCCACGCGGAGGCACGTCACCGGGATGGGACCTGTCGACACCCCACCGAGCAGTCCGAGAGCGTCGATCTGCCAGCTTGCAGATTGTACGGTGGACTGTCGAAAGCTATCCGTGCGCTGAACACCACAGTGCCAAGGGTCCTGACCTGCACCTTTACGTCCCGGTGCGCCATTTCGCCGGGTTCGCAACGTCGGTGGTCGATAAGTCTGGTCTCATCGTGCTATGTAGCATATAGTTAGGAGCGAACCGGATGCTCCTGGATGGACCTCGCCATCTGCATCCGGGGACGGCACGACGGAGATCTGATCGGAGCTGAGCCGCGGTGCGACCCGCGCGGCCAGGCTCTCACCGGCAGCGTTTGACAGGCTCAGGTGCCCAAACGCTCTTGGACCGGCGCGGCAACGCCGGTCCAAGGAACGCCACGGCCCGACGGACTGGTGTCAGCTACTCACGAAGGGACTGTGACTATGTCCAACAGTACTCGCGTACCACCTCGGGGGCGAGGGTCCGGAATCCGCGCCGATCACCCGGTTTCGCGCTCCTGGCAGGCCACCTCGCCGCCCGACATCCCCCTGCGGGGTGCTGGTCCGGCGACCGGGCTGGGACGGGCAGGACATCCGCCGACCGGCCGCCCCGGCCGGCGGTTCCTGCACCGGTTCCGCCTCCTCGCCGAGCGCCTCACCCTCCGGCTGCTCGCCGGGAACGAGGCGACGGAGCCTGACGGGTGGGAGGTGACCCCGACCGGATGGGGCGGTCGGCTCTACCGGGACCCGCGGTTCGGCGTCCCCGCCGCGGCGCCGACCGTGGCGGACGGGGTCAACGCCTGCCCGCGCTGCCTGAGCCCTCGGCCCCACTGGACGTCGTGCCCGGCCGACACCGACGCGACGATCCGGTGGAGCCGACCCGGTCAAGGGGCGAACGTCTCATGACCAGGGCGCGGGTGGGGCCGCGTCGCACGGTGGGCGATGCCCGGATCCGTCAGGAGGGGAACGTGGTCCTGGACGCCGCCCGCCTGCGTCCGACCCACCGGCCGACGGCGCCGACCCTGGTCTGGCGCTGGCGGTACGAGACGACGCTGACCGTCGCCGTGCTCGCCGTGCTCGCCGGGTCGTGGCGTGCCTGGGGAACCGCGGGGGCGGCGCTGCTCGTCGGCGCAGCCCTCGCCCTGGTCACGACGGTCGGGCCGCTGCGTCGGTTCACGATCAGGGTCGCCTTCCGGTTGGCCACCCCGCACCGGGTGCGGGCAGCCTGCGACGAGGCCCGGATCCACTCCCGGAACGGCTTCCCCCCGGCCGTGCTGCTGACCAGGACCACGGCCGGCGGTGAGCGGGTCACGTTGCTGCTCCCGACGGGGACGACGACCGACGACTTCCACGGCGCGCTGGACCTGTTCCGTACCGCCTGCTGGGCGAGGACGGTCCACGTCGTCGGTCACCCCGGTCGTCCCCACCTCGTCACCCTGGACATCATCCGGAGGGAGGACCGACAGGCGGTCGAGCCGCCCCGAGCCGCGGGTCCGCCCCGAGGAGCGCGGTCGTCGGAGGTGATCAGAGCCTCGGCGACGGCGAGAGGCTCGGAGGCGCCGGGGATCGCCGACCCACCGGCACCGATTGCCCCCGAGGTGACTCGGCGCCGCACCCGGACCAGGTACGCCCCGGCGACCACGTGATCCGGAGCCACCGCGACGACCCGACGGAACCACGGGATCCGACCAGGTCCTGCGCCGCGCACGAGGGCGCAGGACCTGTCGTGCCCGGAGCAGTCAGCGCGGCAGCGGCTCCGCGAATCCCCCACCCCGCTGCGCCGGCGAGAGATCGAACTCGCCGTCCCGCACACCGCCGAGGAAGGCCGTCCACTCGACGACGGAGAAGTTGAGGACCGGCCCCTGTGGGTCCTTCGAGTCCCTGACCTGGATCTTCCGGTCCACGATCCGCACCTCGACGCACCCACCCGACGCAGAGTGAGTGCTCTTGTGCCACATTGCGTTCATACCCTCTGGCTCGGACATAGCACTCCCGCGGCAGACCAGTGGACGCAGCACGGTGACAACGATGTCCGATCGTCCCGAGTACCCGCTTTGTCCGTTGTGAGTGTTGCTTGAGTGTAGCCAGAATCGGCTCACCGAGGCTAGAGCAGCACAAGATTGCGATACCTCGCTCGGAGGGAGGTATCGCCTCTCCACGGACCCGGGGCTTATCAGTTGTCCCTTCCGCTCGACCTTCCGTCGTCTCGGGTCACTCGTCCGACCGTCATGTCGTCGTCTCGCTCGTCTCGTTCCCCTCGGACAGCGAGGCGAGCGCCTTGTCGAGGTACGCGCCCAGGGCCCCGGTCGGGGACGCCTTCTCCTCCATGTCCCAGAAGGCCTGGAGGAACTGGGTGGTGATCTCGGTGTCGTCCCTGGAGACCTGGTCACCGAGCTGGTTCTCCAGGAACAGGACGTCGTCGTCGCCTTCGCTGGGGAACTCCAGGTAGATGAACGGACCCCGCATCCCGAAGTGGGCGCCGGATCCGAACGGAAGGATCTGGATCGTGATCTCCGGCCGCTTGGCGAGCTCGGCGAGCCGCTCGAGCTGGCGACGCATGGTCCTTGGCCCGCCCACCCCCTGCCGCAGCACGGCCTCGTCCATGATGAAGAACATCTCGGGAGGCTGCTCACGGTCGAGCAGCTCCTCCTGACGCTCCATCCGGAACTCGACCTTGCGCGACACCACCTTCTCCTCGGGCGACCAGACACCACTCAACAGAGCGGTCGCGTACTCCTCGGTCTGCAGCAGGCCGGGAACCCACGAGTTGCTGTACTCGCGGATGATGCTGGCCGAGGCCTCGTAGGCGAAGTACTGGATGGCCTCGTGCGAGTAGACGTCCCTGAACTGGGCCCACGGCTGCTTCTTCGATGCCCTGGCCATCTCCACGAGCTCCTGCTCGTGGCGCTTGTCCTTCATCTCGAACAGCATGAGCAGCGCCCGGAGGTCGGTGGTGGCCACGGCCACCGATCCGTTCTCGATCCGGATCACCTTGGAGGGGGACCAGTCCAGCGCCTGGGCCACCTCGCGCTGGGTCATCCCGGCCTCGGTGCGCAGTCTCTTCAGCTCCTGCCGCAGCCGCCTGCGCTGGGCCATGGGATCAGTGCCCAGCCTGGCGGAACCCTTGGCCGTCATGACCGCACCTCCAGGAGGTCCCCAGCGGTGACACGCACCTCACGCTGTCGTGCGACTGCCCCATGGGCGTCCCGTACCACGATCCCCCCACCCTGTCCGGGTGCCGGCAGCCTTTCCGCCAGCGCCCCCGGCCACTCGACTCCGAATGCCGACGTACGAAGAGAGAACTCCGCCGCCTTCTGCGCATCGGCACCGGAATCCCGGGCCTTGACGGCCCCGGTGGAGATCGTCGCCCGGATGGACACCGGTGAGGACCAGCCGCCCCTCGCCCGAGGGTCGCCCGGGCAGCCGGGTCCAGTCGTCGCGACCGGGGGGGACGACAACCCGTGACCGTCCTGTCTCACGTCAGATCAATCCATTCAATCTGCTATGTGGCCGATGGGAAGCTTACACACAGCATGCGGTAGTTAGGAGGCATTACAGACCGCTCGATCCGCCCAGAATACGCCTGCCAGGCGGGTCAGGGCAGTACCAAGCTGTCGTGTCGAGGCCTACCCTAATCGCTCTTGGCACAGTGCCATGCAGCAGTCCGCCATCCCCCAAGCAGACGCGTCCTGATCCGCCTCGGGCACAACGCAGCCCGCATCAAGCCATGGATCAGCGACGGTCGCAAGAGACCCGCACGAGCGACCCGCGCGGGAGAGGGTCAGTCCTCGTCCTTGGCCTCGGCGCGGCGAGCGGCGCGGACGAGCTCGCGGCGAGCGGTGAAGCGGAGCAGGCGACCGACCCGGGGCGAGGACTCCTCGATCTCGCTCCAGGTGTCGTTGGCCTTCTCCAGCTCGGCGTTGCCGGCCCGGCCGCCCCGGTCACCCGCGGCCTGGATCTCCAGCTGGCGGCGCAGCACGCCGTACTGGACGAAGGCCTGCCGGTGCGTGGACGTCAGCTCGGGGAAGTTCAGCACGGTCTGCGCGATCCCCAGCACGGCGACGAACAGACTCAGCCCGGCGACGGCGTAGAGCACCCGGTCGGTGACGCCCTTGTACGCAGCGACGATCACCACGGTCCCGACCACCGCCGCGGTCACGGCGACGAGCACGCCGACCACCCGGGTCACCTTGGCGTAGCGGTCGGCGGCGATCCCGTGCGCGATGTGCAGGATCCTCACCCCGTCGAGCCACGTGCCCAGCAGGGGAGTCTCACCGCGCTGGGATGCAGAACTGGCCACCGGTTCGCCCTTCCTCGTGACGATCGTTCACACGCACCCCGCTGCGCGGTGAAGTGTGCCGCACCCGTCCCCCGGCCGTCGACCCGGTTGACGAGAACGCCGCATTCGTCCCCTGTACGCGGGTACCGGCCGACTGACCGGCCTCGTCGGGGCTCGCGTCGGGGCTCGCGTCGGGGCTCTCACCGGGCTCAGGGTTCTCGCCGGGGCTCCCGTCGGGGCTTCGGAGCCGTGCGCCGGTGCCCGCCACGGCGATCGGGCCACAAAGTGGGCGCTCCGGGCGACAACCTCGTGGCGCGTGCGGGCGTCGGAGGAGGTGCGGCACCCGCGGGTGGCCACGCCGGACGACCGGAGTCGGACGATCGGAGGGCGACCCGCAGCAGACCGGTGCCGTGGGGACACCCGAACGACCACGAGCGAGGAGAACCATGCTCACCCGAACCACCACCCGGATCCCGGCGGGAACCCGCCGGCAGGCACCGACCGGTCTCGTTCTCGCGGCCGCGGCGCTGCTCGCGCTGCTGACGGGCTGCAGCTCTTCCGACAACCCGACCACGGCGTCAGAGTCCACGACGACTGCCGGCATGACCTCGGCGGCGGCTCCGGACAGGGACCCCACGGTCACGACCACCACGACCGACGGCTCACCGCAGGTGTCCGTGACGGACCACACCGGGAAGAAGTCCCTCGTCGAGTTCTTCAGCCCCAGCAGGAACATCGCGTGCGCCGTCTCCACCGTCGACACGGAGATGCCGGTCGGGGCACGGTGCGACATCAGCCAGAAGACCTGGAAGGCCCCGGCGAAGCCCACCGACTGCGAGTTCGACTGGGGACAGGCGCTGACCCTGGATGCGAAGGCCGGTTTCGAATGTGTCAGTGACGCCGCGGTGAACGCCCAGGACGCTCCCGTCCTCGAGTACGGGCAGGGCGTGAAGCTGAAGACGATCACCTGCGTCAGCGCGAACAGCGGCATCACCTGCACGAACTCCGCGACCGGCCACGGGTTCTCGGTGTCCCGGGAGAAGTACTCCCTGTTCTGACCGCTCCGGATCGCGCCGTGCCGACCGATCCGGAGCGCGCTGTATCAACCGATCCGGGTCGCGACCGGTCCGCATGTAGCGGCGGTCCGCCGACCGACGGCGACGCGTGCGGGGCGAGCGTCGCGTCGGTCGTAGCGGGTCGGGAGTGAGCAGGTGGTGGGGGGGCGAGGTCGGGGGTGCGGGGGGTGGTGGGGGTGAGGGGTGCGGGGGGTGCAGGGGGTGGCGTCAGGCGCCGGGCTCCACCCCTGCGGTGGCGCCCGCCGGGTGGTCGGTCACGAAGCGCTCGATGTCGTTGAGGGCGTCGAGGGCCGCCGCGGCGACGACGGGATTGGCGGTCAGCTTCCGCAGGGCAGGCACCACCCGGCCGAGGTCGACGGTGCCGTGGATCCGGGCCAGGTGGCCGAGGCAGGTGGCGGCGACCCCGCACAGGGCCATGTTCGCCCCCTCCAGCAGCTTCAGGCACACCTTCTGCACCGCGACCCGGTCCGGGTCGTGGAAGGCTGCACCGACCAGCAGCTTCGCGACCTCCGGCCCCAGCGTGAGCCGGTTCAGCTCGGTGATCACGTCCACGGCCCGCGCCGGGGGCGGGTCCTCGTACCTGGCCTCGACGGAGCCGGGGATCCCCGCGGTCTCCAGGGCGGAACGCATGCTGATGCCGAGGGCGTCGACGCCCCGCACGTGCCCGTGGAAGACCCCGCTGTCCGGGTAGGTCTCGTCGAAGACGATGATCTGCGCCGGACCGGGAACGGGCTTGCCCTCGGGGGTGACCACCGCCATGGCGCCGATCCTCCGCGCCGAGGCCCCCACCCGGTTGGACCGCTCCAACGCCTCCTGCACCGACCGGGGCAGCACCAGCCGGCTCCCGCCGCCGTCCTGGGCCTCGCGGCGGGCGACCCGCCCCGTTCTCGGCACCCCGACCCCGGTCGCCTCGCGCAGGGCGAGACCCGCCGTCCCCAGCGCCGCCGAGGCGATGAACTCCGGCCGGGACGAGCTCGACGCGTCCATGACCACGAGGGCACTGCCGGGACCGGCCAGCTCGACCAGCGTCGAGGGCGGGAAGAACAGCACCGACGCCATCGCCAGCACCAGACAGGTCGCCAGTGGGATCCCGGACAGGATGGTCGACCCCTCGGGGAGGGTTCCGGCCGCCCCGCCGCCGCCGATCGAGCACAGCAGGCAGCCGAGGGTCACCACGACCCCGCCTGCCCCGACGCCGAGCTGCAGCTCGGTGAGCGCCCCGATCTCGGCGTAGGGGTGCCGCAGCGCGGTGCGGAGGACCCGCACCCCGCGGAAGGTGCACCAGCCGGTCCACACCGCGGCGGCGATCGCGAGCAGCCAGGTCAGGAAGAAGCCGGCGGTCGAGGTCACGGCGCCCTGCGCCCCGGCGAAGGTCGCCGTACCGCCGAGCAGGAGGTAGATCACCACAGGCAGCAGGACGGCGCACCACAGGGTCAGCCCCGCCCACGCCTGCCGGCCCTCCGGTCGCCAGTCCCCCGCCTGTCCCGGTCGAAGACCAGGTACCAGGGTCAGCAGCCGCCGCACCGGGCCGGGGTTCGCTCCGTCGTCCGGGGGATCGACCCCGTCGCCCAGGCCGTTCGCCCCCTCGCTCCTGGCCCTCGACCGCAGGGCCTGGGCGTCCGCCCTGGTCACCAGGCCGTGGACGCCCTCGGTGGCCTGGTGCAACGCCAGGACGTCCTCCTGCAGGCCGGCGACCTCCCCTGCGGCCCGGTGCGCCGACCGGGGTCTCGCCTCGTCGCCCTCGCCGCGGTGCGCCCGGTCCACGGTCACCAGGAACACCCGGCGCAACCGCAGGAAGCCGGACAGCCAGCACGCCGACCACGGCAGCGATCGGGCGCCCAGCCTGGCCAGGGCGAGGAGGCGCCGCAGCGGCGGCCGGACGCCGGCCTCGCCGGTGTCCGCGACCTCGCACTCACAGTCCAGGAGGATCTCGGGCGCCCGTGACCTCACCCGGCGCACGGCGTGGACGTCCATGGCCACGGCGGTGAGCACCGCAGCGGCCCCGACCAGCGGGCTGAGGTGCCGGAGCACGCCGAGCGGCCACAGGATCGTCGTCACGAACCCGCCGTCGGCCCGGAGCAGGTCGAGGGCGTGGTCCACGTGATCCGCAACCACGAGGACGAGGAGAACCCCGCCGACCACGCGGAGGCGGCGTTCCCGTTCCGGGCTGAGCAGGGCGACCCCGAGCCCGGCCACGGCTCCCCAGACCAGGTGCAGGTTGGTGCCGCCCCCTGCCAGTCCCGCGGCACCGGTCTCCACACCGGCGGGCAGCAGCGACAGCAACGCCTCGCCGAGACCGGGCACCCGCACCCCCGCGGGCAGGAGCCAGCCGCCGCCGGGATCGGGAGCGGCCTGGTCGGCGAGCCCTGCCCAGCGGAGCAGGTTCACGGCGAGGGCGAACCCGGAGCCGACGGCTGCGCCGACGAGCACCAGGTCTGTCGCGCTCCACTGCCTCCTGACCCGTGCCAGCAGGCCGAGCAGCACCACGGGGAGCATGACGGCGAGTGCCTCGGTGATCGGGCCGATCCCCTGGGCGGCCGCCCTGGTGACCTCGGCCAGGTCCCGGCCGGTGAGCACGGACAGGCCCCTCGTCCACACCAACTGCAGCATCACCGCCAGCGGGGCGGCGAGGTAGGCGCCGGTCGCGACCGACAGCAGGAGCACCCGCCAGCGCACCGTCCGCGCCGCTGAGGCGAGGACCAGTAACTGAACGACGCCGTAGAGGTGCGCGAGCACCAGGACGACGACCATGGTTGCTCCGTTCCACGGGCCGCTCGGCGGGCGGCACGGACACGTGACGACCGCTCGGGAACGTACCGCTCGGAACGAGGTCTGACCAGGGGGTCTCGCCCGACCATCTCAGGAAGTCACGGATCGAGAGCCTGAGGTCACGATCAGCGACGGAACGGCCCGGGTTCGCTACCGCACCCGGATC
Source organism: Actinomycetales bacterium (assembly GCA_012719445.1). Taxonomy (GTDB): domain Bacteria; phylum Actinomycetota; class Actinomycetes; order Actinomycetales; family Kineosporiaceae; genus JAAYAH01. Next base: position 45,261 of record JAAYAH010000119.1, on the reverse strand, counting down.
GGGACGACCGTCGAGTCGACGCCCCGGCGCTGCGGTCCCACGAGCGGCACCGCGACCAACCGGATCCTCGCGCCGGAGCGCTGGCCCCGCAGCGTCGTCCCGGCCCTCCCGTGGCCGCGCGGCGTGCGGACCGTCGCGACCAGCGTGCGGGCGCCGCCGTCACCGACCCGGAACACCTGGACCGGGACGCCGGCCAGGTTCGGCGTCAGCCGGATCGTCACCAGGACCCTGCCCCTCCGGTGGCTGGTGGCGGTGAGCGTCGGCCGGACCGTCGCGGCCACCTTGACCGGATCCGAGACCGTCCCGCCCGCGACGACCCGCAGGTAGGAGGTGGTCCGCACGGTGATCTTCCCCTGGGCCCTGCCGTCCCGGCCGGCGACGACCCGGACGGCGTCCTGCCACGACCGCGCGGAGTGCGGCAGCATCTGGACCTCGGCGACCGTCCCCGCGGAGAGTCCCGACACCGCGACGGCGGCCGAGGAGCCCGCCCGGATCCGCTGCATGACCTGCAGCGAGGGCTCCGCGTCCCACGGCTGGACGAGGCGCGCGTCGAAGGTGGGCGGGGTGCTGCCCGGGCGACGGACGTCCGGCCCGGTCGGACCGTCCGAGGTGGTCGCGGTGGTCGTCGTGGACCCGGTGGACCCGGTGTCGCCGGAGTCGGATCGCGGATGCCACCAGGCCGACCTCAACCCGAGCTCGGTGCGGAACGCTCCCCCGGTGAGGGTGACGCCGCCCCGGCTGCCCTCCAGCCGGACCGAGTCCACCCGGCCGCCCCAGGTCCCGCCGGAGGACCGCGACCGCACCCGCAACTCCTCGAGGCGCCCGATCGCCGGCCAGGAGGCCTCCAGCCGCTCGACGGTGACGTCCCTGGTCCAGGCGGTGGCGGGGTTGGCGACGACGGCGTCCCACGGATCGTCCCGCTCCGGCAGGTACGGGTGGTCGGGGTGGGCGACCGAGCGGCCGCCGTTGGCGGCGCTGAACTGGGTGAACGCCGGCCTGCCCCGGTAGGTGAGGATCTCCCCGGCCGTCGCGGCGACGGCCTCGTCGGTGCCGTCCCACTCGTGGCGTGCCCGCAGCGTCCCGTCCGGGTGATGGTCCGCGACCCCCCGGTAGACCTGGCAGCTGGTGGAGTCGCAGGTGTCCGAGATGGAGCCGGGCGTCGCGGCGTCGAAGACGGCGTAGGTCCGTGATGCCACGGTCTGGGCCCGCAGCGCGTCCGGCGGCCAGCCGGCGGGCATCTCGGCGGGCACGACGGAGCGCAGGTAGTCCTCGAGCTCCACGGTGTTGACCGTGCGGGCGATCCCGACGGCGTCCACCGCGACCCCCACCGTCCCCCGGTAGGTGCGCACCAGGTCCTCGCCCAGCACCACCCGCACCCGGCCCGCGTCCGTGGCGAAGGTGACCGGGCCGGAGACGGTGAGCCGGCCGTCCACCGGCTGCGGGATCCAGGTCCCGCAGACCCGGCCCTCCAGCCGCAGCCCCGGCTCCACCGCCTCGATCCGCCACCTGGTCACCCCGCAGGAGCCGAGCCGCTCCGGCAGGACCGCGCCGCCCCCGGCGTCGTCCGCGTCGCCCACCGCGACCCGGAGCCCGGCCGCGACGTCGGGGAGCACCTCGAGCACGCCGTCGTCGCCGGTCAGCCGTACCCGCAGCGACCGGGACGGCTGCGCGCCGGGGACGGTCCCCGGGTAGTAGGTCCGCAGGATCTCCTGGTACCCGACCCCGAGGGAGGCCGCGCCACGGGCACCCCACTGGCTCATCCCCCGGCCGTGGCCGTAGCCGAACCCCTCCAGGTGATAGACGCCGTCCGCCGGCCGCCGGTAGGTCTCCGCCGAGGGGTCCGCCGCCCTCGCGGCCACACCGAGCACGGCGAGCAGCCCGGAGCCGACGAGGGCCGCCGAGGTCAGCCAGGCCCAGGTACGCCTGCCGTGGGGAGTCATGGCCGATCCACGCCGCCCTCCGCGGTCCGCGGCACCGGGAAGGGGGTCCGGCGCCTGATCGCGTTGTCGGCACCCCCGGCCGGACGCTGTACGGGACCGTTCGGGGGACGGTCACCCGGACGGCTCACGGCCGTGGGGCACGATGGACCCGTGACCATCCACGGCCTGCCGACAGCGAGGGGCACGGCGAGCCGTGCGGACTGCCGGGGCGGGGACACCGGCGGCAACACGGTGATCGACCTCACCCCGGCGGGGTTCGAGCGCGCGTTGCGGGCTGCCGAGCAGGCGGAGCTGCGGGCCCGGGAGGAGGCCGAGGCGTCCCATCGGCGGCTGCTGCTGCTGGCCCGACTGTCCCGGCTGCTCATCTCCCCCCTCGACGTCGACGTCCTGCTCCGGCACGTCGCCGACCTCGTCGTCGAGGACTTCGCCGACTGGTGCCTGGTCGATCTCCAGGACCGCTCGGGCCTGTGCCGCGAGCTGATCACCCACCGGGACCCCGAGCACGCGGAGATCGCCGCCGAGGCCGACCGGCTGCTCCGGCCCCGGCAGACCGCCGAGCGGGTGCTCGAGGCGGTGCGGAGCCTGGAGACCCTGGTCAGCGAGGAGCTGGACGCCGAACGACTCGTCACCGGGGTGGACGACCCCCGGCTGCGGGACGTGCTCGCCCGGCTGGACCCCCGCTCGGTGGTCGTCGTCCCCCTGGTCGCGAACGGCGTCGGGATCGGCGCGCTGACCCTGCTGCGCTGCGGGAGCAGGCGGTTCACGGTCGAGGACGCCGCGCTGGCGACCGAGCTGGGACGGCGCGCCGGTTCCGCGACCGAGAAGGCCCGCCTCTACACCGAGCGGGACCGGGTGGCCAGGGTGCTGCAACGCAGCCTGCAGCCGCCCGACGTGCCGGACATCCCCGGGCTGGAGATCGGCACCCACTACCGCCCCTGGACCGCGGGCCTCGACGTGGGTGGCGACTTCTACGACGCCTTCCGCAGCGGCGAGCACTGGTGGCTGGTGCTCGGGGATGTGTGCGGAAAGGGTCCCGCAGCCGCCGCGGTCGGCACCGCGGTCCGGCACACCCTGCGCGCCCTGCTCCTGGACGACACCGACCCCGAGGACGCCCTCCGGCGGGTCAACGTCGTGCTGGACACCGGGGAGCGGGACGAGACCTTCACCACGGTCGTGGTGGCCCGGCTGACCCGCGTGAACGGCGGCGTCCGGCTGCGGGTGGCCACCGGGGGGCACCTGCCGCCGCTGGTCCGCCGCCGCGACGGCACGGTGACCCCGGTACCGGTGCGGGGAACCCTGCTCGGGCTGCTGCCCCGGATCGAGGTCGGCCAGGCCGAGGTGTGGCTGGACGCCGGGGAGACCCTGCTGCTCTACACCGACGGGATCACCGAGGCGACCGTGCCGAGGGGCAGGCAGTTGGGCATCGACGCCGTGCACGCGCTGTTCGCCCGGGCACCGGCGCACGGGGCGCAGGAGCTCGTCGACACCATCGCCGAGGGGGTGCTCGAGCAGGCCCAGGACATCCGGGACGACCTGGCCCTGCTCGCCCTGCACGTACCCGCGGAGCCCGCGTCCTGAACCGGCGACCGGAGCATCCGTCGGTCGACCGGCGTGCTCAGGGGCTCGGTCGACCGAGGTGCTCAGGGGGCACGGCCGACCGACGTGCTCAGGGACTCAGTCGACCGACCCGCGGTCGGCCTCGGCGCGCTCGATGTCCCGCACCGCCCGTGCCCGCAGCCTCGCGCTGACCCCGGGTGCCTGCTGCTCGACCCCGGACCAGGCGGTGCGCAGGGTCGCGACCTGCTGCTGGCCGATGACGGTGCCGCTGCCGAGCACGGTCTCCACCTCGCGGCGCAGGTGCGCGTACCGCAGCGACGCCTGCCGGTGCTGCAGGGCCGTCTCCGGGTAGTCGAACGCGATCCGCACCACCCCGATCACCGCGGCGAGCAGGGCGAGGCCCGCCGCGCTGTTGCGCAGCAGGGTGCTCATCGGGCTCACGTCCGAGAGCAGGATCGCCGTGCCGACGGCCGCCGTGAGCGCCGCCATGAGCACCTCGGTGGTCCGGGTGAGCCGGGCCTGCCGTTCCGAGGCCAGGCCGTGGGCGACCTGGAGCACCCGGATCCCGTGGTGCCAGGTCACGAGGAGGTCCTCGGGGGTGGCTGCGGCCTCGGCCGGCGGCGGCTGCGGGGCGGGGGTGCCGCCGTCCGGGGCCTGGCGGGGCGCGGCCGGCTGCCCGCCGGTGGTCGCGGGCGAGCCCGCCGTCGGGCCGGTGGTCTCCGGTGGTGTCACGTCGGACCCACCTCCTCCTCCTCGCTGGGCATGCCGCGCCGTGGCGCACGCACTCAATACCACGTCGGAGGGGGTCGGGTCTCCCGGTCGGCTGCTCAGCTCGTCCCCGGGAGGGTGTTCTCAGCCCAGCGCGAAGGACCGTGCCGGGGGTGCGCCGACACCGACCTCCCGGGCCAGGACCCGCCCGTCCTGCGCCCCCGGCTCCCCGAGGCCCTCCGTGGCGCTGCTGACCAGCAGCCGGTGGCCGGCGACGAGGCAGACGCTGGTCGGCCGACGGGCCGGGACGTCGAGCACGAGGACCCGTTCGCCGTCCGGGGAGTAGCGGTGCACCTGGCCGGCGTCCCAGACCGCAGCCCACAGGTGACCCTCGTCGTCGACGATCATGCCGTCGGGGAGCCCGCGGTCGAGCTCGGCGAAGCGCCTGCGCCGGCCGAGGTCCCCGGTGGACGGGTCGACGTCGAAGACGTCCACGATCTGCCGCCCGCTGTCGGCGAGGTACATGGTGGTGCCGTCGTGGCTGAAGGCGGGGCCGTTGGGGGTGCCGAGCCCGTCGAGGACCCGGCGCACCCCGCCGTCGGGGTCCACCCGGTACAGGCTGCCGGCTCCCGGGGCGGCGTCCACGGCCATCGAACCGGCCCAGAACCGCCCGGCGGGGTCGCAGACGCCGTCGTTCATCCGCATCGGCCCGGCCGCGGCGTCCTCGGGCCGGTCGAGCCAGGTGAGAGCGCCGTCCGCGGAGAGCAGGGCGATCCCCGTCCCGGCCGCGGCGACCCAGCCGGAGCCGCCCGCGACCGGCGCGACCGCGCCCAGCGGGACGTCGAGCCGGGCCAGCGTCCGCGGCCTCCCCGCCCGGTCCGGATCGAGGGACAGCAACCGGCCGCTGGGGATGTCGACCATGACCACCGCGGGAACGTCGCCTCCTCCGGCGCCCGTCCAGCGCAGCCCCTCGCCGAGCACGAACCGCTCCTCGGTCAGCACCGTCCACCCGGACACCGGCACCCCTTCCCCGTGCTCCGCACGCCTGTGATCCGCAACCGGTGTCGGTCCGCTGAGCGGGTCCCGCCGCGGACCGGCCCGTCGTCCGCGTACCGTGACTGTCCCGTGGCCCTCGCACCCCGATCCGACGCGTCCGCAGCATCCCACGAGCGGTCGGCCGATCCCGGTACGGACACCGGCGACCGGCACGACGTCGAGGATCCGCCCTCCACCGGAGGCCGGCACGACGTCGAGGATCCGCCCCGACGGAGCCGGCTCGCCGTCCTGACGGTCTTCGTCACCTTCGGGATCATGGTCGGGAGCTGGCTGTCCCGGGTGCCCGACGTGAAGACCCGGCTGGAGCTGGGCGACGCGGTCTGGGGACGGCTCGGCACGGTGAGCGCGCTGGGGTCGCTGGCGGTCATGCTGCTGTCGACGGCGATCATCAGTCGGGTCGGGGCACGGCGGATGAGCCGGATCACCATGCTGCTCTGCGCGGGCATCGGACCGTCGATGGCCTTCGCCCCGGAACCCCTCCTCCTGGTCATCGCCATGATCGCGTGGAGCATGTCGGCGAGCGCCCTGCAGCCGGCGGCCAACAGCGCGGGGGTGGTCGTCGAGCGCGCCTACGCCCGGCCGATCATGAGCAACTTCCACGCCGGCTGGAGCCTCGGCGCCCTCGTCGGCGGCCTGCTGGGGACCCTGGCCGCCCGGCTCGGGATCGCTCCGGGCCCCCAACTGCTGGCGACCAACGTGGTCCTGGTGCTCGCCCTCGGGCTGACAACGCGCTGGCTCCCCGCGGACGAGCCGGTCCCGGCAGGGGTCAGGGCCGGGCCGGTCTTCACCGCGCAACTGGGCCTGCTCGCGGTGCTCGGGTTCAGCTCCGCCATCGGCGAGGGCATCGTCTCCGGCTGGGCCGGCATCTACGTCAACGAGACCCTCGGCGCCGGGGCGGCCGCCGGGGCGCTGATCTTCTCCTGCATCACGGCGTCCCAGCTCGCGGGCAGGCTGGTGGGCGACCGGGCCCTGCAGTGGCTGGGGCACGCGCGCTTCCTCCGCACGATCCCGCTGCTGGGCGGGCTCGGCCTGACCGCAGGCCTCGCCGTCGGGACCCCGGCCGCGGCCTTCGTCGGGTTCGCCCTCGTCGCGCTCGGCCTGTCCTGCGTGACCCCGACCGTCTACGGCGCCGCCGGCAACCAGCCGGGCATCCCGTCCGGTCAGGCGATCGCGACCCTCACCATCGCGGCCTGGCCGGCCTTCTTCGCCGGGCCGTGGCTGGTCGGGGAGATCTCCGACGCCACCAGCCTGCGGTCCGGTCTGCTCGTCGTGGTCATCGCCACCGGCGTCATCTCCCTCTTCGCCCGGCTGGCCCACTTCCCGACGCCGGGGAACGGGCCGTCACACTGACCCTGGTCACGACGAGCCCTGTCACGACGAGCCCTGTCACGACGGTCTCTGGTCGCGACGAGCCCTGGTCACGACGACCTGGCGTGGGCCAGCCAGTACTCTCGCCAGGCCACGGCGACGTCGGCCCGCCCCGGCCGGTCGGCGGTCGGGCGCATCGCCGCCCGCCACACGTCCTCGAGTTGCACGCACAGCTTCGTCGGGGCCGCCTCCAGCGGGGTGCCCGCGACGGTGACGAACTCCTCCGGCAGCGACAGCTTCCCCTTCGCCCGGACGACGGAGCTGCCGACCTCCCGGCAGACCAGGTACTCGACGTTGGGGCCGTCCGTCGCCCCGGTCGCGGTCCTGCCCTCGCCGACCCCTGCGGCCTCGAAGGCGTTCATCAGCGCGTCGAGCGGCCCGGCGACCCCCGGGTTGCCGCCCTCGACCTGCCAGGACACCCAGACCGGACGTCGTGGCGTCGCCGGGGCGGCCTCGACGGCGAGCGCCGGCCCGACGAGCGCCTGGTAGTCGCCTGCCACCCGGCGCAGTCGGGCGAGGGCCTCCCGCACCGCGCCGTCCCCCGGCGTGCCCGGTACCCCGGCCGGCCGGCCGGTCACCGCCTCGACGCAGGCCGGAAGGGCCAGCAACAGGTCGGTGCCCACGTCGGAGCGCCGGTCGGGCTCCCGCAGCCGCCCGGCGGCCTCGTCCCGACCGCGCCGCCCGGTCAGCAGCAGGTGCACGAAGGCCAGGTCGTCGAGGGTGGTCACCGAGCAGCCTAGGACGCCGACGCCCTCGCAGCGGGTCAGGTAGCGCAGCACCGCGCTGGCGGTGCCCACCCGGGCCGGACCGACGAGGGTGACCGGCAGGCAGGCCCGGACCGCCTCCCTCCGGCCGGGGGCGCCGTCCCCGTCCCGCCGGGACGGCCCCTCCCGCCCGTCCGGGCGCTCGGAGGTGTGCTCCAGCACCGGGAACCAGTTGCCCGAGCGGTGGCCGAGCCGGGTGTCGGTCAGCCAGAGGCCGTAGCCGTGCACCCGGCAGAACGCGGTGAGCTCGTCGGCCAGCCGCAGCCGCAGCTCCGCGTGCGGGCGGGGCAGCGCCATGGCGAACCGGACGGCGACCGAGGCCGGGAACCCCCAGCTCTCCGAACGTTCCGACGGCGCGGAGCCCGGTCTCCGCTGGGGCAGCTGGACCGGCGACTGCAGCGAGACCAGCGGGGCCCCGGCCACCTCGGCGGCCAGGGAGGAGACGGCGCGCAGCACCTCCCGGACGGCGAGCGCGTGCCGGTGGGTGACCGGCACCTGACGCTCGTCGATGCTGATCATGCCTTCGAGGGTGCCGGCCGCGCGGTGACCGAAGGTCGGGTTCGGCCGGGCGGACCCGACGAAGACCCGCACGTCCCTGCGCTGCACCACCCTGACCCGGACCGGGGCGCTGCTGCCCTGGTGCCGGGCGGACATCTCCGGTTCGAGGACGCCCCGGCGGGTGGCGACGAGCAGGCCGGTCCCGTAGGCGCTGGAGCTCACCGTCTCCTGGGGGGTCGGCCGTGAGCCGGCGGCGTCGGAGTCCAGCCAGCTCCGCACCTGTTCCCTGAGGTAGCCCCGGCGGTCGGGGGCGTGGTGGACCTCGAAGTTGACCTGGGTGAACGGCTCGCGCTGGATCGCGTACCCGGCCCGGGCGAGGTCGGCCAGTGCCCTGGCCGAGGACTCCCCGATGCTCTCAGCCATCGGCCCTCACCCCGTCGCCGTCCGTCCAGGCCGCGGTGAAGTCGGCGTCCGGCCGGGTCCTGCCGACGCGGGCGGCGCCGAGCCTCGCCCAGCGCGGGACCGAGGCCGGTACCGGCACCTGGCCGAACCCGCCCCGCCGTTGGGCGAGCAGTACCAGCAGCGCCGTGACCTGCAGGCCCGCTGCGACCTCGAGGATCGTCACGAGCAGCCGCGACTCCGGCCGGATCGCCACCGTCGCCGCAATGACGATCATGATGCCGATGGCGAGGTCGGCGACGCCGCGGGTGAGCAGGTGGACCCGGGCCGCGATGGACCGCGGGGGAGGCAGGTCCAGCCGGGTGTAGATGAACCCGGGCACCAGGAGCAGCACGGCCACCACGGCGTCCGCGTTGTCCCCCGCCCTGCGGCCGGGGAACACCCCGAACGGCCACGGGCTGCCGGTGAGCATCGCCGCGACCAGGTAGGTGATGCCCATCAGGGCCAGCAGGTAGCCGATGATCGAGTCGGCCCTGGAGTGGACCGAGTCCCGCAGCACCGCGGTGACCCGGATCCCCACCCGCCGTCCGGTGGCCGAGGGCGCGCCGGACCTGCGCCAGTACACGTGGGCGCGGTTGCTCTCCGGGTCGCTGGCCAGGGAGAGGTCCGACCTCAGCTCCAGCTCCTCCAGCTCCGCCGCGGCCGCGCGCAGCGCCCCCGGGCCGACCTCCGGCTGGTCCAGCAGCGACCCCCGGGCGTCCGCCTGCTCGGGGGCACCGGCCCAGGCCAGGGCTCCGGAGACGGGGAACGGGTCCTCGACGAAGGTGATCCCCGCCTGGTCGGCCTCCCAGCGGCGGGAGCGGACCACCTCGGCGAGGGTGCGCAGGACCGTCTGCAGTTCCCACTCCAGGACCCGCCGCCCGCCCGCGCGGCCGCCGCCCTCGGCGGCCTGGGTCGCCTCGAGCCGGGCGGCCAGCGCCAGCAGGTCCTCCCCCAGCCCTCGCACCCGCGGGACGTCCGCGCTGGTCACCAGGTGCATCCGGGCGATCTCGACGGACCCCTCGGTCTCCGCGACCAGGTGGTAGGCGCGCAGGTTCGCCGGGACGGCGGTGCGGTAGTCGACCCGGTAGTACGAGCCGCTGCGCCGCAGCCAGCGCAGCACCCCGGCCGGGCCGATCGGGTGCCCCCGCCCGACCAGCGGCGGGGAGTCGTAGCTGAGCAGGTGCTCGTCGCGCCGCCCGTCCAGCCCGACGACGAGGAGGTTGTCGTGCAGCGCCACCCCGAGCAGTTCGCGGTAGGTGTCGAGCTCGGGGGCGTGCCGGTCGAGGACGCCGAGCAGGAGCTCCCGGTGGCGCGCCCCGTGCCGGTCCGTGCCCGGCCGGGGGTGAGTGGTCCTCGGCTTGTGCCGCTCGGCGAGCAGGGTCGACAGGGCGCTCTGCAGCAGCCACCGCGACTCGTCCTCGCTGTAGAGCAGCCGGGAGAGGTCGGAGCGCTCCGCCGACTCGGGCAGGCTGGACAGGATGCCCTTGAGCAGCTGGTACAGCCCCGCGGCGAGCAGCCGGGAGGTCTCGTACTGGGTGAGCCGCGGCAGCCGGGCCCCCTCGGCCGACACCACCGCGATGGGCGCCTCCCACTCCTGGGCGACCCGCGCCACCGGCACCCAGAGCAGCTCGGCACCCTGCCGTCCCGCGCCGTCCGGGTCGTGGTTGCGCATGGTCCGGAACAGCTCGGCGGCGTCGCGCTGCTCCGCGTCGAGCAGCCCGAGGCTGATGTCGAGCTCCGTGGTGCGCCTGGCCAGCCGGTGCTCGACGAGCTCCAGCCGCTCGGTCAGCCGCCGGACGTGGTTCTGCCGCAGCGCGGTGTCGAGGAAGGCGAGCCCGACGGCGGCCGACTCCCGGGAGATGGACGGCGGTGCTCCGGGAACGGGGGTGGTGCGGACCGCCTCGCAGAGGGTGTCCAGCGGATCCACCGGCCCTCCCTCCTCGACCACCGCCCGGTGGCGGTACCCGGCCTGCCGTCGCAGCATAGGGACCCGAACGGGTCACCGCGGCGCCGACCGGTGGAACCGGTACGGACCGGGCGCAGCGGACGACCGGCACGGTCCCGGCGTGGCGCGGGGACCGGGGAGGCCGCGGAGACGGGGCCGGGCGAACGGAGGCAGCATGATCCATCCCCCAGGTGGCATCCCCTCCCCCGGGACCGTTGCCGGGGACGACGCCGCGGCCGAGCCCCCTGACGGCACCACGGCCGAGCCCCGGGAGCCCGCCGCCGCGGAGATCCCGGACCCCGCCGCGGCCGCCCGGTGGCGTCGGCTGCTGACGGGAGAGCGCGAGGCCGCCACCCTGTACGACGCGCTGGCGACCGCGGAGACCGGCGAGCGGGCGGCGATCCTCCGCGAGCTCGCCGAGGTCGAACGGCGGCACGCGGCGCACTGGGAGTCCCGGCTGCTCGAGGCCGGCCTTCCGGTGCCGGAGCCCGACCGCCCCGGGCTGCGGACCCGGCTGCTCGCCGCCACGGCCAGGCGGTTCTCCGCCGCCGCCGTGCTGCCGCTGGTCGAGCGGGCGGAGCGGACCGACGCCGGGGTCTACGACGCCGACCCGGACGCCGCCCCGGGGATGGCCGACGACGAGCGGGGGCACGCCAGGACCCTCGCGGCCCTGCGGGACGGCTCCACAGCCCCCGGGCCGGTCGGCGACCCGAGGGAGGTCATCGGGCGGCGGGAGCGCTGGCACCGGGGGGACCGCTCGGGAGCCGTCCGGGCGGCGATCTTCGGGGTGAGCGACGGGCTGGTCTCCAACACCGCGCTGGTGATGGGCTTCGCCGGATCCGGGGCGTCCCGGTCGACCGTGCTGCTGGCCGGGGTCTCCGGTCTGCTGGCCGGGGCGTTCTCGATGGCGGCGGGCGAGTACGTGTCCATGGCGGGCCAGCGGGAGATGTTCGAGCGGGAGATCGCCCTGGAGGCGGCCGAGTTGGAGGAGTCTCCCGAGGAGGAGCTCGAGGAGCTCGTGCTGCTGTACCGGGCGAAGGGCCTGGCCGCGGAGCAGGCCCGGGAGATCGCCGAGCGGATCATGTCCGACCCCCGGGTCGCCCTGGACACCCTGACCCGCGAGGAGCTGGGGCTGGACCCGGACGCCCTGGGGTCGCCGTGGGGAGCCGCGGCGTCCAGCCTGCTGGCCTTCGCGCTGGGCGCCGTGGTCGTCGTGCTGCCGTACGCCGTCGGCGGCGGCACCGCCGCCCTGCTCACGGCGGTCGCCCTCGCCGCCGTGACCATGGTCGCCGTCGGTGCCGGGATCGGTCTGCTCAACGGGCGCTCCATGGTGCGCACCGGGCTGCGTCAGCTGGTCGTCGGCGGGCTCGCGGCTGCGGTCACCTACGGCGTCGGCAGCCTCCTCGGCACCGGGATCGGCTGACCGGGCACCACCCCGGGCTGCCGACGGCGTCCCGGCCACGCCGTCGACCGTCACCCGGTCGGACGAGCCGGAGCGGGACCGCGACGGGTAACCTACCTCTGCGTAGGTTACTGATCCGTAAGGATGTCCTCCCGTGACGACGGACCCGATGCCCCGCCCGTGGCTGGCGCACTACGCCGACGGCGTGCCCGCCGACGTCGACCTGCCCACCGAGTCGCTGTACACCCCGCTGGAGGTGGCGGCGGCACGGTTCGGGGACCGGGTGGCGCTCGACTTCTTCGGCGCCGCCACCAGCTACGCCGAGCTGGAGGACGGCGTCGCCCGGGCCGCGCACGCCCTGCGCGAGCTGGGGGTCCGGCCAGGGGACCGGGTGGCGCTGGTGCTGCCCAACTGCCCGCAGCACGTCGTGGCCTTCTACGCGGTGCTCCGGCTCGGGGCGATCGTGGTGGAGCACAACCCGCTGTCCACCGCCGCCGAGTTCGCGCAGCAGTTCGCCGACCACGGGGCCGAGGTCGCCGTCTGCTGGGACCGGGCGGTTCCCGCCGTCGTCGAGGCCGGTGGGGCCGGCGCCCTGCGCACCGTCGTGGCGGTGAACCTGACCGCGGCCCTCCCCCGGAGGTCCCGGTGGGCGCTGCGGCTGCCCGTGCCGCGTGCCCGGTCGCTCAGGGCCTCGATGACCGGTCCGGTGCCCGCGGGCACCCTGAGCTGGGAGCGGCTGGTCGGCGCCGCGCCGCGGCTCGACCCCGACGTGCCCCGCCCGGGGCCGGACGACGTCGCGGCACTGCAGTACACCGGCGGGACGACCGGGCCCCCGAAGGGCGCCGTGCTCAGCCACCGCAACCTCCGGGTGAACGCGGTGCAGGGCCGGGCCTGGCTGCCCGGGCTCGTCGACGGCGAGGAGACCGTCTACGGCGTCCTGCCGCTGTTCCACTCCTACGGGCTGACCCTGTGCCTGTCGTTCACGGTGAGCATCGCCGCCACCCTGGTGCTCTTCCCCCGCTTCGACGTCGACGCGGTGCTCTCCGCGGCCCGCCGCCGCCCGGCGACCTTCCTGCCGGGCGTGCCGCCGGTGTACGAGCAGCTCGCCACGGCGGCACGGGAGCGGGGGGTCGACCTGCGCTCGATCCGCTACGCGATCTCCGGCGCCATGTCGCTGCCACCGGCGACCGTCGCCCTGTGGGAGGAGGTCACCGGCGGGCTGCTCGTGGAGGGGTACGGGATGACGGAGGCCTCCCCCGTCGTCCTCGGCAACCCGATCTCCCCGGCCCGCCGTCCCGGCACGGTCGGCGTCCCGTTCCCGTCGACCGTCATGCGGATCGTCGACCCCGACGACCCGACCGTCGACCGCCCGCCGGGCGACCCGGGTGAGCTGCTCGTCCGCGGACCGCAGGTCTTCGACGGGTACTGGAACCAGCCGGAGGAGACCGCGGCGGTGCTGCTGCCGGGGGGCTGGCTGCGGACGGGGGACATCGTGATCGCGGACGAGGACGGCTGCGTGCGGATCGTCGACCGGCTCAAGGAGCTGATCATCACCGGCGGGTTCAACGTCTACCCGTCGGAGGTCGAGGACGTGCTGCGCCGGCTGGACGGGATCGCGGACGCCGCGGTCGTCGGGCTGCCGAGACCGGACGGCGGCGAGCGGGTGACCGCCGCGGTCGTCCTGGCCGAGGGGGCGAGCCTGAACGAGGACCGGGTCCGCGCCCACTGCCGCACCTACCTGGCCGGCTACAAGGTCCCGCGCGAGGTCGTGGCCGTCGCCGAGCTGCCCAGATCCATGATCGGGAAAGTGCTGCGCCGCGAGGTCAGGGCGACGCTGCTCGGAACGACACCGGCGGCGGTCCGCTGACCGGGCAGCGGACCGCCGCCGCGTGACCGTGGCGATCCTGGTGGGTCCGGGGATCAGACCTGGCCGATGATGTCGACGACAAGGGAGACGGGACCGGACGGGCTCGTCGGGGTCGTGCCGGTGGCCTCCTGGCTCGGCGGCATCACCACGACGACGGCGCGGCTGCCGACCCGCTGCCCGATCAGGGCCTTGGCCATCTGCAGGATCTGGCTGGCGTCCACGACCTGGGGACCGCCCTGGGTCCAGGTGTCCCCGGAGATCTCCGTCGAGCCCGGCTTGGTCTCCACGACCTGGAAGACCAGCTTCCGCGCCGGGTCGATCTTCTCGCCGGTGCCCTCGATCAGCAGGCCCGACCTCGGCTTGTCCCCGTCGGCCGACGCACCCTCGATCGAGGTGATCTTCGGCTTCTGACCGGACTTCGACTCGACTTCTGGCAGGCCCTCGACGGTCGGGGCCACCTCGGCGCCGTCGGCCGTGGCGTCCGGGGCGTAGGCCGCATGGATGTCGATGACGAAGAGCAGGGTCTCCCCGGACAGCTCCTTGCCCTCCTCCTTCTTCGCCCCGTAGCCGAACTTCGGCGGGATGCTCACCAGCGCGCGGCTGCCGACCTTGAGACCGACGACCGCCGCGTTCCAGCCCGCGATGAGGTCGGGACTGCCCGCGACGAACACCGACGGGGTCTTCCGGTCGAAGGAGTTGTCGAAGACGTTGGCCTTGCCCTTCTTGGGCTTCCAGGTCTGACCCAGGTAGTCCAGGACGGTCGTCTGCCCCGCGACCACCGCCGGGCCGTCGCCCTCGGAGACGATCTGCAGCAGCAGCTTCTTCGACGGATCGTCGTCCGGGACGGTGAGCTTCGGCTTCTTACCGAAGTCCCCGGAGACCTTGACGTCCATGGAGGACACCAGCTCCGCCTTCACCGTCGGCGACGGCGTCGGCGTCGGCGTCGGCTGCGCCGAGGTGGCCGAGGTGGTCGTGGGTGAGGCCTTGGGCGAGGAGTCGCCGTCACCGGGCAGGACCAGCACCAGCGCGACCACGATCACGGCGGCGACCAGGACGGCGACGAGAACGGCGAGCTGCCGGCGTTGAGGAGTCACGGCGACCTTCTGGGGGTGAGGAAGTCAGAGGACACGAGGCACCGCACCGTAGCCCACGAACCTGAGCGGCACGCCCCCGCCCCTCCCCCGGTACGAACGGGGCGTCGGCCGGCACATCGACCGTTGCGCCGGGGGACGTGCGGACCGTGGTGTGGGTACCCGGCATCCGGGTACGGCATCCTTACCGAGTGGTGACTCCGCTGACACCGATCGTGTCCTTCTCGGAGGTCGGGGTGCGCCGGGGTGACCGGTGGGCGTTGCGGGACGTGTCCGTCGGGATCGCGCCCGGGCTGGTCACGGCGGTGGTCGGGCCCTCGGGGGCAGGCAAGACGACCCTGCTGCGGCTGGTGAACCGGCTCGACGTCCCGACGACGGGAACGGTGCGCTTCCGCGGTGACGACGCCGCGACGCTCGGGTCACCGGCCCTGCGCCGGCGGGCCGGCATGGTCTTCCAGCGGCCGACCCCCTTCGGCGGCACGGTGCGGGACAACCTCCTCGTCGCCCTGTCCGGCGGCAGGGACGACGTCCTCGCCGAGACGCTGCGCCGGGTCGGCCTGGACGCGTCGTTCCTCGACCGGCCCGCCGCGGAGCTCTCCGGGGGCGAGGCGCAGCGGATGTGCCTGGCCCGCACCCTGGTCACCGAGCCGGAGCTGCTCCTGCTCGACGAGCCGACCTCGGCGCTTGACGCGGGCCAGCGGGCGGTCTTCGAGCGGCTGGTGGGCGAGCTCGTGGCCGACGGGCTCACCGCGCTCTGGGTGACCCACGACCTCGACCAGGTGCGTCGGGTCTCCAAACGGGTCCTCGTCCTCGTCGACGGCCGGCTCGTCCACGCCGGGCCGACCGAGGGACTGTCGGACCGGCCCGAGGCCATGACGCTGTTCACCGGCGACCCGGCGGGATCGCGGTGACCGGGGACGTCACCTGGGCCGGGCTGGGCGCGTCGCTGACGCTGGTCGCCGTCGCGGTCGGGGTCTCGGCGCTGCTCGGCCTGCGGCTCGAGCGCTCGCTGCTGTGGGCAGCGGCCAGGGCCATCGCGCAGCTGCTGCTGGTGGGCTGGGCGCTCGCCCTGGTCATCGCCCCGGACCGGCCGCTGGTGCTGTCCTGGCTCTGGGTGACGGCGATGACCGGCTACGCGGGCGTCGTCGTCCGGCGTAGGGCACCGGAGATCCCCGGCGTCGTCCCGCTGGCCACCGCCGCCTTCGCCGCGTCCGCCGTGATCACCCTCGGGGTGCTGTTCGGACTCCGGGTGTTCCCGCTCACCGGCCGGACCCTCGTGCCGCTGGCCGGGCTCATGGTCGGCAACGCGATGAGCGCGACGGTGCAGGCAGGCAGGCGGATCGTCGAGCAGCTCCGGGACCAGCGCGACGAGGTGGAGGCCCGGCTGGCACTGGGGCTCACCTCCCGGCAGGCCGCCCGGCCGTACCTCGCGGCGGCGGTGCGCCTGGCACTGGTCCCGCAGATCGAGGCCACCCGGGCGGTGGGGCTGGTGTTCCTCCCCGGGGCGATGACCGGACTCATCCTGGCCGGGGTCGACCCGATGGACGCCGTGCTCGTCCAGGCCGTGGTGATGTTCGTCGTCCTCGGCTCGGTCGCCACCACGACGGCGGTGGTCGCCCTCGGCCTCGTCGGCCGGCTGTTCACCGCCGACCACCGGCTCGTCGGGCTGTCCCGACCGGCCGCCTGAGCATCCCCGGCCCGGCATCAATACCCCGGGAGGTACGCTGAGCCGGGCCGGGCGTCGTCCCGGAGGACCAGTGGAGGGGTAGGGACACCGTGCAGCTCGACGAGAGCTCCGCCAAGGACATCGTGATCCGCCTCCGCCGGGCACGGGGGCAGCTCGACGGGATCATCGCCATGCTGGAGCAGGGCCGCCCGTGCAAGGACATCGTGACCCAGCTCGCCGCGGCGTCCCGGGCCCTCGACCGGGCCGGGTTCCGGCTCGTCGCCTGCGGCCTGCGGCAGTGCGTCACCGAGGAGGGCGGAGCCGACCCGGAGGCCACGGCCGAACTGGAGAAGCTGTTCCTCTCCCTGGCCTGATCTCAGCCGCCCGAGCCGCCCGAGGGCGTCACCGACGCGTCGACGGCCGCGACGCGTTCCGGCTCCAGCGGACCCGCAGCGCAGGCGTCGACCACCGCGCGCAGCTCGCGGCGGTTCTTCACCCCGAGCACGAGGGTGTCCACCCCCGCCATCCCGAGGGCGTACCGGTGGGCGACCAGGGCCGGGTCCTCACCCCACCGCGCACACAGGTCCCGGAACCCCGACGCGCGGTCGAAGTCGGCGAGATCGCGGTGGCCGGACGGCAGCTCCCGGTCGAAGCCGGCGGTGAGCGCACCGGCCTGGACCGCCCGGATGCCCATGACGCCGACCCCGTTCCGCCCGGCCGCGGCGATGACCTCGCGCGGGTGGGCGTCGGTGGGCTCGTCGGTGAGGCCGCCGGCGCTGTCGAGCAGGTTCGTCACCGCCTGGATCGCGGCCGGCCGCGGCTCCCTGCCCACGGCGTCGATGATCGCCCGGGGCACGTCGACGCCGGTGAGGCCCCAGTGCCGGGTGAGGCCCTCGGCGACCAGGCGCTCGAAGGCCGGGACGACCTCCTCGGTGAGGACCTTCCAGCCGGTGTGCCAGTGCGTCAGCACGCGCTGCTCGTCGACGGCCAGTGGCAGGGCCGGGGTGACCGGGTTGTGCAGGAAGAACAGGTCGACGGCGTCGAGCCGCATGGCCGCGAGGCTGCGGGTGAGCGACTCCCTGAGCCGGTCGTAGAGGCCTCCCGGCCCGACGTTGCCGATGCCGCACTTGGTGGTGACGAGCGTGCCCTCGGGCAGCCGGCCCGCGAACGCCTCGCCGATCAGCGCCTCGCACACGTTGTAGCCGGGCGCGGCGTCGAGCACCGTGATCCCCAGGTCGAGAGCCTCGCGGAGGGTGGCGACGCCCTCCTCCCGGGTCGTCTCGCCCCACACCGCACCGATCCCGCCGCCGCCCAGCGCGAGCGCGCTCACCGGGCCGAGCACGCCGAGGCTCCTGGTCTCCATCGCTGTTCCCTCCCGTGGTGAGTCCCCCGGCCCGGCACCGGACCGTGGTCCGGCGCTCGGCTCCGAGGGCCGACGGGGACGACGTTAGGGATTAGAGCGCACGCGAAGTCAAGGAGTTCCGGGACCCGGCCCTACAGCCGGACGACGCCGTTCTCCCGTGCCCGGACCAGCTCCCACTCCTGCCGGAGGATCGAGTACACGGCGGTGTCCCGCCAGCCGCCCCTGGTGAAGACGTGGTCCCGGATGATCCGCTCCCTGCCCATCCCGGCGTGGAGCACCGGCCGCTCCGGCGTCGCGGAGTCGAGCCCCTCCGCACCCCAGAGCCGGTGCAGGCCCAGGTCGTCGAAGCCGAGGGCCAGGAGCAGCCGCGTCCCCTCGCGGCCGTGCTCCTGGTACGCGCCGCCCTCCCGGACGGCGCCCCAGATCTGGGCGCTGTGCGGTGGGTCGACGGCGACGCCGAACTCCGCGCCGCAGTCGAGATCGAGGGTCAGCCGCATCACCCCGACGGCCTCGTCGCGGTCCTCGAGCACGACGAGGAGCAGGTACTCGGTCCGGGGCACCCGCCGGGCGGAGGCGATGGCCCTGGCGACGACGGCGCTCGCCTCGTCGCGGCCTCTCGGGGCGAAGCCGAGGTTCCGGATGACCGAGGGATGACAGCAGACCGACTTGACGGCGTCGACGTCGGCAACCGAGATCTCCCGAAGGATGACCCGCTCGCCCCGCTTCGTCACGGGATACACGTGTTCACCCTATCCGGGTAACCAGTGGAAGATTGCACGAATCCGATTGTCCGGCCGTCGGCCCGGGCGGCGCCAGGGACGCGACCGGTCAGGCGGGGTCGGCGAGGACCTCGACGGCGAGGGAGATGCCCCGGTCACCGGCGGACCGGGCGACGGCCAGCCGGAACCCGCCGGGCTCGACGACCCAGCCGTGGGTGGCGACGTCCCAGTGCCCCAGGGTCCACGCCGGCACCCGGATCTCGACCACCCTGGCCTCGCCGGGGCCTGCCTCGACGGCCGTGTGACCGACCAGCCAGCGTTCCGGCCGCTCGACAGCGCTCTCGGGGCGGGAGGCGTACACCTGGATCACCTCGCGCCCGGACCGCTCGCCGGTGTTGCGGACCGCCGCCCGCACGACCACGTCCTCACCGGCCCGGCAGCCGGCGACCGCCCCGCCGTCACCCGGTGCGCCCCCTGCCCCGGCACCGTGGCACTCGGCGTCCAGGTACGCCCAGGTCGTGTAGCCCAGGCCGTGCCCGAACCAGAAGGCGGGTTCGATCCCCTCCCGCAGGAACCGGCGATGACCGACGTGCAGGCCCTCCGTGTACTCCAGGACCCCCTCCCGCGGTCGCACGCCGGGCAGCGGCGCCTTCTCGTCGACCGGCCAGGTGGTCGGCAGCCTCCCGCCCGGCTCCCGGATCCCGAGCAGCACGTCGGCGAGGGCGTTGCCGAACTCCTGGCCGGGGAACCAGGTGAGCAGCACCGCCTGGACGTCGCCCAGCCACGGCATGAGCACCGGGGCGCCCGCGTTGACCACGACCACCGTGCGCGGGTTCACCGCGGCGACCCGGCGCACCAGCTCGTCCTGGCGGCCGGGCAGGGCGAGCGAGACCCGGTCGAACCCCTCGCTCTCCACCTCCTCGGTGGTGCCGACGACCACCACCGCGACATCGCTCTCCGCGGCGAGCGCGACGGCGGCGTCCATCTCCTCGTCGGGGTCCGGCGCCGGGGGGACGACGACGAGCCGGAACCCCGCGCCGTCCGGGTCCTTCTGCACGGTGTGCACGAGGGTGACGTCGACCTCCTCGCCCTCCGCCAGCCGGAGCGTGCCCCCGCCGTACGGCGGGTTGGTGAACACGTCCACCAGGTCCTGGTCCTCCGGCTGCACCAGGTACTCGTTGACCAGCACCGTCTCGCCCGCGGTGAGCCGGTAGTACCCGAGCCCGGAGCAGCCCAGCTCGTAGTCGCCGGCGACGGGTGCCCGCAGCCGGTAGCGCACCTCGATCAGGTCGACCGCCCCCGGGGCGATGCCGTGCCCGAACGACCCGGACCAGACGAACTGGCCGTTGCCGCGCAGCTCCTCGTGCAGCACCGACCCGCCGTCGCCGCCGAGCAGCCGCACCAGCAGGCCCGGCTCCCCCGACACCGGGTCGCTGACCGTGGCGGCGGTCGCGACGGGCATCCGGGAGCGCAGGCCGGCCCCGACGGCGTGCCGGACCTCGACGTCGTCACCGAGCGCGGCCCGCAGCCCGGCCAGCGGGGAGACCGTGTAGGGCGGGAACACCAGGGCGCTGCCGCCGCCGAGGGTCCTGGCGTCGACGGCGTTCGGCCCCAGCACCGCGACGCTACCGAGACCGTCGCGGTCGAGCGGGAGCACCGCCTCGTTACGGACCAGGACGAACCCCGCGGCCGCCGCGGCCCGCAGCTCGCCCGGGACCGCGTCGGCGTCGACCGGCGGCGGCTCGGGGACCGCGGGGGCGACGCCGTCCAGGGCGCCGACCCTCGCCGCCAGCCGCAGCAGCCGGAGCACCTTCTCGTCGACGGTCGCCTCACTCACCCGCCCGGAGCGCACCGCCTCGACCAGGGCCTCGCCCCACGGCCCGTCCGGCCCCGGCATGACGAGGTCGAGGGCGGCACCGGCCGCGGGCTCGGTGCTCCGCACCGCGAGCCAGTCGGACATGACGACCCCGTCGAACCCCCACTCCCGGGCGAGGATCTCGCGCAGGGCCGGATGCTCGGTCATGGTGGTGCCGTTGAGCCCGGTGTAGGCGGCCATCACCGCCCAGACCCCCGCACCGCGGACCATCGCCTCGAACGGGGGCAGGTAGAGCTCGCGCAGGGTGCGCTCGTCGAGCCGGGCGTCGAGCCGGAAGCGCTCGGTCTCGGAGTCGTTGGCGACGAAGTGCTTCGCTGTCGCCGCGACCCCGCCCGCCTGGACCCCGCGCACGTACGCGGCGGCGATCCGGCCGCTGAGCAGGGGGTCCTCGCTGAGGCACTCGAAGTGCCTGCCCGCGTAGGGGGAGCGGTGCAGGTTGACCGTCGGCGCCAGCAGCACCGCGACGTCCTTGCGGCGAGCCTCGGCGGCGAGGATCAGGCCGAGCCGCTCGACCAGGTCCTCGTCCCAGGACGCCGCGAGCGCCGTCGGTGAGGGGATGTTGACGGAGGTGTCCCGCTCGTCCCAGTTCCGCCCCCTGACCCCGACCGGGCCGTCGGAGAGCACCATCCGGGCGAGCCCTGCCGCCGGTTCCGCGCAGGTGCTCCAGGCGTCGGCTCCGGTGAGGAGTCTGACCTTCTGTTCGAGGTCGAGCGCTGCCAGCCGGGCCAGGAGCACGGGTTCGAGGGCCTCCGGCTCCGAGGCGTCGACGAGATCGATCGGGGACACGGACACGGGGGTCTCCATCGGGCGCTGGGGCTACGCCGACGCGACTGCGGGCAGCCGCGGACGGTAGCCGGATCGAACCATTCGCAGAGCAGTTGACCTTCGGTCTGGTGGGCATCGCGTGGCCTGCGCCGTGTGGCACCCGGAACGCCCGGATCGAGGACACCAGTATCGGGGATCTACCCGCCGGATCGGTCGTCGGCACGGTTGTCGATCCGACACCCGGTGCCCGGAGGGATCACCCCGCGGCCTCGCCCAGCACGGTGTCGGCGATGCCGGCCGCCCAGCGGCGCACCGCTGCCCAGTCCCGGTAGTCGACCTCCTCGCGCTGGATGGAGGTCACCCCGGCCCGCTCCTCCTCGTCGAGGTCCTGCTTGCCGAGCCGGCCGGCGAACGTCCGGTGCTCGCGGGCACCGAGCAGGCGGGTGACGGCCTCGGCGTCGGCGGGTGCGGTGTGCAGGTTCGGGTCGCCCACCGGACCGCTGGAGAACAGCCAGACCGGCACCCCGGCCAGCGCGTCGGCATGGGCCTCGGCGAAGGAGACCGCGGCGGGGATCCACCGGCCGTGGTAGACGGCGCTGCCGAGGACCACAGCCCGGTAGTCGTCGACGGAGACGACCTCGTCCACGGCACAGACGTCGGCGGCGAGTCCGCGCGCCCGCAGCGCCTGCCCCATGGCCAGGGCGACCTCACCCGTCGATCCGTGTCGGCTGGCCGTCGCGACGAGCACCCGCACGCAGATCACCTCCCGTACCAGAATCTCACCCGGAGTCACCGTCGTCCGGCACGCCCAGCATGACGGAGGACGGGCGGTCACGCCGCCGCAGACCGTTCCACGATGCCCATCTTTCGTCCAAGGACGCCCTGAACGGTCAGGACGAGAGTCCCGCAGGCCTCCTCCCGGGCGTTTTTGGCCCGACGACCGGCGCGGATCGCGGGAAACGCCATTAGGGTCGGCGTGTGGCGACCCGGTCGCATTCCCTCGGCGACCCCTCCGGTGACGTGACGGGGCCGACCCCGGCTGCGCCCGGAGTCCTCTCGTCGCTCTCCGACCCGGTGGTCCGGGCCGTCCTCGACGCCCTCCCCGTCGCCGTGCAGGTGGTGAACCTCGACGGCACGACCGTGATCGCCAATACGGCCCGTCGCCGGCTCAACGGCGAGCAGCGGGAGGAGGTCCCGCCGGTCCGCACCGAGCCGTCCGGACGGTCCGGTCGCCGGACGCAGGCCCAGCATCGCGCCGGGCCCGCTGTGGAGGAGACCGACCCGGGCTTCCGCGAGGTCCTGGCCACCGTCTCCACCGGCCGCCGGTTCCGCGGGGTCCTGCCCGACGTGACCTCCGACGGAGCCGTCCGGCCGCTGGCCTGGCAGGCCGAACCGGTGCGCGACGCCGACGGCAGCGTCGTCGCGGCGGTCGGCGTCGCCTTCGACGCGACGTCGGGGGAGGAACGCGGCCAGACGGCGAGCCTGCTCGGCGCGCTCTTCTCCTCGGCTCCGGTGGGGATGGGCGTCTTCGACCTGGAGGGCCGGTTCACCCGGGTCAACTCGGTCCTCGCCGCCATGAACGGCCTGCAGCCCGAGGATCACGTCGGCCGGACCGTCCAGGAGGTCGCCCCGCAGCTCGGAGCCAGGGCACACGCCGCCGTCCTGCACGTGCTGCTCACCGGCCGCCCGGTCCAGGACCTGGAGCTCAACACCGTGCCGGGGACGGCGCCGGGGCCGGAGCGCGTCTTCCTCACCTCCTTCGTCCGGCTCCACGACGACCTCGACCAGCCGGTCGGCGCGGGCTGCCTGGTCATCGAGGTGACCCGGCAGCGGCGGCTGGAGCGGGAGCAGGCCAGCGCCACCGCCCGGCTGGCGCTCACCAGTCGGGCCAGCGAGGTGCTCGGCGCCTCCCTCGACCCGGTGGTGACCCTCGACCACCTGTGCAGCCTGCTGGTGCCCAACCTCGCCGACCACATCTTCATCGACCTGCGCGAACCCGGGGACCGGCTGCGCAGGGCCGCCGTCCGGCACGCCCCCGGCCTGATGGTCGCCCCGCGCCTGCAACGACCCGTCGGCAGCTTCCCCGACTACGAACCGGACCACCCCATGCGCCGGGCGGCCGAGAAGGGCTCCGTCACCCTGCTGCGGGACCTGTCCGTCGAGACCTCGGACGGGCCCAAGGGACCCGACCCCGGTCTCACCTCGGCCCTCGGCGTCGTCGGCGGCATCGTCGCGCCCATGGTCGTGGCCGGGCGCCCGATCGGGGCGGTGTGGCTGCTCACCTCGGCCAGCGGCCGACGCTACGACACCAGCGACGTCCGGCTCGCCCAGGAGCTCATCTCCCGCGGCGCGGTGGCATTGGCCAACGCCATGTCCTACGAGCGCCAGCGCTCCGCGGCGGTCGCCCTGCAGCGCAGCCTGCTCCCGGAGACCCTGCCCGCCCTGGAGGGCGTGGAGACCGCCTGGCGATACGTGCCGGGCATGGACGGCACGGAGGTCGGCGGGGACTGGATCGAGGCGTTCGAGCTGCCGGGCGGGCGGGTCGCCGCGGTGGTCGGCGACGTCATGGGCCGTGGGCTGCGGGCCGCCGCCGTCATGGGCCAGCTCCGCACGGCGGTGCGGACCCTCGCCCTGGCCGACCCACCGCCTGCGGAGCTGCTCGCCCGCCTCGACCACATCGTCGTCGGGCTGAGCGGGGAGCAGTTGGTCACCTGCGTCTACTCCGTCTACGACCCGGCCCGCGGGGTGATCACCCTGGCGAACGCCGGCCACGTGCCCCCGATCCTGCTGCTGCCCGACGGGTGGCGTCTGATCACCGAGGCGCTCGCCGTCCCGCTCGGCGTCGGCGGGGTGGAGTTCCGGCAGACCGACGTCCCGATGCCGGCCGGCGCGACGCTCGCCCTCTACACCGACGGCCTGGTCGAGCAGCCGGGAGCCGACCTCGACTACACGATCTCCGCTCTCGCCGGTCGGATGTGGGCGGCACGGGGCACCCTCGACGAGCGGTGCGACGCCGCCCTCGCCGCGGCGCCGTCCGGCACCCTCGACGGCGATCCGGACGGCGCGAGCTTCGACGACGACGTCGCGCTGCTGCTCCTGCACGCCACGGCCGTCAAGGAGGCCTGGATCGTCCGGGTCACGCTGCCGGCCGAGGCCGAGTCGGTGAGCAGGGCGCGGACCGTGGTCACCGAGGCACTGGACCGGTGGGGCCTGCTGACGGTCCCCGGTGGCGACGAGCTCGCGTCGACGGCGACCCTGCTCGTCTCGGAGCTGGTGACGAACGCCGTGCGCCACTCCCGGGCCGACGTGGAGATCCAGATCCGCAGGGGGGAGACCTCGGTGTGGATCGAGGTGGAGGACGACGACACCCGGCCGCCGAGACTGCGGCACGCCAGCCCGGACGACGAGGGCGGCCGCGGGCTGGTCCTGGTCCAGGAGCTGGCGAGCTCGTGGGGGTCGCGCTCCACCGAGACCGGCAAGGTGGTCTGGCTCAGGCTGGACGCTCCCAGTCCCGCCCCGGTACCCGCTGCCCCGCCGGTGTCACCGACCACCGGGCCCGTCACGCCGCTCGCCCGACCGGTCACGGCGGAGCAGGACCTGCTCACCCCTCGCGACGGTACGCGGGTGGAACGGGTTCTCGACCTCACCACCGCCGAGACCGAGGCCGCCCTCGGTGAGCTTCCCAGCTCCCGGACCAGGCGTCGGCGGCACGTGCACCAGGACTGACCCCGCCCGGGATCCCCGGCGACCGGTGGCCTCGGGTCGGTGAACTCGGGTCGTGACCCGGCAACGCTGACCTGACGACCGGCGGCCTCGGGAACGGGGACCGGCGTCCCGGCGTCGTACCGGTGTGCGCGATGTCGACGTCAGGCGCCGGCAGAGGAAGACCGCAGGGCCGGGCGACGGCCGGCCGGTCGGCTCAGTACCAGCCGACGTCCTCGCTGTGCGCCCAGGCCCCGCACGGGGTCCCGTAGCGGCCGGCGATGTAGTCCAGCCCCCACTCGATCTGGGTGATCGGGTTGGTCTGCCAGTCGGAGCCCGCGCTGGCCATCTTGCTGCCGGGCAGCGACTGCGGGATGCCGTATGCCCCGGAGGAGGGGTTGCTGGCCTGGTAGTTCCAGTTGCTCTCCCGGGTCCACAGGCTGTTCAGGCAGGTCCACTGGCTGCCGGTCCACCCGCGGTCGGCCGCCATCAGCTTGCCGACGGCCCGGGGGTTGCTCCTGGCCTCGCGGACCGCGCGGGCCATCGCCTCGGCCCTGGCCTTGGCCGCGGCCTTCTCGGCCGCCTCGATCCTGGCCGCCTCGCGCTGGGCGGAGAGCTTCTTGGCCAGGGTCAGCGCGACGGAGGTCTTGTCCTCGACGGCGAGCTCGGCGTTGATGGCCCCGCGCCGCTCGGTGTAGTCGGCCTGGGCGGCCAGGTAGGCCGCGGGGACGGTGCCCGGGTCGGGGAGGGTGTAGCCGGGGGTCCTCGCACCGGCGATGTCGCCGCGGAAGGACAGGAAGTCGGGGTAGTTGCCGGTGACCGTGGCCGCCCCGACCGAGCCGAGCACGGTGAGCACGGCGACGCGGGCGGCGACCGAGCCGAGGGTCGCGGAGGCCAGGCGACGCCGCTTCCGCGGCGCGCGGGCCGGGGCCTCCGGCGACGTCCGCAGGTCGCGGCGGCGGGGCAGGGAGATCGTCCCGCCGAGCTCGTCGTCGAGGCTGCGGGCCGGTGCCTCGTCGAGGCCGCGGATCGGGGCCGGCAGCGTGGTGGTGCCGTCGAGGTCGTCGGTCTCCGGGAGGGCCTCGGCACGGTCGCGGGCGAGAGCCGCGGCCTCAGCCCGCTCCGCAGCCCGCAGGTCCCGCCGCCGGGGCAGTGGCACGGAGGTCCTGGTGGAGCCGGTGCCGGGCAGGTCGCCCGTCGCCGGGGCCGGTGGGTTGGCGTGCCGGGCGCGTACCGGGGCCTCAGGGGGCGCCGTCCAGTCCGGGACGAGCCACTCCGGAGTGGAGTCCCAGGCGGCCTCCGGGCCGGGCGCGGCCGAGGGCAGCGACACGGAGGGGGTGAACACTGCGTCGCTGCCGTCGAGGACGGCGCGCTCTGCGGTGTTCCACGTCGCCCGCTCGACGCCCGTCCAGTCGAACTCCGTGGTCTGCGGCTCCCACGCGGGAGCGGTGGTGCTCGTCCCGAAGAGCTCGGCGTCGGACCACCCGGACCCGGCCGGCTGCGCGCCGTCCCAGTCGGGCGCGTCCCAGTCCAGCAGGAGGAAGGGGTCGGTGTCCCAGAGTCGCCTCGCCCCGGAGCGGTTGGCAGCGACGGCGGGAGACATGTGTCCGACCTTGGCGGCTTCGCCGTCGTGAGGCAAGCCCCTGAAAGCGTTTACTTTCGGTGTTTTTGCAGGTCAGTCACGGGTTGCTTATCAGTGCTCAACAGTATGTGTTCGGAGCCCATGAGGGATTCATCGTGCGTAATTGATTGACTACATATTGTCATGTGAGGCAGAAGACAGGAGAGGGCCGACCAACGCGGGCTCCGACTCGCGGACCCGGACCGCCCGGGAGGCCCGGCCCCCGGAGGACCCGCCGAGGAGGAACGGGGATCCGAGCAGGTAGCCCTGTCCGAGATCGCACCCGAACTCCACCAGCGCCCTGCGCTGCCGCTCGGTCTCGACCCCCTCCGCCACGGTGCGCAGCCCGAGGGCGTGGGCGAACCCGATCAGACCACGGACGACGTTGGCGTCGGCGACCCGGTTGAGCAGGCCGGCGACGAAGGACCGGTCGATCTTCAGCATGTCCACCGGCAGGTGGCGCAGGTGCGCCAGCGAGGAGTACCCGGTGCCGAAGTCGTCGAGGGCGACGACGACGCCGAGGTCGCGCAGCCGACGCAGCGGCAGGCCGACCCGGTCGACGGTCTCCAGGAAGGTGTTCTCCCCGATCTCCAGGCAGAGCCGGGACGCCGCGACCCCCGACTCCTCCAGCGCCGCGATCACCCGCTCGGCGAAGTCGGGGGCGAGCAGCTGCCGGGCGGACAGGTTCACGGCCACCGTCGGGACGCCGTCCGCCGTTCCGTCCCACCCGGCGAGGTGATCCAGAGCGGTCCGGATCACCCAGTCGCCGATCGGGACGATGAGCCCGGACTCCTCGGCCACCCGGAGGAACTCCCCGGGGGACAGCAGCCCGCCGGCGGGCCGCTCGCAGCGGATCAGGGCCTCGTACCCGGCGACGGCCCCGGTGCCGAGATCGACGACGGGCTGCACGGCGAGCTGCAGGCGGTCCTCCGCGAGGCAGTCCCTGAGCATCTCCTCCGTGCGCTCCCGGTGGGCGGTGAGCTCACGCATCCGCTCGTCGTAGCGCTCGCACCGGGACCGCCCGTTCTCCTTGGCGTGGTACATCGCCGTGTCCGCGTTGCGCAGCAGGGACGTCGCGGAGTCCTCCTGGCCAGCGACGGCGATCCCGATGCTGACCGCGATCGTCACCTCCGCCGCATCCAGCTCGATCTCGGCGGCGAGGGCATGGGAGATGCGGTCGGCCACCGCCGTCGCCTCCGTCGCGTCGTCGAGGTCCTCCAGCAGGACGACGAACTCGTCACCGCCCAGCCGGGCGACGGTGTCCTCCGGGCGTACCGCCGCGGTCAGCCGGTGCGCCACCACACGGAGCAGCTGGTCGCCCATCGCGTGCCCGTACGCGTCGTTGACCTGTTTGAAGCGGTCGAGGTCCATCGCCAACAGGGCGAGGACACCACGCCGGTTGCGCCGGGCGAGGGCGTGCCCCAGCCGGTCGGCAAGCAGCACCCGGTTCGCCAGCCCGGTCAGCGGGTCGTGGGTGGCCTGGTACTGCAGCCGCTGGCGGACCAGCCGGCCGTCGCTGACGTCCTCGACCTGGAGCACCGCGTACCGGTCGCCGGAGACCGAGGCCGCGGCGAGGCCGAGCCGCGCCCACACCAGCCGGCCCTCGGTCGCCCTGAGCTGCCGGTCACCGGCGAGGGGTACCTGACCCGACTCGTGCAGGGCGTCCAGCGCCGCCCGCAGGTCGGCGTAGGAGTCCTCGGTCACGAGGGCTGTCACCTGGTGACCGACGAGGTCGGACGCGCGACGTCCCAGCATGTCGCACAGCCGCTGGTTCACCTCGACCACCCGGCCCTGCTCCAGCTCACCCCCGGCGACGAGGGCCATGCCGACCATGGCGTGGTCGAAGGCGGCGTGGAAGCGGACGTCGGCCCGGTGCCGGGCGCGGGCCTCCCCGATCTCGCCGCTGAGGTGGGAGATGCGCGCCGCGGTGAGGGTCAGCAGCAGTCCCCAGCCGACGAGGACGAAGGGGACCTCGAGGTGCCAGCCGAGGAACGCCTGCCCGCCGAGCAGGAAGGTCGGCACCAGCCCCGCGACCACGAGGGAGACCCCGCGGAGCCGGAGGGAGCCGGGGCGCGGGTCGGGAACGGCGAGGTCCTCGAACCCGGGGTGGGTGAGTGCGACCCCGGTGCAGCCGGCGGCCAGCAGGGACAGCAGGCAGGCCGGCACCACCGGTCCGGGCGGTGACGTCCCGGCCAGGGCGTCGACGAGGTCGGCCGCCAGCAGCGAGGCCAGCGCCGTTGCCAGCGCCGCCACCACGGCGGGCTGTCGCTGGGGCAGCAGGAGCAGCCGGAGGGCGGTGCCGAGGGCGAGGAAGGCCGTCGTCGAGGTGACGACGACGGACAGGCTCGTCTCGAGGGTCGCCGCGGCGGTGGAGCAGTCGAGCACGGCCCAGGTGAGGACGCCGGCCGACATGGCGACGGTCATCGCGTCCAGCGTCGAGGCCCGGTCCCGCACCGCGGAGGAGCGGACGTGCCCGAGCGTGCCGACCACGAGCAGGACCCCCGCGACCTGCCGGAGCACCCCGATCGGATACCACGCCCCCGACAGCTCCACGGCGACGTCGACGACCAGAAGCACCGGGACGACCCCGAGAGCGAGGGGCACCCACCGCTGCGCACCGGCCTGCCGGTCCACCGTCTCGTCCCGCCGGCCCGCCGGCTCGGGAGACCTCCCCGGCCTCTCCGCCGGCGGCGAGGGCGCAGGGAGCGGGTCCTCGGCGCGCTCCCCCGCCCTCGCCACCTGGATCAGGCCCACCAGGAACAGGGCGACCAGCAGCAGGGCGGCAGGGAGGAGGTCGACACCGCCGCGGGGCGGCACCCGCAGCGCCACCAGCCCGGTGATCAGGACCGCGCCGACCGTCGGCAGAACCGTCAGCCGACGGCCGAGTCGAAGACTTCCTCGTGGCATCCGCCCTCCAGCCGATGACCCCACGTCGGATCCTTCACACGATGTTACGGAATGACAACTGTCTGTGCTAATACGCCTGGTGGGGGCATCGAGGACCGTTTCCCCCTCGACCCTGCGCAGGCCCTACCGGTTCCTCCTCGACCCTGCGCAGGCCTACCGGCCGGGTCCCAGCGGACGGGAGAGCCGGCACCACACGGCCTTGCCGCCGTCGGGGAGGACCCGGGTGCCCCAGCTCGAGGACAGCGCGGCGACGAGCATGAGCCCCCGGCCCCCCTCGTCGTCGACGGCGGCTGCCCGATGCCGAGGGGTGGCCCCGCCGAGGTCCTTGACCTCGACGACGACCCCGTCGGCGCCGTGGGACAGGGTGAGCGCGACGGACGTCCTGGCGTGCCGGACCGAGTTGGTCACCAGTTCGCTGGCCAGGAGCTCGGTGATCTCGGTGAGCTCCTCGCCCTCGCCCCAGCTGCCCATCGTGGTGACGACGAACCGGCGACAGTCACGGACCTCGCGCGGCACCGGGTCCAGCACCCGGGTGGCGACCCGGGGACGGGTGGAGCACTCCGGGCGCAGCAGCAGCAGGGCGGTGTCGTCGGCCCCCGCCGGCTGGATCCGGGCGAGCACCGAGTCGCAGGCGGCGTCGAGGTCGTCGTCGACGCGGCGGAGCTCACGGGCCAGGCTGTCGATGCCCACGTCCAGGTCGACGTCACGGGTCTCCACGAGCCCGTCGGTGTAGAGGGCCAGCATCCGATCCGCCGGCAGGTCGACCGTGACGTGGTGGTAGGGGTCGTGCATGGCGGCCCCCAGCGGCGGGCCGCAGGCGTCGACCCGGGACACCGTCCGCGCCGCCACCGGGGCACCGTCGTCCGCTCGGTCACCCGCCCGGGGTCCGGGGACCAGGTCGAGGAGCAGCGGCGGGACGTGCCCGGCGTTGGCCAGCACCAACTGCTCCTCCCTCGGGTCGTACACGCCGTAGACGCAGGTGACGATGATGTCGTCGGCCAGGCCGCTGACCAGCTCGTCGGCGTGACCGAGGACCTCGGCCGGGGGCAGGTCCTGGGCGGCGTAGGCCCGCAGCGCGGTGCGCACCTGGCCCATCAGCGCGGCGGCGGCGACACCACGGCCCATGACGTCCCCGACGACGACCGCCACCCGGCCCGTCGGCATCGGCAGCAGGTCGTACCAGTCCCCGCCGACCTCCTCACCCTCGGTCGTGGCGAGGTACCGGGCGGCGACGGTGAGCCCGGGGACGTCCGGCAGCCGCTTGGGCAGCAGGCTGTGCTGGAGGGTGAGGGAGACCTCCCGCTGGCGTCGGAAGAGCAGGGCGTTGTCGATGGCGACGGCCGCCCTGTCGGCCAGCTGGACGGCGAGGGCCAGGTCGTCCTCCCCGAAGGACCTGCCGCTGACCGAGGCCACGAGGGAGGCGACCCCGACCAGCTGTCCCCGTGCCCGCAGCGGCAGGGTGAGCGCCGAGGTCAGCCCCACCCTGCGGGCGAACGCGGCCGAGCGGTCGGTGGGAGCGATCGCCTCGTAGTCCAGCGACTGGGGGGCGCCCTGGTCCACCCGGGCGGTCCCGGTCACCAGCATCCGGGACACCGGGTGTGCCGCCGGATAGTCGACCTCCTCGCCCACCGGCGTCCACGGCTCCTGCTCCTCGTCGGCGAGGAGTCCCGGGGTGTGGCGCAGCGCGCTGCGGCGCAGCCGCCCGTCCGGGGCGACGAGATCGACGATGCAGTGGTCCGCGAACCGGGGGACCACGAGCTCGGCGAACCGGGTCAGGGTCCTGTCCAGGTCGAGCGACTCCGTGAGCGCCCTCGTCGCCGCACCGAGGAGCTCCAGGCGCTCGTTGGCGCGCCGCAGGGCGATCCCGGTCCTGCGCGCCTCCGTCACCTCGGAGATCATGGATGCGGCACCGACCGGGCGCCCGTCCCCCGCGGTCAGCCGGTAGTAGGAGCAGTGGAAGGCCCGCTCCTCCGGGTCCGAGCCGACAGCCCCCACGAGCTCGGTCCCGACCATCGGGACCCCGGTGGCGATGACCTCCCGCACGCACCGGGTCGCGGCGACCCCGACCGGACCCCGCATGACGTAGGCCGCGGTGTGGCCGGCCATCCGGTGCGCCGGCCGCCCCGTGATCCGCTCGAGCGCGCTGTTGGCGCGAAGGTAGCGGCCCCGCTCGTCGTAGATCCCGACGCCGACCGGGGATTGGTCGACCAGGGCCTCGAGCAGCGCGGACGAGCTGGTCAGCCCGAACGGCTCCCCCGCCTCGCTGGTGGTGATCACCGCGCCGAGGAGGGTGCCCGTTTCGTCGTCCCGCACCGGGGTGGCGGTGACGGTCACCGAGTGGACCCCGCCGCCGGGAGCGGGGATGGTGGCGGTCCGGGACACCGACTCACCGGCAAGGGCCCTGCCCACCCAGTGCCGCGCCCGGTGCAGCCGGGACACCCGTTCGCGGTCCGGGAACCCCTCGTCACCCGGGAGGCCTCGGTCGACGATGTCGCTGCCGACGGCATCCCCGGCCGGTACGCCGAGGATCCGCTCGGCCTGGGCGTTCCAGTGCCTGATCGTGTACCCATCGTCGATCACGATGACGGCGGTCCCGAAGTGGCCGAGGACGGCGTCGAGGACGGCGGCCGCGCGCGCCAGCACGCTGTCCTGACCGTGCACGGCGTCCGCCCTCACATCCGCCTCCCCCGGCGAGAGTGTGACGCCATCATGTCACCGGACAATTACTCCTTGCATGCGCATGCAGGGCGACCGGCTCGCCGCCCTCACCCCAGTCCACCGCCCACGCCCCTGCCCACCGCCCACGCCCCTGCCCACCGCCCGCGGCCGGCACGGCCCGGATGGCGATCCCTCGACGCATTGTCTACTTTGTTTATCGAGAATAAGGGTATCGACGGACGGTCGATCACCCTTCGACGGAAGGCGACACCCCGTGGTCAGCACCTGGAGAGGAATCCCCCGGACGGCGGCGCGCGCCGCGGTCGAGTCCGCGACCTCGACGCCGCGGGCGACCGATATGGCGCGGACGAGGGCGATGCTGACGGCCGGGGTTCTGGTGACGGGGCTGCTGGCGGCCTGTGGCGGTGCCGCCGCGGGAGGGCCGGACGGAACCGGTGGGGTCGGCGTCGTGCGGATCGGGTACTTCCCCACCCTCACCCACGCCCCGGCCCTGGTGGCCGAGAGGGAGGGCTACCTGCGCGACCGGCTCGGCCCCGGAGTCACCACCCAGTCCTTCGCCGCCGGTCCCGGCGTCATCCAGGCGGTCTTCAGCGGCTCGCTCGACATCGCCTACCTCGGCCCGAACCCCACCATCACCGCCTACGTCCAGTCCGGTGGCGCGGCGATCCGGGTCATCGCCGGGGCGACCTCCGGCGGCGCCTCGCTCGTGGTGCGGCGGGAGCTCGACGACCCGGGCGACCTCCGCGGACGGACCCTTGCCACCCCCCAGTTGGGCAACACCCAGGACGTCGCCCTGCGCAACTGGCTGTCCCGGAACGGGATGCGGGCCGACACCGAGGGCGGCGGCGACGTGCGGATCGTGCCCCAGCGCAACGCCGCGGCCCTGCAGGCGTTCGTCTCCGGCCACATCGACGGCGCGTGGGTGCCCGAGCCCTACGCGACCCAGTTCGTCGACCGGGGGGCCAGGGTGCTCGTCGACGAGCGTTCCCTGTGGGACGGCGGGAGGTTCGTCACCACCAACGTGATCGTCCGGACCGCCTTCCTCGACGAGCACCCCGACCGGGTCGCCGCCTTCCTCGAGGCCCACCTCGACGCGCTCCGGCTCCTCGCCGATGACCCGGCGAGAGCCAAGGCCGACGTCGTCGCCCAGCTCCGGACGCTGACCGGTCAGGACCTCGACCCGGCCGTGGTCGACCGGGCATGGGACAACCTCACCTTCCTCGCCGATCCGCTCCCCGCGACGCTCATCCGCTCCGCCGAACACGCCCACGCCGTCGGGCTGCTGGAGGACCTGCCGGCAGACGACCTCGCCGGTCTGTGGGACCTCGACCCGCTCAACCGGGCGCTCCGCGCACGTGACCTCCCGGAGGTGACCCCGTGACCCTGACCATCCCCTTCCGCCCGTCGGCTCCCGGCCCGACCGCTCCCGATCCGACCGCTCCCGGCTCGACGGCTCCTAGCCCTGCCACCCTCGCCCGCGGTGAGGTGCGCCTCGACGGTGTGACCAAGGTGTTCGGCAGGGGAGCGTCGGCGACGACCGTGCTGGCCGACGTCGATCTCCGGGTCGCCCCGGGCGAGTTCCTCGCCGTCGTGGGGCCCTCCGGATGCGGCAAGAGCACCATGCTCTCCCTCGTCGCCGGGCTCGACCGGCCGACCTCGGGGACGGTCGGAACCGGCGGGAAGACCGCCTTCATGTTCCAGGACGCGACCCTGCTGCCGTGGCTCACCGCGGCCCAGAACGTGGCGCTCGCGCTGCGGCTGCGCGGCGTCCCCCGGGGCGAACGCGGTGACCTGACCCGTTCCCTGCTGGAGCGGGTCCGGCTCGGCAGTCACGCCGACCGCCGCCCGCACGAGTTGTCCGGCGGGATGCGCCAGCGGGTCGCCCTGGCCAGGGTGCTGGCCCAGGACGCCCCCGTCGTCCTCATGGACGAGCCGCTGGGAGCCCTGGACGCGATGACGCGGGACCGGATGCACGACGAGATCGAACGGGTATGGGCGGAGGCCGGGCTCACCGTCCTCTTCGTCACCCACAACGTGCGCGAGGCGGTCCGGCTCGGGGACCGGGTGGTGCTCATGGGCTCCTCCCCCGGTCGGATCGTCACCTCCCGCCCGATCGAGCTGCCGCGACCCAGGCGGCTCGACTCCGCCGGGGTCGCGGAGCTGGCGGCGGAGCTGACCGCCGAACTGCGCGAGGAGGGTGCCCGCCGTGGGGGATGACGCCACGGCGACCGGGGGGACGGCTGACCTGGCGGTGGTCGACCCGGTGGCGGTCGACCCGGCGGGCACGGCACGGCGCAGCGTCGGCACGCCCCTCCGGAGCGTCTGGCGGGCGACCTGGCCGAAGCTGCTGGCGATCACCCTCTTCATCACCGCGTGGCAGCTCGTGGTGCTGACGGGGTGGCGCCCCCCCTACGCCCTGCCCGGACCGCCGACGGTCGCGCGGGAGCTGTGGGACCTGGTCCTGGTGGACCCCAAGTTCTGGCCGGCCCTGGTCACCACGCTGCGCCGGGCCGCCGTGGGGTTCCTGTTCGCCGCGACCGTCGGAACGGTCCTCGGGATCGCGGTCGCCCGTTCCCGGGTGCTGAGGGCTGGCGTCGGTTCGCTGATCACCGGCCTGCAGACGATGCCGTCGATCACCTGGTTCCCGCTGGCCATCCTGCTGTTCGGGATCTCGGAGACCGCGATCACCTTCGTCGTCGTGCTCGGGGCCGCCCCGAGCATCGCCAACGGCATCCTGTCCGGCATCGACCACGTCCCCCCGGCCTTCACCCGGCTCGGGGCGGTGCTCGGAGCGGGCGGCTGGCGGCTGTACCGGTACGTCGTGCTGCCGGCGGCGCTGCCGTCCTACGTCGCCGGGCTCAACCAGGGCTGGGCGTTCGCCTGGCGCAGCCTGATGGCGGGTGAGCTCCTGGTGATCGTCGCGTCGCGGCCCTCCGTCGGGTCCCGGCTGTCGTTCAGCCAGGAGTTCGGCAACGCCCCGCAGCTCATCGCCTACATGCTGGTGATCCTGGTCGTCGGCATGCTCGCCGACACCGCCTTCACGGCGTCGGCGCGGCGGATGCGGTCACGCCGCGGGCTGGCCAGCGACTAGCTCCCCTCGCGGGCGGGCGACCAGCTCCTCCCTGCGAGCGGCGGGCTCCCCTCGCCGGCGGGCGACCGGCTCCTCCCTGCGGGTGGCGGGCTCCCCCCGGCGGGCGGTCAGGCGACGGCCACGGGCGCCGAGGGCACGGCGCGCTGCTCCTCCGGGGACGCCATGGTGACGGCGTCGGGCAGGCCGGGGAGGTACGTCGGGGCCGCGACCGGGACCGCGACCGGCCCGGTCCACTCCTCGGTGACGTTCCCCGCGTGTACCCGCGACCTGCGGGACAGCAGCCAGATGCCGCCGGCTGCGGCCACCGTGAGCCCGAACACCATGAGCGCACCCGCGGAACCGCCGACGAGCGAGAAGAGCAGCCAGGCCATGGCCGCGATGGCCCCGGCCGCCGGGAGGGTGACCCCCCAGGCCACCACCATCCGGCCGGCAACGGACCAGCGCAGCGGGGTGCGCTGCCCGGCCACCCGGGTGCCGCAGCCGGTGCCCAGCACCGAGCCGGTCACCACGTGGGTGGTCGAGAGCGGGAAGCCGAAGTGGGAGGAGAGCAGGACGACCGTCGAGGTGGTGCAGTCCGCGGAGAATCCCTGCGGCGGACCGAGCTCGGTGAGGCCCTTGCCGAGGGTTCGCATGATCCGCCAACCGCCCATGGCGGTGCCGAGCCCCATCGCCATAGCGCAGGAGACGATGACCCAGCCGGGAGTCTTGCCGTCGGCGGACAGCGAACCGTGCGTGATCAGCGCGAGCGTGATGATGCCCATGGTCTTCTGGGCGTCGTTGGTGCCGTGCGCGAGACTCACCAGGGAGGCCGCCCCCACCTGGCCGACCCGGAGGGCACGGCCCGAGGACCGGCCCGACCTCCACCGGGTGACCCGGACCACGACGGCCGCGACCGACGTGGCGATGACGAGGGCGACGACCGGGGCGAGCACGGCCGGCAGCAGCACCTTCCGGATCAGGCCCTCGACGACGATCGCCCCGGTGCCCGCCGCCACCAGGGTCGCCCCGACGACCCCGCCGATGAGCGCGTGCGACGAGCTCGAGGGGATGCCGAACAGCCAGGTCAGCAGGTTCCACAGGATGGCACCGATGAGCCCGGCCATCACCGTGACCAGGGTGATGGACCCCGCCTCCACGATCCCCTTGGCGATGGTCGCGGCGACGGAGAGGGAGAGGAAGGCGCCGACGACGTTCAGCGCGGCGGACAGCAGGACGGCGACCCGCGGCTTGAGCGCCCCCGAGGCGACCGAGGCCGCCATCGCGTTCGCGGTGTCGTGGAAGCCGTTGGTGAAGTCGAACGCCAGGGCCATCACGACGACCAGCACGAGCAGCAGAGTCTCCGCCATGGGCACATGCAAGCGCCTTATCCCGGAGCCGTGGTCCTATTTGTCCCCGTTCCGAGAATCCTTCCGCAAGCGGACATCACGAGGTCGCCCGCGCTTCACCTGCCGTTCACCTGGGTGGAGATCGGAGTCACGAAGGTTCCCCTCGCCCGCCCGCGAACTCACCCGTCAGGGTCTTTCCCCTGCCGTGCCTGCTCCGCTCCGGCGGGGTCTGCCTGGACGACGAGGACCGCGACGTCGTCCCGGTCGATGGAGAAGACCTCGACGGCCGCCATCACCGCGTCCGCGACGTCGTCGGCACCCGGCCCGGCCCGCCGCAGCACCTCGACCAGCCGCTCCTCGCCGAAGAGCTCGCTGCCCGCCCTGGCCTCGGTGACCCCGTCGGTGTAGGCCAGCAGGATCTCCCCCGGAGCGAGGTCCACGACGACCTCCTCCACCTCGACCTCCATCTCGGACAACGTTCCGAGAACGGTCCCCGGGACGCCGACCGGCTCGACGAGCCCGTCCCCGCGGCGCACCAGGGGGGCCGGATGGCCGCCGAGGACCAGGTACGCCCTCAGGCCGCCCTCGGGGCGTGACTCGACCTGGGCGTAGGCCACCGTGCAGAACCGTTCCAGGTCGTCCGTCGTGGCGAGGGCCAGGTTGAGCTGGGACAGGACCGAGGGCGACGTCCACCCCTGGGCGCTGAGGGTGCGCACCGTGTACCGGGCCATCGACGTCACGACGGCCGCCCTGACCCCCTTGCCGGACACGTCGCCGAGGACGAAGGCCCAGCGGCCGTCCGCCGCCGCGTGCACGTCGTAGAAGTCGCCGCTGACCTGACCGCCCGGCCCTCCCGGCACGGAACGCCCGGCCAGGACCGCCCCGGACACCTCCATCAGGGTCCTCGGCCGCAGGCTCAGCTGCAGGGTGTCCGCGAGCCGGGTCTGCTCCTCGAGGAGCTCCCGTACCCGGCGCTCGGTCCGCTTGCGCTCCGAGACGTCCCGCAGCACCAGGACCTGGGCGGTGTTGCGCCCGACGACGTCGGTGATGCTGGTCACCGAGACGGCGACGTCCGCCCGCCGGGTGCGCCGGGGAACCGTGCCGGACCGACCGCCGGACCGGCGACCGAGACGGCCGAGACGACCTCCGGTCGCCGTCCCCTCGGGGCCGTCGACCGCCCCGCCGTCCGGATCGAGGTCGGGGATGTCGAGGACCACCTCCGCCCGCGAGGTCAGGGTGGGCTCGTGCCCGTCGAGGACCGCGTCGACGGCCGGGGCGAGCTCGCCGAGGGTGAGCCCGACGAGGTCGGCCCGGCGCACGCCGAGCAGCCGCTCCGCCGCCTCGTTGGCGTCGACGAACCGGCGGTAGGCGTCCACCACCACCACGCCGTCCGCCAGCCGGTCCACCACGACGCTCCTGGCGACCGGGAGCAGGTCGAGCAGCCGCAGCCGGAAGAACCCCCAGACCAGGACGGCCATGGTGAGACTGAAGAGGAAGGGGGTCGGGTCGACCCGCACCGGCCAGGCGATCTCGGCGTTGTAGAGGAGGTTGCCGGCGAACGGCAGCAGCGCGACCAGGATCAGGACGAACCCGGACCGCCGGTACGGCACCGCGACCTGGGCGAGGCGGAAGACGAGCAGGCCGACGGCCCCGAGCAGTACGGCATAGGTGTAGACGGCGTGCGGCCAGAAGAGGGGACCGATCTCCGGGATCGGGTTGCCGCCGAGCAGCCGCAGTTCCCCCGGGCGGGTCGGGTAGTAGTGCAGGAGGTCGTGCGTCGCGGGGACGGCGAGGACGACGAGGACCGCGACCGGCTCGACCAGCAGCAGCACGAGCGCCCAGCGGGGGAGGGACCCGCGACCTGTGTACCGCAGGACGAAGGCCCAGAGCGCGGGCCCCAGCGCGACGATGCCCAGGTACTTGACCCCGGACCACAGCCGGGCGGCGTCCACGGTGCGGCTGCTCAGCTCGAGGGCGTAGCAGATGGACCACACGCCGACCGCGAGCAACGTCGCGACCAGCGCGAACCCGCCACCCGCCTGCCGGTGCCGCCAGACGAATGCGGCGAGGCCGAGGTACCCCAGGGCACCGACCAGGAGCACCGCTCCGAGGAACACGGAGATGGACATCAGGATCCTCCGGCTGCCCCCGTCCGTCGGAGGTCAGCGTGCTCCACCGTATCCACTCCCTGTGACCACATGGTCACGAGCCACCCGATGCGCTCATCCGCGCAGGATTCGGGCCGGCTCGCCGGGCCGGCCGAAGTGGTACCCCTGGGCGAAGTCGCACCCGATCTCACGCAGCCTCCTCGCCTGACGCGGTGTCTCGACTCCCTCGGCCGTGACCCGCATCCCGTGGGCGTGGGCGAGGTCGACGATGGCGGTGACCACCGCATCGGCGCGCTCCTCCTGACCCACCGCGGCGACGAAGGACCTGTCGATCTTCATGAAGTCCAACTCGAACCGCTGCAGGTAGGCCAGGGCCGAGTAGCCGGTGCCGAAGTCGTCGATGCCGACCGGGATCCCGGAGCCGAGGAGCTGCCGCAGCGAGGACTCGCCGCCCGGGAGGGCTCCGAGGAAGCTGTGCTCGGTCAGCTCGATCTTGATCCGGTGCCGGGGCACCCGACCCTGCTTGACGGCGTCGAGGATCCGCCGGATCACCCGCGGGTGCTCCATGGACCGGGCCGACACGTTGATCGCCAGCCAGGGTCCCCGCTCGCCGGGGGCCAGCGCCTCACCCCAGCGGATCACCTGGGCGATCGCGGTGTCGATGACCCAGCAGTCGACCTCGACGACCAGCCCGGTGTCCTCGGCGACGTCGATGAACTCGTCCGGCCCGAGGAGCCGGTCGCCCACCTCCTCGCGCAGCCGGACCAGCGCCTCGGCGCCGACGATCCGGCCGTTGTTGAAGTCGACGATGGGCTGGTACTGCAGGGCCAGCCGGTTCTGCTCCAGCGCCTGGCGCAGCTGGCGCTCGGCCCGGTGCCGCGACTGCGCCCTCGCCCGCAGCACGTCGTCGAAGACCACGTAGCGGTCCCGGCCGGAGTCCTTGGCGCGGTAGAGGGCCAGGTCGGCCTCGCGGAGCAGGTCGGTGACGCCGACCTCCCGCCCGAACGTCGAGGTGACGCCGACGCTGGCGGGACAGACCAGCATCTCCCCCGACTCGGGCAGCACGTAGGGCACCCGCAGCGAGTCCACGATGGACTGGGCGAGCCGGCGCACCTGCAGCCAGCCGAGCCCCGGACGCGGGACGATGACGAACTCGTCCCCACCCATCCGGGCGGTGAGACTGCCCTCGGGCACGACCTCGTCCAGCCGACGCGCCACCTCGACGAGCAGCCGGTCCCCCACCGAGTGACCGAGGCTGTCGTTGACCATCTTGAACCGGTCGAGGTCGAGCAGCAGGACCGCGACGTCCCGGGTGGGGTCGGACAGCAGCTCCTGCATCCGGCGGTCGAAGGCGAGCCGGTTGGCCAGCCCGGTGATGGCGTCGGTCGCGGAGAGCCGCTCCAGCAGTTGCCGGTCGTGCACCTGACGGGTGACGTCGACGGTCGCGCCGCACACCGCCCGCGGGCCGTCCTCGTCCGCCCCGACGACGATCGACCACGACTGGGCGTGCCGCTGGACGCCGTCGGCCCCGACGATCCGGAAGGTCTCCATGGTGCCGCCGTCCCGGTCGGCCGCGAGGACGTCGAGCCGCCGGACCCGGTCCAGGTCCTCGGGGTGGACGAACCGGTGCCAGGTCTCCAGGGTCGGCTCGACGTCGCCGGGGTCCAGGCCGACGAGCCGGTACATCTCCGGTGACCAGGCCATCCCGCCGGTGTCCGGCTGCCACTCCCAGGTCCCGAGACCGGTGAGCTCCTGGGCGGCCCGGAGCCCGGCCAGGCTGCTGCGCACCGCCGCGGCGTCCTGCTCCCGTTCGGTGACGTCGACGAGCGCACCCCACGCCCCGGTCACCACGCCGGTGTTCGAGCGCCTGGCCTCGCTCCACGCGTAGACGTACCGCACGACGCCGTCGGGGCGGACGACGCGCCAGGAGCCCGAGACGCGCCCACCGGCGAGGATCCGGTCCGTCGCCTCCTCCAGCCGGGCGACGTCCCCGTGCTGGAGCAGGGACCGCAGCAGGTCGAGGTCGACGTGCTGGCCGGTGGCCAGGCCGAGGGTCTCGCCGACGGGCTCGGACCAGGTCATCTCCCCGGTCGCCGCGTGCCACTCCCACATGCCGAGCCCGACGGGCCCCGGCATGCCCAGTGGGATCGCCTGGGTCGGCGGCAGGGAAGAGGCCGTGGCGGTCGGCGGCACGGCGACGGGCTCGGTGGGTGGGGAGAACCCCGACGGCGGGACCAGGACCGGCGCGGACAGGGCCGCCGTGGCCGGGGTCGGCGGGTCGGAGACCGGCGGACTGGTCGCCGGAAGAGCGGGGAACGACGAGTCGGACGCCGAGCGGGTGGACTCCGGGGAGACGGACGCCGAGCGGGCGGAGGCCGGACGGGTCGACGCCGACGAGGTGGCCTGGCAGGGCAGGGACGCCTGGAGAGTGGTCGGCCGGGTGGCGGGCGACGAGTCCGCATGCGACCGGTGGTCCGGCGGCGGCTGATTGCCCTGCGGCGACGACCCCGGGTGGTAGGCCGTCCTGCGCGCCGGCGGTTGGGCCGCGGAGAGGTGATCGGGCTGGGGCTGCCCGGGCTGGTGCTGGGGCTGACCGGCTTGGGGCTGACCGGACCGATGCGCCTGCTGGAGCGTCTGGGGATCGGCGACGAAACCGGGCTGACTGGGCACGGACCGCGCGTTCGGGCCGACGCCGAAGGCATCCGCGGCCGACGGGCGGACCCGGGGTGACGGGTCCTCGGCCCGGGTGGTGCCGTTCTCGACCGCGCGCGGCCCGTCCTCACCCGGTCGGCTGCGGATCCCCGCGAGCGCCGTCGCCGCCGTCGCCGCGAGCATCACGACGGCCTCCTCGTCCGCGGCACCGAACCAGTCCGGCTGGTCGGCGCTGAGGACGATGACCCCCGACGACTCGCCCTCGTGGACCAGCGGGACGACCAGGACCGACCGACCCGTCGCGCGGCAGCCGGACCCGGGATCGCCCGGGGGGAGGCTCACCAGGTCCCGCACCCGTACCGGCAGGCCGGTGTCGAGGGCGGCACCGCAGATCGTGCCGTCCCTCGGCACCGGGACGCCGATGTGCTCACGCACGTCCCAACTGGCGGCACGGCAGACGAGGGTGTCCCCCTCGAGCAGGGCGACCCGGGTCGGGGCGTCGACGAGACCGGAGGCGGAGGAGACGAGGGTGTCGAGCAGGAGACCCTGGTGGACCCCGGCGTCCCGGATCCGGTGCTGCGCCTCGACGATCCCCGTGATCCACGCGGCGGGGATGGATTCGGGCGTGACGTCCTCCTCCCGAGCGCTGCGGAACACGGTCACGTCCCTCCTCCCGGACCCGGATGGTGCCGATCTGCCGGCCACGAGGCCTGCGCTCCCCCGTGACACGAAAAGACCACGACGCCCAAGCATGCCTCGATATCACCCCTGAGGGCGAGCAGTCCGGAATCACCGAAGGCGATGGCGTGCTCACTCAACCGGTCGGACGGGGCACCACCGGGCGCGGATGTCACTGCTCGGACGCGGGAACGGAGGAGGGCCGCGACCACTCCGGCGAGTGCGGACCTCGCCGCTCGGATGAGGGACCGGAGGAGGACTACGACCGCCCGGAGGACGGCGGTGGCACCCGGAACCGGCGCCCGGTGACCTGTTCCGGCGTGATCCGCACGAACCGCTCCTTGGGCCCGGCGTTCCAGGGCACGAGCGGGAGGTCCGCCACCCGGTAGATGTCGTCGAACCGCTCCAGCACCCTCGCGTACCCCTTGACCACGACGCTCCATGCCTGGCCCGCCTCGGCGTCCACCCCGTCGGCCTCGAAGGCGATCCGGCCGGTCATCACCACCTCGACGAGCTTCGTGCCCTCGGCCGTGCGGAACACGATCGTCCCGTCGTCGACGACGTAGTTCAGCGGGAAGATGTCGATGTCGCCCGGGGCGCAGACCGCCAACCGGCCCACCTGCGCCTGGGCGAGCAGGCTCCAGGACGTGCTCTCGTCGAGCACCTCGCCGTCGCTCGCCATCGGTTCACGGCTGGTCATGGCCTCCTCCATCCGGGCAGCGTGCCATCAGGTCCGATGCGGCAGAACGGGTCATAGGTCCTCGCGAATGAGCGTGGGAGCGCGGCCTGAGCAGGACCGACAGGGACTCCGCCCGGGGACCGGAACCCGCTGCGGTCGGGGACCGGAACCCACTGCGCCCGGGGACCGGAACCCGCTGCGATCGTCCGGGACGGGCTCCCCGGTGCGGGATCCGCCGAGACTGCGTAGTCGTGCTCAGGCGACGGATCCGATGCCCCCCTACCGTTCCAGCATGGACGGTTGCCGTCCACGTCGGACCGTCGACCGTGGCTTCCGCCGAAGAGCATCGCGGGGGGAGAGAAGGATGCAGTCATGCCCACCGATCCCGAGTTGGGGGCACGGAGCCCCGAACCCGGATCCCCCGGCGAGAGCGCTACCGGAGCGCCCGGGGATCCGTCTTCCGCGGCAACGCCCACGCCCACGACCGCGCCCGCCCCGACCCCGGTGACCTCCGGCTCCGAACCGGCTGTCTCCGAGCCCGACCCGGTCGCTGCCAACTCTGACCCCGTCGTCTCCGACCCTGACCCGGCTGTCTCCGGCTCTGAACCGACTGTCGCCGTCCCTGAGCCGGTGGCGGACGCCCTCGCCCGCCTGGTGTCCGCCGGGACCCTCACCGCCGAGCAGGCCGGCGCCGTCGGACGCGAACTGGCCGGGCTGCTGCCCGGCACCACGACCACGGGCGCGGTCGTCGCCACCCGCCCGGGTGACACGCTCGCAGCCGGTCCCGTCCCGGCCTCTCCCCCCGGAGTCGTGGGCCACTCGGGGAGATTCTCCTGGACGGCGCTGCTCGCCGAGGTCGGCGGCTACGTCGGCGCGGCCTTCGTCACGGCTGCCGTCGCGATCCTCGCCAGCAGCCGGTGGGAGGACCTGACCACCGTCGGGCGGCTCGCCGTCCTCGCCGTCCCCGCCGCCCTGTTGCTCGGAGCCGCCGTCCTCATCGCGCGGCAGACGTCGGGCGGGTGGACAGCACGGGAGACCGACGGGACGACTCCGAGACGGCGTCTCGTGGCTGCGCTGCTGCTGGTCGCCGGCGGACTGATCGGCCTGATCGCCGGCATCCCCACGGACGGGGACTTCGAGTTCTCGTGGGTCTCCGCGACAGCCCTCGTGGCCTGGGGGCTGAGCTACGCGACCTGTCGGGGGCCCGTGCTCCACGTCGCGATGGTGCTGGCTGCGGTCTCGTCGTCGCAGGCCACCGTCGACGCCGTGATGCAGTGGCCGGAGACCGAGCGAGCGTATGCCCTGGTCCCCGGCATCACGATGCTCGTCACGGCGGTCGGCTGGCTGGCGCTCATCCTGCTCCGGGTCCTCGACGAGCGGGCGCTGGGGCTGTTCACGGCCGGCGTCCTGGGCTTCGCCGGCGGGCAGATCCTGACCAACCTCAAGGATCTGGAATGGATCGGCTTCGCCACCCTCGGAGCCGTCAGCGCGGCATGCCTGGTGGGCTACGTCGCCACCCGGTACGTCGCCGTCCTCGTCGTCGGAGTGGTCACCCTCGCGATGACGATCCCGGAGGCGGTCACGACCTACACCAGGGGAGCCCTCGGTGCCTCCGGGGCACTGATGGTCGTCGGTCTGTCGATCGTCGGCGCGAGCGTGCTGGGGCTCCGGCTCAAGCAGGCCACGGACGACGACCGGGCGCACGATGCCGCGGACCGACCGGACGCGGCGGAACACACCGCCGCTCGTCCCTGAACCCCGTGTCCGGGGCCCTGGCGGGGGGCCTCGGCCCTGGACACGGTCCTCCGTGCTCTCCCTGAGGCGGGGGGAGGCGACGGGTCACCGGCTGCCAGGACGCCGGGTCGGGGCGGTGCGTACGCCGGAGATCGGG
The DNA here is from genome assembly GCA_012719445.1 of Actinomycetales bacterium. Lineage (GTDB taxonomy): Bacteria > Actinomycetota > Actinomycetes > Actinomycetales > Kineosporiaceae > JAAYAH01. Next base: position 902 of record JAAYAH010000119.1, on the reverse strand, counting down.
CCGGCGACCCCTCCCCCGGGCCCTGACCGCGGCGGACTCCCAGCGGTCACGGCGGAACCTCTCAGTGACGGCGGCATCCCTCGGTCACGGCGGGACCCCCTCGGTCACGGCGGCGGCCCAGCGATCACAGCCTCGACCCGACGGTTCGGAACGCCCTCAGCCCCACCCCAGCTCGTGGAGCCGGTCGTCGTCGATCCCGAAGTGGTGGGCGATCTCGTGGACGACGGTCACGGCGACCTCGTCGATCACATCGTCGACGGAATCACAGGCCCGGAGGGTCGGGCCGCGGAAGATGGTGATCCGGTCAGGCAACGACCCCGCAGCCCACCAGCTGTCGCGTTCCGTCAGCGGAGTGCCCTCGTAGATGCCGAACAGGTCGTCGCCGTCCGGCGGCTCGTCCTCCACCAGGATCACCACGTTGTCCATCAGGCGGGACAACTCCGGCGGGACCTCGTCGAGGGCGCTCGCGACGGCGTCCTCGAACTCCTCACGCGACATCTCGACGGTCACGTGACCATCCTCGTCACCCGGCTGCCCGTCGTCACCATCCTCGTGCCACCTCGCTCTGCCGCTCCCGTCACCACCGACACCACCTCCGCCGTCACCACCGTCACCACCGGCACCGCCCCGCCGTCACCACGCCACCGTCACCACCGCGTCAGTCGGGGAACCACTTTGGAGGATCGGCCACCGACCCCCTATGCTGGCGTGGTCCTCGACGGGTCACGGGCGTCTGTGGGGCGTCGCGGCGTCCCCATCGTCTAGCGGCCTAGGACTCCGCCCTTTCAAGGCGGCAGCACGGGTTCGAATCCCGTTGGGGACACGATCCGAAAGGATCAGGTCTTGCACAGCAAGGCCCCGTAGCGCAGTTGGTTAGCGCGCCGCCCTGTCACGGCGGAGGT
>JAAYAH010000118.1 GCA_012719445.1 Actinomycetales bacterium | reverse complement strand
CCCACCAGTGGCCGACGACGTACTCCGGGATGAAGACGGTGATGAGGTCGCGCGGGCTCTCCTTGCGGATCGACCGCACGTAGTCGATGACCGGCCGGGTGATCTCCCGGTAGGGGGACTCGATCGCACGCAGCGGCACCGGGACGTCACGACGGGCCCACTCCTCCTGCAGGCGCCGGGTCTCGTCCGGGTCCACCACGACGGTCAGCGCCTCCAGGACCGACGGTCTGGAGGCCCGCGCATAGGCCAGGGCCCGCAGGGTCGGCTTGTGCACCTTGGCGACGAGGACGATCGCGTGCACCCGGGACGGGAGCGTCCTGGTCGCCCCTTCGTCCCCGACCGCCAGCTCCTCCGCGACCGCGTCGTAGTGCCGCCGGATCGCCCGCATCACCAGGAACAGCACCGCCATGGCGAGCAGCGTCAGCCACGCGCCGTGGGTGAACTTCGTGACCAGGACCACGACGAGCACCGACCCGGTGATGGTCAACCCCAGGGAGTTGATCACTCGGGAGCGCTGTATCCCTCGCCGGGCAGCCGCCTTGGTCTCGGTGCGCAGCAGCCGGGTCCAGTGCCGCACCATCCCGGCCTGGCTCACCGTGAACGAGATGAACACCCCGACGATGTAGAGCTGGATCAACCGGGTCACCGAGGCGTCGAAGACCACGATCAGTCCGCCGGCCGCCGCCGCGAGGAAGATGATCCCGTTGCTGAAGGCCAGTCGGTCACCCCGGGTGTGCAGCTGGCGCGGCAGCAGGTCGTCCCGCGCCAGGATCGAGCCGAGCACCGGGAACCCGTTGAACGCCGTGTTCGCCGCCAGGAAGAGGATCAGCCCGGTGGTGACGGTGATGAGGTAGAAGACCGGCGGGAACCCGGAGAAGAGCGACTCGGCGATCTGACCGATGACCGGGTCCTGCACGTAGGAGTCGCCCACCGGAACGCCGTCGCGCAGCAGCTGCTCACCCGGTGACTCGGCGAACCGCACGTGCATGAGGTTCGCCAGGACGATGATCCCCATGAACATGGTGGCTGCGATCCCGCCGAGCATGGCCAGGGTGGTGGCCGCGTTCCGGCTCTTGGGGACCCGGAACGCCGGGACCCCGTTGCTGATCGCCTCGACGCCGGTGAGCGCGGCGCAGCCGGAGGAGAAGGCGCGCAGCAGCAGGAACCCGCCGGCGAGGCCGGCCAGGCCCTGTTCGTACCCCGGCTCGGCGACGAGGTTCAGCGAGGCGCTCTCGGCCTGCGGCAGGGTGCCGGTGACGAACCGGACGAATCCGAACCCGCACATCCCCAGGATGGAGACCATGAACAGGTAGGTGGGCACGGCAAAGAAGGTGCCCGATTCGCGCACCCCGCGCAGGTTCGTGGTCATCAGTACCAGGACCACGACGACCGCGAGTTCGACCTTGTGCCCCCGCAGCACCGGCACCGCGGCCACCGCGTACTGGACGCCGGAGGACACCGAGACCGCGACGGTGAGCACGTAGTCGCAGAGCAGGGCGCTGGCGACGGTCAGCCCGGCCCGGACGCCCAGGTTCGTCGTCGCGACCTCGTAGTCGCCCCCGCCCGAGGGATAGGCGTGGACGTTCTGCCGGTACGACGCGACCACGATGATCATGACGAAGACCACGGCCAGCCCGACCCAGGGGCTGAACGCGAGGGTGGCGACCCCGGCGAACGCCAGGGTGAGGAAGATCTCGTCAGTGGCATAGGCGACGGACGACAGGGCGTCGGAGGCGAAGACCGGGAGCGCGATCCGCTTCGGGAGCAGGGTCTCCGACAGCCGCTCGTTGTGGAACGGCCGACCGACGAGAAGGCGCTTCAGGGCGTTCGCTGGTGCCAGCACGACGCACCATGGTAGGGCGCGTCCCGAGGAAGCCTGACCGTGTAGCGTCACCGACGGCGGGTCGCGTTCGGCCCCCATCGTGAGACGTGAGAGGTCCGGGACAGATCGTGCACTTTGTGATCATGGGCTGCGGGCGATCGGGGGCGACCCTCGCGCAGATGGTCGAGGACCGGGGCCACACCGTGGCCGTCGTCGACCAGAACCCCAACGCCTTCCGACGCCTCGGGGGACAGTTCGAGGGACGCAGGGTGACCGGCCTCGGTTTCGAGCGGGACACCCTCATCGACGCGGGGATCGAGGACGCGTACGCCTTCGCCGCCGTGAGCAACGGGGACAACTCGAACATCATCGCCGCCCGGGTGGCCAGGGAGACCTTCGGCGTCCACAACGTCGTGGCCCGGATCTACGACGCCGGGCGGGCGGAGGTGTACCAGCGGCTGGGCATCCCGACGGTCGCCACCGTGCGATGGACGGCCGACCAGATGATCCGACGGCTGCTGCCCAGCGGGGCGGCATTCGAGTACCGCGACGCCTCCGGGATGCTGCTCATCGCCGAGGTACACGTGCACCTCGGCTGGGTCGGCCGCCGGATCTCGGCTCTCGACGAGGCCACCGGGGCCAGGGTCGCCTACCTCACCCGCCTCGGCGAGGGCCTGATCCCCGGCCCGGAGACGGTCTACCAGGAGGGTGACCTCGTCCACGTCGTGCTCCGCGAGGCGGAGGCCCCGCGGGTCGAGTCGGTACTCGCCGCACCGCCCACCAGGGAGAGCTGATGCGCGTCGTCATCGCCGGGGCCGGGAGCGTCGGGCGGTCCATCGCCAGCGAGCTCCTCGGCAACGGGCACCAGGTCCTGCTCATCGATCGCAATCCCGCCGCGATCCGGATGGACTCCGTGCCGGACGCCGAGTGGCTGCTCGCGGACGCCTGCGAGATCGCGTCGCTGGCGGAGGCCGGGCTGGCCGACTGCGACGTGGTGGTGGCCGCCAGCGGGGACGACAAGGTGAACCTCGTCGTCTCGCTGCTGGCCAAGACCGAGTACGGGGTGCCCCGCACGGTGGCCAGGGTGAACAACCCGAAGAACGAGTGGATGTTCGACGAGGCGTGGGGGGTCGACGTCGCCGTCTCGACCCCGCGGTTGATCACCGCTCTGGTCGAGGAGGCCGTCTCGGTCGGCGACCTCGTCCGGATCTTCACCTTCCAGCAGGGGCAGGCGACCATGGTCGAGCTGACCCTCCCGGACGACTCCGCCCTGGCCGGGGTGCCGGTGGGGACCATCGAGCTGCCCTCGGACACGGTGCTCGTCGGCATCATCCGCAACGACCGGCCGATCCCGCCCAGCAGGGACGACACGCTGGAGGCTGCGGACGAGCTGATGTTCATCACGGTGCCCGAGAGCGAGGCGGAGCTCCAGCGCCTGCTCAGCCCGGTGCGCGCCGGCTGACCCTCGCCGGGATCACCCCGCGGACGACGTCACCGGCGCTCGGCGACCGTCCCGGACACCCCGTCGGGCTCCACTGCCCCAGGCTCCACTGCCACCGACCGCGAGGCCCCGGCGGCGTCCCCCGCCTGCTCGCTCTCCGGCGGGAGGGCCACCGGGACCCGGCGCACGATCAGCCAGGTGAGCAGCAGCACCAGGCCGTACAGGGGCAGCCCCAGCGGCACTGAGGCCACCCCCAGCTCCTCGACCGCCTCGTCCCGGAACAGCGGGATCTGGAAGGCGAGCCGGACCAGGAACATCCCGCACCACAACCAGGTCGCCTGGGCGTAGACCCGGCGCCGGGCCGGCACCTGCCGCCAGTGCGTGCCCTCGCCGAGGAACAGCCCTAACAGCACCCCGAGCAGCGGCCAGCCGAGCAGCGCCGACCCGCCGTAGAGGACGGCGAAGACGACGTTCTTGACGATCGAGACGAGGAAGAAGTCGACGGCACGACCGGTATAGACCGCGATGCCGGCCGCCAGGAGGACCCCGAGGAACCCGGACACTGCGGGCGTGACCGGTTTCCGGGTGACCAACCGGACCACGATGAGGACGAGGCACACCGCGACCGGAGCCGCGACCGAGGGCAGCAGCTCGTGGGTGACCGCGTAGACGACGGTGAAGAAGACCACCGGGAGCACGGACTCGAGGAGCCCGCGAACCCCGCCGATGGACTCGGTGACGGAGAATGTCTCCCCGCCGATGGTGACGATCCCCCCTGGAGCCACGCGCGGCGGGGTCCGCGCCGGCTCAGTCACGGGCCCGCGGGACGAGCTCGTAGCCGGGGTTGTAGATCAGGTGCTGGCCGTTGACCTCGCTCACCATGCCGTTCACCCGGATCCGCCGTCCCGGCTCGATCCCGGTGATCTGGCGACGGCCGAGCCACACCAGGGACAGCGACCCCGTGCCGTCGTAGAGCTCCGCCTCCAGCGCCGGGACCCCTGCCCGCGGGCGCAGGATCACCGACCGCAGGGTGCCGCACACGGTCGCTCGGTGTCGAGGCACGAGGTCGACGACGGGGGTCCCTCCCAGCCGGACCGCGGTGACGTGCTCGGCCTCCGCGTGCACCTGCTGCTGGGGAGCGACCAGACGCGAGAGCCTCTGCCTCATGTTCGGGCGGGTGTCGGCGGCGGTCATGGCACCACAGTATGCGACACGCGTCGGAGCCCGGTGCGGGCTCCGACCCGTTCGGTCGTCCCCCGCCGTCCGACGGCGCTCACCTGATCTCCGTGATCTCCGGGCCACGGTGGAAGGGGTCGAGCGACGGGCGCTCCTCCTGCTCCGGCTCCGGGGCACCGGTCTCCCTCGGCAGCCGCAGCGGCAGCAGTTCGCGCGGCGCCATGGCCTCGGATCCCCTGACCACGACGACCTCACGGACCAGTGCCTCCAGCTCGACGGCGGCCTCCGCCTTGTACGCGGCGGCGCCGTGGAAGACGGCGCGCAGGAACCAGCGCGGCCCGTCGGTTCCGGTGAAGCGCGCCGGCTGGTGCGCGGTCCTGCCGTCAGCGGTGTGCACCGGGACCCGCGCCAGCAGCTCCCGCCCGAACGTGCCCGGCACGTCGTCGGCCGTCCCGCCCTGGCGGGTCACGCCCTCGGCGATCTCCGCCCGGATCTCGTCCCAGATCCCCATCGACCGCGGGGCGGCGAAGGCTTGGAGCTGCACCGCCGACCCGCCGAGCTGCACCATGGCCGTCGTCACCTGGCCGGATGCCTCGTCGATCTCCAGACGCAGGTCCATGCCCGGCCGCGGCCGCAGCCGGATCGCCCCGAGGTCGAGGTAGTCGCCGGGGTCGGGGACCTCGCTGACATCCCACGGCCCGTTCGGGCGGTCGGGGCGGTCGTCGTCCTGCGGCTCGGGCTCAGGGGCCTGCTCCGGTTCCGCGGGAACGGCGGGGATGTTGCCGGTCGCGGCCATCAGCCACTCCGACGTCTCGGCCTGGTCGCCGCTCTCTCCGGCGGGGCGGCGCTTACGGAACAGACTCACCGTGCCTCCTCCTGCCCCGCGACCTCCGCGGGCGTTTCCGGGCGGGCTCCGGGGAAGGTCCTTCCCCCATCACCGGCGCCGAATCCCCCTGTCGACCCGAACCCCCCATCGCCTCTCACGGAGCCGGGCAGGCGCTCGACCTCGACGAAACGAGCGCGCTCGACCCGCTGGACGACCAGTTGCGCGATCCGGTCCCCCCGCCGCAGCACGACGGGCTGGTGCCGGTCCGTGTTGATCAAGGTAACGCAGATCTCCCCGCGGTAACCCGCGTCCACCGTCCCCGGCGCGTTGACGATGGTCACCCCGTGCCGGGCGGCGAGCCCGGACCGCGGGTGGACGAAGGCCGCCAAGCCGTCGGGAAGAGCCACGGCCACCCCGGTGGGCACCGTGTGGCGCTCCCCCGGCCCGAGGGTGACGTCGACCCGGGTGACCAGGTCGGCGCCCGCGTCCCCCGGATGCGCGTAGGCCGGGGGCGGCAGGTCGGGGTCCGTCCGCAGCAGCAGCACCTCGACGCCGTCGGGCACGGGAGCCGGCTCTGGGTTCACGAGGGGACAGGGTAGCCGCCGACAGGCGGTGCCCCCGCCAGGCGTGGCACGCTTCGTCCATGTCCAACCCGCCGGGCGACCGGCCGTCGGCAGGGCAGGACCCGCCCGTCCACCACGAACGGCTCACGCCGGCGTGGTGGACCTGGCTGCTCGCCGCAGGCCTCGCCGCCTCCGTCACCGTCGCCGTCGTCCCCGTCGGTGCGACGACGGCGCTGGTCACCGGGGTCCTCACCGCGGCGCTCAGCGCCTGGGGGCTGCTGGCGACCTCCCCGGCGATCCGGGTCGCCGACGGGGTGTTCCAGGTGGGCAGGGCACGGATCCCGGTCCGGCTGCTCGGCCGGGCCGAGGCCCTCGATCCCGCGGGCATGAGGAACGCCCGCGGTCCCGGACTGGACACACGGGCGTTCCTCTGCCTCCGCGGATGGGTACCCGGGGGGATCCGGGTCGAGGTGCGCGATCCCGAGGACCCGACGCCGTACTGGCTCGTGTCGAGCAGGCGACCTGCCGAACTGGTCCGGGCCCTCGGGCCGATCGCCTAGGCCGCGCATTCCTTGCACACCGGGAGCCCGCCGTCCTCCTTGGCCAGCTGGCTGCGGTGGTGCACGAGGAAGCATCGCGAGCAGGTGAACTCGTCGGCCTGGCGGGGCAGGACCCGCACCGAGAGTTCTTCGTTGGAGAGGTCGGCACCCGGCAGCTCGAAGCCTTCGGCCGCCTCGGTCTCGTCCTCGTCGACGGCGCCGGAGACCTTGTCGACCCGCCTGGCCTTGAGCTCCTCGATGGAGTCCTCGCCAAGTTCGTCGTCGGTCTTACGTGGCGCGTCGTAGTCGGTCGCCATGTGGAGTCACGCTCCGGGGTCTCTTCGGTCTGGTCATCGTCCGGACCGGCCGTTCGGGACGGCAGCCCGGTGGGTCGGTGCGGCAGTGCGGTAACGCGTCTCGGCGAGGTTTTGTGCCCTCCCGGCGCAGGGATTGTGCACCACCGCGACGAGTTGGTCTAACTGAGGCTTCGCGAGGTTATCCACAGGCATTCTACCTGCACGTTCTCACAGGTGGTTAGGGATCTACAACACAGGGTCGGCAATCGCCCCGCACGGTGCCCGTGGCCGGGAGCACTGTGCTGCGCGTCACTCCGAGCCGATCACCCTGCGTTGATCATCGGTGGCCGGCCCCGGTCCCGGCGGCTCGGCGTCCCCCCGACCGACCCCGCTCCGTCCCCTACGATCACGCAGGGTCACCCGCGACCGGCGTTCAGGGCCTCCAGCCGTTCCACCAGATCGACGCGCAGCCCCGGAGCCGCTGCCACGAGCATGTGCTCGTGCGGAGGTTGGCCGTCGATCCCGGACACCTCCCCACCGGCCTCGGCCACCACCAGGGCGGCCGCCGCCATGTCCCACGGGTTGAGCCCACGTTCGTAGAAGGCGTCGAGCTGCCCGGAGGCCACCTTGCACAGGTCGAGGGAGGCCGCGCCGAACCGCCGGATGTCCCGCACCTCGGGCAGCAGCGACCGCAGCGTCTCCGCCTGGCTGCGCCGCCTGTCGGTGGTGTACCCGAACCCGGTCCCGACGAGCGCCATGCTCAGCGCGGGCGGAGCGGCCATCCGGAGCCGGGCGCCGTCCAGCCGGGCACCGGCGCCGACCCCCGCCGTCCAGGTCTGCCCGGTCACCGGGTTGTGCACGCACCCGGCGAGGGGAGCCCACTCGCCGGGCGTCGGCGGGTTCCCCTCGACGACCGCGACGTTGACGGCGTGGTACGGGAGGCCGTACAGGTAGTTGACCGTCCCGTCGATGGGATCGATCACCCAGGTCAGCCCGCTGTCCCCCGGGACGAACCCCGACTCCTCGCCGAGGAGGCCGTCCTCGGGCCGCTCCTCGCCGATCTCCGACCGGATGAGGGCCTCGACGGCCCGGTCCATCTCCGTCACCACGTCCGTCGGACTGGTCTTGGTGTCCGCGACGTGCACCGTCGCCGTGCCCCGGCTGCGGATCAGGTTACCCGCCCTGCGGGCCACCCGCTCGGCGAGTGCGAGCAGCGTCGCGACGGGCACCCCCGCCGCAGTGCCCGACCCCGACCCGCAGGCCACCGGCCCGTTCCCCAGGAACCTCACAGCGTCCTCCCCACCGGCGCGCTCCGCGGCGGCGTGCTCTCCGCCGGGGCGGGTGTCACGCCCGTCGTCACGTCCTCGGCCCCGGCTCCCGCCCGGTCCTCACCGCAGGCCGCCGGGCGATCGCCCCGCAGGTTACGGCAGCAGTCCCGGGGGCAGCGGTCGGCCAGGGGAGGGAGCCCGCCCACCGCGGGGCGGTCCGGGCTCTCGCCCCGCTCGGTCGCGGCGCGCTCGGCCAGCAGGTCCGCGAGGGCGGAGACGAAGCGGGGGTGCGTGCCCACGGTGGCCGTCCGACGGGCCGTCACCCCGAGGGAGGCCGCCGTCGCCATCGCCTCGACGTCGAGGTCGTGGACCACCTCCATGTGGTCGGACACGAAGCCGATCGGGACGAGGACGACGTGGCTCACCCCTGCCGCGGCGAGCGCGGCGAGGTGGTCGTTGACGTCGGGCTCCAGCCACGGCTGACCGGGCGGGCCCGAGCGGGAGCAGAACACGAGGTCCCACTCCGGCGTCCGGCCGGACGACCGCCCGACCCGTTCCGCGACCCACCGGCTCACGGCCCGGTGCTGGGCCAGGTAGGCCCCGCCCTCGGGACCGGAGGTGTCGTTCATGGCCACCGGCACCGAGTGGGTCACGAAGACCAGGCGCGCGCCCTCGGGGAGCAGTTCGGCCTCGCGGCGCACCGCGTCGGCCACGGGCTCGACGAACCCGGGGTGGTCGGCGTAGTTGCGCACCTTGTCGACCGTCAGCCTCCGTCCCTCCGCGGCCAGGGTGGCCAGGGCGGCGGCGATGTCCTCCCGGTACTGCCGGCACCCGGAGTAGCTGGAGTAGGCGCTGGTGACCACGGTGAGCACCCGGCGCGCCCCGGCCTCGTGCGCCTCCCGGAGGGTGTCGACGAGGAACGGAGCCCAGTTCCGGTTGCCCCACAGCACCGGGACGTCGCTCCCCCGCTCCGCCAGCTCCCGGCCCAGCGCGGCCAGCAGGGCCCGGTTCTGGTCGTTGATCGGGCTCCTGCCGCCGAAGGCCAGGTAGTGCGTCGCGACCTCGGCGAGCCGGGCCTGCGGGATGCCGCGCCCCCTGGTGACGTTCTCCAGGTACGGCAGGACGTCCTCCGGCCCCTCCGGTCCACCGAACGACAGCAGCAGCACGGCGTGGTACGGGGCGAGGTCGAGGGGGCGACGATCAACGGCGGTGTCGGTCACGAGACGATGGTCGCAATCTCTGCGGCGGTCGGCCATGCGGGACCGGCGCCGGTACCGTCGTCACGTCCCCTCCGGTGCGACCGGGCAGGGTACTCCTCCGAAGCCGTGACCAGACGGCCCGGACCACCATGTCGCGGGACGATCCGCGCCACGCCCGGCGACATGCTTCTTATCCCCGGTGCGGGGTGGCACCCTCGTTCCAGACGCATGCGAGAGGTTGGAGAGCGATGCAGGACCTCACGCTCGTCGGCGTCCACGACGACGGCGAGCACTTGGTGCTCGTCGGCGCCGACGGGACGACGTACCGCGTGCCTCTCGACGAGCCGCTCCGGACCGTCATCCGCTCCGAACGTCCCCGCACCCCTCCCGCAGCCCCCCGCACCGACGAGGGCCGCATGCGTCCCCGGGAGATCCAGGCCCGGATCCGGGCCGGCCAGACCGCCGAGCAGATCGCCGAGACGGCCGGCGTCCCCCTCGACCACATCCGCCGCTACGAGGGCCCCGTCCTCGCCGAGCGGGAGTACGTCGCGCAGCAGGCCCGCAAGGTCCGGGTGCGCCGCAGCGCCGGCGCCCTCGCCGCGCCCACCCTCGACGACATCGTCGCCCAGCGGCTGTCCCACCGGGAGGCCGTCGGGTCGAGCGTCGAGTGGGACGCCTGGCGCACGGACGACGGCTCGTGGACGGTACAGGTCTCCTTCCGGACCGGGTCGAGGGAGCGCAGGGCCAGGTGGTCCTACGACCCGCACGTCCGGCACACCGTCCCCCTCGACGACGAGGCGCGCTGGCTGATCGACGGCGAGCCGGAGGAGCCGGGGCCGGGTGCCCCGCGCAGGCTGACCCCGGTCCGCGACCGCCCGCACGAACTGGAGACCGGTGCGGCCCCGCTGTTGCCCATCTCCGAGTCCGCCGTCGTCGCCTCGACCGTCGACCTGCTGGAGGACCTCCGCCAGCGCCGCGGGCGCCGGGGCCGACCGTTGCCGCCCGACGAGGAGGCGGAGGCCTCGCGCGATCCGGTGGACGACGCCATCGACGCCCTGCGGCGGCGCAGCACGGACTCCCGGCCCGGGCCGGCCCCGGTGCGCTCGGCGCGGGCCCGCTCGGCGGAGACCGGTCAGCGGCCGCAGCGTCCCCGTCCCGTCGCCGATCCCGCCCCGCCGCGTACCGGGCGGTCACGGCGCAGCTCGGACGCCGACAT
>JAAYAH010000117.1 GCA_012719445.1 Actinomycetales bacterium | reverse complement strand
GCGGGTCGCGCGTCCCTCGTGGGCTTGCGTGTGTCTCGCGCGGCCCGTCGGTCGACCGTCCACTGGTGGCGAATCGGGGTCATTTCCCGGTTTTAGGCCCGCTTTGCCACCAGTGGGCGTGGACGCGCGGGACGTGCGTGGACGCGCGGGCCGTGCGGGACGTGCGCCTGGGACGTGGGAGCGGGACCCGCTGCTGCAGGCGGGGACGGCGGTCAGCCGCGGCGCAGGGCCTTGGGCAGGGAGCCCGAGGACTCCCGGTAGTAGGCGGCGGCCCTGCGGGTGGCGAGCAGCCGGGCGACCCCGATCACGGCACCGGAGAGCGCAGCCCAGGCCAGGGCCTCCACCCAGTCGGTGTCCGGATCCTCAGGGGACACCGGGGGCTCGTGCCCGGTGGCGGAGCGCCAGACGGCGTGGAGGGCGCGGTCGGCGAGTGCTCCGGCCGCGACGGTGGAACCCGCGCCGAGGATCTTCCATGCGAGGGAGCCCATGCCTACCTCCGAGTCGTCGACCTGTCCCGCTCGGGACCACCTGCCGGGAGCCCGGCCGTCCGCCCACCCCGGCGGCCAGGCTCCCAACCTACGGTGACGGTCCGGCTCCCGACCAACGGTGACGGTCCGGCTCCCGACCAACGGTGACGGTCCGGCTCCCGACCAGGGGCGCCGGACGGTCAGGCGATGGCCGCACCGAACCGGGTGCCGGTGGACGCCGTCCACGCGGTCGCACTGAGGGCGTAGAAACCGGTGATCAGGGACCAGGGCACGGAGAGCACCAGACCCCTCGGACAGCCCACGTCGTCGGGGACTCCGACGAGCAGGGTGTCGCCGATCCCGCCGCCGTTGCGGAGGACCGCGCCGAAGTGCTCACCGGCCTGGACGGCGCCGGGGATACCGGTGGTGCCCTGGTGCACGCCGTAGTCGCGGATGATGCCGTACTCGCTGAGCTCGAAGGCGGTGACGGCTCCCGCGTCCTTGGCCGAGCCGAGGTCCTCGTACGGCGCGCCCACGACGAGCCCGATCCGGAAGACGGAGTCCCAGTAGTCGGTCACCAGCACGGAACTGCCGAACAGGTCCCCGGTCTCCGCCGCGCCGTCGACTCCCGGGGTGTCCTGGCAGATGATCGAGTCGTTGGCGGCGGTGAGCGCTCCACCGTAGGCGAAGAGGTGCGCGGCTCCTCCGTTCCTCGCGCTGCCGACGTCCTCTCCCGGCACGCCGACGGCCAGGTACCGGTACCCCGTCTGGCTGCGCATGGCGAAGGAGAGCGCGGCGCCGAACCGATCGCCCGCCTCGGCGGCCCCGGCGACCCCCGCGGTGTTCTGGGTCCAGACCCTGTCGGTGTACGTGGTCGTCCCCGCACCCGCGTTGCTGACGGTCTGCACGGCCCCGGCTGCCGAGTTCTCCCCGGGGATGCCGATGGCGAGGTCCCAGCACGTGCCGTTCTGGCAGGTGCTGTCCGTCAGGGCCCAGGCGAGAGCCGATCCCATGGCGTCACCGGCCTCCGCCGCACCGTCCATCCCCGGACTCGCCTGGGTGATGGTGCGGGAGTTCACCGGCGAGCCGGTGGCGTCGACGTTGACCAGGGCGACCGCCCCGGCGCCGGAGGCGCTTCCCACCGTCCGGCCGGGCGCGCCCACGGCGATCACGGCGTCGTGGACGGGGTCGTCGTCCCGGTCCTGGATGGCCAGGGCGGCTCCGAACCGGTCTCCCGCCGTCGGGTTTCCCGCGATCCCGCTCCCGCCGATCCACAGGGGGAGCCCTCTGGCTCCCTGCCCCGGTCCGCCCACCGCGCCGAACACCACGTGCACCAGCCCCGCGTCGGCCTGCGACGTGGCGTTGACCCCGGTGAGGTTCTCCCCGGGGACGCCGATGATCAGGTCCAGGCAGGCGTCGCCGTCGACGAATCCGGTGGCCAGCACCGAGCCGAAGCGGTCGTTCGTCTCCGCGACCTGCCCGACGCCCGTGCTCCCCTGCCTGAGCATCATGGAGCCGCCGCCGACGCCCTCGCCGCGCTCCGACCCGTACCGGACGTGCACGACCCCGGCCTTCGCCCTGCCCCCGACGGTCGCGTCCGGGTCGGCGACGACGACGTCGCCGTAGCCGTCACCGTTGACGTCGCTCCCCGCGGTCGTCGTGCCGTCACAGGTGGGTGCGGCGGTGGCGGCGGGGACCGGGGCGGCCAGCAGCAGGGCTGCCGTGCAGGCGGTCACGAGACCGCGGGCCAGCGACCGTACGGCGGAACGGCACATCGCATGATCTCCGAGAGGTGAACCCCGAGCGACGGAAACGAGCCGAGAGTACGGGCATGATCCGGGACGTACCGGCGATCGGGTGAACCGGCACCGAGACCTGGATCACAGGGCTGATCGCCGAGAGCGGTCGTGCCCTCGACGGCGCCCCCGCCGCTACAGCAGGTCCACCACCCAGGCGAGCACGTCGAGGAACCAGCCGACGACCGGGACGACGACCGGGGCGCTCAGGGCCAGCAGGCTCACGGCGACGAGGACAGCGAGCAGCCGGGTCGTCGTCGACGGTCGGCTGCCGTCTGCTCGCTGGGACCGACGCCACACCACCGGGCCAGGGTGTCATGCCGCGGACGGCGCCTCCTCCCGAGCCCGGCGACGGGCCGGGGACGGGTCGGCGACGGGGGAGCGCGACCCGGAGGGTGCGACCACGGGTCGGGCCGTGTACCGTCCGCTCTGCGACAGGGGAGCGCGAACAGCGCTGAGAGTGCGGTACTCCGCAGACCCTCGAACCTGATCCGGGTCATGCCGGCGAAGGGAGTCGGGTTCTCAGCCGTCACGGCCGGCCCCGCACGCATCCGGCACCGCAGTGAGGCGGTGGACGGGTCGGGTGGGTCGCGGGCGGCGGGACGGTTCCCCTCCTGACAACGGTTGGGAGGACACCGTGAGCTTCACCAACGACAGTACGAGCCGTGACGGCACCCTCGGCGGAGGGCGCGACTCCGGCGGTGCCGGGAGCGGCCCCGGCGGCGACGGGAACGCCCCCGCCCTGCCGCCCCGGACGCTGTCCCTCGTCGCGGCCGTCGCCGCGCTCGCCGGGGTGGTCGTCTACGCCGTCGGGCTGCCGGAGTCGATCGGCCTGTTCGGCAGCCCGCTGTCCGACCTCACCCTGCCCGCGGCGCTGCTCGTCTTCTTCGTCACCACGGTCGTCGCGTCGGTCATGGTCACCCGGGCCCCCTGGCGGGTCGTCGACATCGTCGTGGCCAGCGTGCTCGGCGTCGCCGGCGGCCTGGTGTTCGCGGTCTGGAACGCCTTCGCCTGGGAACCGATCTCCGGCGCGCTCGCCTTCTTCCCGCCCGCCTCGGCGATCCTCGTCGGGGTGTGGCTGCTGCCCGGCGTCCTCGGCGGGCTGGTGATCCGGAAGCCGGGGGCGGCCGTGTACACCGAGCTGGTCGCGGCGACGCTGAGCGCCCTCATCGGGAACCAGTGGGGCTTCGCCACCGTGTGGTACGGGCTGCTGGAGGGGCTCGGCGCCGAGGTGGTGTTCGCGCTGCTGCTGTACCGCGCCTTCGGCTGGCCCACCGCCCTGCTCGCCGGGGCGGGCGCCGGGGTGACCGTCGGCGTCCTCGACAGCCTGCTCTACTACCCGACCTTCTCAGCGGGCTACAAGCTGGCCTACGTCGGGCTCGCGGTGGTGTCGGGAGTCGTCATCGCCGGGCTGGGCTCGTGGGCCCTCACCCGGGCGATGGCCCGGTCCGGCGCCCTCGCGCCGCTGCCCTCCGGCCGGGTGACCGAGCGGGTCTGAGGCTCGTCGTGATCGCCGTACGCGCCCGGGGCTGGGGCTGGCGGTACGCCGCCCGCCGGGCCTGGGCGGTGCGGGGCCTCGACCTCGACCTCGAGCCCGGTCAGCGGGTGCTGCTGCTCGGCGCCAGCGGCGCCGGCAAGTCCACCGTGCTGGCCGGGCTGGCCGGGCTGCTCGACCCCGGGACCGGCCCGGACGGGTCCGGGCGGGGATCCGTCGACGGGACCGGTGAGGAGGAGGGCGCCCTGCTGCTCGACGGGGTGCCCGTGCGGCGGGCAAGGGCGGACGGCGTCCGCGAGGGGCACGCCCGCACCGGGCTGCTGCTCCAGGACCCGCTGACCCAGACGATCCTCGCCCGGTGCGGCGACGACGTGGCCTTCGGCCTGGAAAACCACGCGGTGGACCGCGAGGAGATCTGGCGGCGGGTCGAGGTCGCCCTGCGCTGGGTGCGCTTCCCGTACGGCGTCGACCACCCGACGTCCCGGCTGTCGGGCGGGGAACGCCAGCGGCTCGCCCTGGCCGGGGTGCTCGCGCTGCGACCCGGGCTGCTGCTGCTCGACGAACCGACCGCGATGCTCGACCCGGACGGCGCGGCTCTGCTGCGCGAGCGGGTCGGCGAGATCCTCGACAGCACCGGGGCGACCTGCGTGCTCGTCGAGCACCGGGTCGGCCAGTGGCTGCCGGTGGTCGACCGGGTGGTGGTGCTGGAACCGGGGGGCGGCGCCGTCGCGGACGGGTCGCCGCGCGAGGTGTTCGCCGGGCACGGCACCCGGCTCGCCGAGGCCGGGATCTGGGTCCCCGGCGTCCCGTTCCGGCCCGACCGTCGCGCCGACGACGACCGTCGCGCCGACGTGGGCCGCCCTGATGTGGGCAGGCCTGAGGCCGGCAGTCGAGCCGAGCCGGACCGGCCGGCCGACGTGGGCAGCGACCCGGAGAACGGCCCGCTGCTGGCCGCTCGCGCGCTCGCGGCGTCCCCCGAGCCGTGGGTGCGGCGTTCCCGGCGCTCCCGACGGGAGGCCGAGTCGGTACGGCCCGCGGTCAGGGACGTCTCCCTGGACCTGTCACCCGGTACCGTCCTGTGCGTCGTCGGCCCGAACGGCGCGGGCAAGTCGACCCTGGCGCTCGCCCTCGCCGGGCTGGTCGCGCCGGTGGCCGGCGAGGTCCGCGCGGAGCCGGGGCTCGCCGTCGTCGACGGCCACGACGCGGGGCCGCACCCCCGGCGGTGGCGGCCGCGCGAGCTGGTCCGGCGGATCGGCACGGTCTTCCAGGACCCGCAGCACCAGTTCGTCGCGACGACCGTCGCGGACGAGCTCGCCGTCGGTCCGCGCCGGCTCGGGCTCGACCCGGCCGAGGTGACCGCCCGGGTCGATGACCTGCTGGAGCGGTTGGGGCTCGCCCACCTCGCCCGGGCCAACCCGTTCACCCTCTCCGGCGGGGAGCAGCGCCGGCTGTCGGTGGCCACCGCGCTCGCCACCCGTCCCCGGGTGCTCGTCCTCGACGAACCGACCTTCGGGCAGGACGCCAGGACCTGGGCGGAGCTGGTGCGACTGCTGCTGGGCACCGTGCGCAGCGGCGTCGCCGTCGTGGTGGTCACCCACGACGAGCCGCTGGTCGAGGAACTGGTCGCGCACGGCGGTGCGACGGTGCTCCGGCTGCGCGACGGCCGTCCCGTGCCGGGCGCCGGTGCTCCCGGCGACCCCCGACCCCCGCACGGCGACGCCGCGCCGTCGGCGACGCCCCGGCGCCCGGACCGGGCCGCGGCTGCGGGACAGCCCGTGGACGGCTCACGGATCCCGGCGGGGGAGGCCCGATGACCGTCCCGGACGTGCTGGGCGGACCGGCAGCTGCGAACCTCGGCGCCCCGCTGGCCAGGGCCAACCCGGTGGCCAAGCTCGCGGTGGCGGTCGCGGTCTCGGCGGCGCTGGTGCTCACCGTTGACGTGGTCACGGCGGGGGTCGCCCTCGCCCTGGAGGCCGTCGCGCTGCCCTGGTGCGGGCTCGGTCCGTGGGCCCTGCTGCGCCGGGGCTGGATCGTGATCGTCGGTGCCGTGCCCGCCGGGATCACCACGGCCATGTGGGCGGTGGACTCCGGGGCGGTGCTGGCCGGGCTGGGCCCGATGACCGTCACCGAGGGGTCGCTCCTGGCCGGTGCGGCGATCACGTTGCGGGTCCTCGCGATCGGGCTCCCCGGCGTCGTCCTGCTGGCGACGACCGACCCGACCGACCTCGCCGACGCCCTCGCCCAGAACCTGCGCCTGCCGCACCGGTTCGTGCTCGCCGCGCTGGCCGCGATGCGCCTGTTCGGGGTCCTCGCCGAGGAGTGGCGGGCGCTGACCATGGCCCGCAGGGCACGCGGGGTCGGTGACGGCGGCCTCGGCGGGCGGCTGAGGACCCTCGCCGGGCAGGTGTTCGCCCTGCTGGTGCTGGCGGTGCGCCGGGCGACCGTGCTGGCGACCGCGATGGAGGCACGCGGGTTCGGGGTCGCCGCGCGGCGCACCTGGGCCCGGCCCAGCCGGTTCGGGCCAGCCGACGCCGTGGTCGCGCTCGGCGGCGTGGCGCTGGCCGCGCTCGCCACCGCGGCAGGGATCGCCGCGGGGACCTGGAACCTCGTGCTCACCTGACCTGACCGTCGGACGAGCATCCGGGCCGGGCACCGGGAGCGCGATCACAGCCGTCGGGGCGGTCAGGGGTGGAGGGACTGGTCGGCGCGAGGACCCCGGAGGGCGTGCACGGCCAGGCCGACGGCGGCGAGCGTGACCGCCGTGACGACGGCAGGCCGGGCGGAACTCGTGGTCCACATGACGACCTGCTGGTACGAGGGCCGAGGCCTGCCCGGCGTCGGGGTCACCGCGAGCACGACCGACACCAGGCTCCAGGTGAGCGGGGCGATCCAGGCGCGCTGGGCACCGAGGACCGCGGCGCCGAGGACGGTGAGCCCCAGCAGGCCGGCGGTGTCGCGCAGGACCAGCTCGGGTGGGGTGTACCGGGCCGAGACGAACCAGTCCAGGGTGAACCGGGTGGACAGGGCCAGCCCGATGACCACTCCGGCCCAGGCCAGCAGGTGCGCCGTGCGCCGGAGCGGCCAGGACACCGCGGCGGTGCGCTCCACCGCGTCGGTCGGCCCGGTGAGGGTGGCGCTGATCGGGATGACGGCGAGCGCAACCGTCAGCGCCGTCAGCGCGGGGTGGATGACCTGCGTGTCGGAGAAGGTGACCCACATCGCCCAGGTCGTGACGATCGCGGTGACGGTGACCGTGACCGCGGGCAGGACGTTCCGGCAGCGCAGGTACAGCCACAGCCACCTCACGAGACCCCCTCGGTGAGGACCTGGTACAGGTCGCCCTGACAGGTCAGGACGGCGTGGCGCAGCGCGGCGACCCGCCGGATCCGCTCGGCGTGGGGCAGGACGCTGAGACGGCGGTAGGTCTCGTGGAAGAGCGAGGCCTCCTGCTCGTCGAGCCCGTCGTCGGTCGGCGGAAGTGTGCCGATGAGCAGCGCGGCGGCGAGCCGACGGGCGACGGTGTCGTGCTGGTGGAAGACGGTGCAGGTGCCGTTCGACGCGGCGGCGCCGTCGAGCGCCTCCCACAGCGCCCCTTCGGATTGCGTCGGTCGCTCGTACGGGGCGAGTTCGAGGTGGAACAGCATCGTGTCGGGCGGCTGGACGTCGTTCGTGTCCGGGCCTAGGTAACGCCACTCCACGGCCGTGGTGGGTGGGTCGGGCAGTGGAGCCAGGAGCCCGAGCGCATGGCGCGCCCAGTCGCTCATCTCGGGGAGCAGGTAGGCGTGCACTCTCTGCAGGCACACCCGGGGGGTGTCCTCGGTGCACACCTGCTCCATGGCCGTCCGGTCGAGCCGGTACTCCCCGCCGTCGCGCCCGGCGGGCAGCATCGGGATCGCCACCGCGCTGCCCAGCAGCAGCGGTGCCACAGCCAGCGCCGCGCCGCGGCGGGTGACCACGGACAGCAGCGCGAACGCCGTGGCCGCGAGGCAGACCCACCACACGGCCTGGGCCGTGTCGACCCGGCCGGCGATGGTGACGGCGTCGCCAGGGACGTTCGAGGGTGTCGGGGAGAGGAAGAGGAACCGCGGGAAGGTGGTGTGCTCGTCCCCGTCGGGCGTCACGAGGACGGACATCACGCCGAGTCCGGTGATCAGGACGACGGCCAGGATCGGTGCGGTGACGAGGTAGGGCAAGGCCCGGCCGATCGCCATGCCGACCCAGGTGGCCGCGACCAGCGACACCACCCCGACGGCGATGATCACCACGGTGTCCGTCGGGTAGTAGCTGGCGGTGCGCAGGCCCCACGCCGCGAAGGCACCGAACACGACCAGGTACGCGACGCCAGCCCAGGTGGCCATGGCGACAGCCGTCGGCGCGAGGCGCTGCCAGCGGGGGCGGGGGGTGCTCGAGAGGAGTTCCTCGACCCGGTGGCGCCGGTCGCGACGCAGCTGCCAGGCTCCGCCGGCCACGGCGAGGGGCAGCAGCATGCCGAGGGACATGCGCTGATGCATGGTGAGTGCCATCCAGCGGCCGGTCCGGCCGGCTGCGGCGGGCAGGGTGAGCAGCATCAGCACGTTCATGGCCAGGAGCGCCGGGCCGAGG
Organism: Actinomycetales bacterium; assembly: GCA_012719445.1. Taxonomy (GTDB): domain Bacteria; phylum Actinomycetota; class Actinomycetes; order Actinomycetales; family Kineosporiaceae; genus JAAYAH01. The sequence continues at coordinate 14,768 of JAAYAH010000117.1, read as the reverse complement.
CGGGCCGCCGTCGAGCGTCGCGACTCGATCCACCAGATCCGGGTCATCGGGTCACCGCCTGACCGCGGCGCTCGCGGAGCAGCGCGGAGTAGCCGCGTTCGGCGGGGCTGTCACCGATCCCGTCGGGTGTCTCCTCGTCGGCGAGCTGCTCGGGCGTGCCCTGCCAGACCAGGTGACCGTGGTCGATGAGCACCACGTTGGTGCAGGCGGCCACCACGTCCTCGACCAGGTGGGTGGAGACCACGACGCAGCTGTCGGTGCCGAGCTCGCGCAGCAGGGCCCGGAACGTCACCCGTTGTTCGACGTCGAGGCCGACGGTCGGCTCGTCCAGCAGGAGCAGTCGGGGGTCGTTCACGATCGCCTGGGCGATCCCGGCCCGGCGCAGCATCCCCCCGGAGAACGTCTTGAGCTTCCGGTCCGCGTGCTCGGTCAGGTCGACGCGGTCCACCGCCCGCTGGACCGCCCCCGGGATCTCCGCCTTGGGCATCTGTTTCAGCCAGGCCATGTACTCCACGAACTCCCGCAGCGTGAACCGGGGGTAGCAGCCGAACTGCTGCGGCAGGTACCCGAGGTCGCGGCGCACCCGGCGCAGGTCGCCGCCGTGGCTCGCCGGCTGACCCAGCAGCTCGAGCCGCCCGCCGACCGGGCGGATCACCGTGGCCAGGGCGCGCATCAACGTCGTCTTGCCGGCGCCGTTGGGACCCAGCAGGCCGTGGACCCCGTTGTCCAGGGTCAGGTCCAGCCCGTCCACCGCCAGGTGACGACCGGCTCGTACCCGGATCCTCTCCGCCGCCACCGCCCACGCACTGCGGCTGGGGGCGATCTCCCCGGCGTTCACCACTCGCACCATCTGTCGTTGGTCCTTCCCGCTGTTCGGTGTCCGGTCCGAGGAGGCCGGGTCTCGTCCGAGGAGGTCGTCGAGGGGTCGCGGCGGGGTCGCCCGCCGGTCGCCCGAGTGATCAGCCATGGCTGGCCAGCCGGAGGTGGTCGTCCGCGCGGAGGAGCATCAGCACCCCCGAGACGAGCGCGGCCACGGCCCAGCAGGGCAGGCTGCCGGGGCGGAACAGGACGCTGCTGTGCTGGCTGATCAGTGCGGGTGCCACGACCGCCGCCGCCCAACCACAGGTCAGCCAGGCCGCGGCCCGGTCGACGCCGATCCTGCCGCCCAGGGCCAGCGTGGCCGTGGTGAAGGTCAGGCAGGGCAGCAGCCAGCGCGCCGGGGACAGCCCCACCTGCCACCCCACGACGGCAAGGACCGGGATCAGCGCGACCATCGCGATCACGGCACGGCGCAGCAGCAGCCACAACCCGGCCCCGGGGGTGGCCGCGACCATCTCGTAGGCCGGGTCCGTGCGCCGTGACCACGCCGCGGCGACGCTGGACAGCGGGGCCACCGGAGCGATCAGCAGCACCAGCGACGGCATCCCGGGGTAGGCCAGCTCGAACGCCATCGCGGTCAGCAGCATGCCGACGCTCACCGCCGTCCAGGCCACGATCGGCCAGGCCGAGGTGCGCAGCTCCGGTGTCCACCGGCGCCGGGGGGGTGCCGGCGGGGTGGCAAGACCCGGCTCCAGCCGTTCCCGCACCCCCGCGACGAGAGCCGACGTCGCGGGGTCCGCCAGGTCGGCCAGCCGGGCCCGGCACGACGGGCACCTCTCGAGGTGGGCCTCCACCCCCCACAGCGCGGGGTCGCCCAGCCGTACCCCGGTGGTCGTCGTCCCGGTGGTCGTCGGTCCGGCACCCGTCGTCCCGGTGGTCGTCGGTTCGGCCCCCGTCGCGTACCGGGCCAGCGTCACCGGGTCCACGTGGCGGGGGTGGTCGTTCGCCGCGCGCCGTCCGTTCATGACAGGGCCTCCCGTAGCGCGATCCGGGCCCTACGGGCGCGGGTCTTCACCGTTCCTTCCGGCACCCCCAGCAGCGTCGCCGTCTCCCGCACGGACAACCCGTCCACCACCATGGCCTGCAACACCGTCCGCAGTTCCGGGGCGAGGGAGAACAGGGCCACGGCCACCTCGCCGTCCACCAGGTCGGCGAGGGCCTCGTCCTCCGCCGGTGGCGCCGTCGACGACTGCGCGGCAGCGGGCGGGAGCTGGGCCAGGCGGGCACGACGGCGGAAGGCGTCCACGAGGCGTCGTGCCGCGATCGTCCACAGCCACCCCACCGCGCTGCCGCCGGCCGCGACTCCGACGAACGATCCGGCGGCCCGCCACACCGCAAGGAAGGTCTCCTGCAGCACCTCCGCGACGATCTCCTCGTCGGCGCAGCGGTGGCGCAGTCGCATCGCCAACCACGGAGCTGTTCTTCGATACAGCTCGTCGAAGGCGGCCTTGTCCCCGCGCGCCACGTGACGCAGGAGGTCTTCCTCGTCTCGGGCCATCACCACATCACGCTTCACGTCATGCCAGACGGCGATCAGCCCGGAACGGGATTCCGTTCCGCTGTGATCCGTGTCACGGGTCGGGTCGGTGTGGCGCTGGCCGCGCTCGCCACCGCGGCCGGGATCGCCGCGGGGACCTGGAACCTCGTGCTCACCTGACCCGGCCGGTGCCCGTCTCGGTCCGGGGGCTGGGGTCCGGGTCCGGAGCCTGTCCCGGGTGCTGCGGCCCGTCCTGCCCGCCCGCGGCCGGGACCGGATCAGAAGGTGAGCACCACCTTGCCGAGCAGCCCGCCCGCCTCCATGGCTCGGCTGGCCGCCACGATCTCCCGGACCGGGTGGTGCGCGGCGATCCGCAGCCGCAGCCGCCCGGCGTCCACCAGGGCCACCAGCCGGGTGAGATCGGTGCCGCTCTGCCGGACGTAGTGCACGGCCGCGTCGACGCCTCTGCCGGCGAGCTGGTCCGGGACGGTGGGCTGCGCGATCGTGACGTACCGTCCGCCGTTCCGCACCGCTCCCGGGATCGGGAGCCCCGCCGTGTCGAGCACGGCGTCGTAGCCGTGGAGTCCGGACGCTCGGGTCGTCACCGAGCGGGCGCCCAGGCCGAGTACGGCCGGCACCTGGGCCTCGCGGGAGACCAGGCCGTCGACCGCCATCCCGGCATCGACGGCGAGCTGGACGGCGAGCCCTCCGACGGCACCGGCCGCCCCCAACACCAGCAGGGTCTCCCCCCGCACCAGTCCCAGCCGGTCCAGCGCCTGGACGGCGGTGAGGCCGGCCAGCGGGAGCGTCGCGGCCTCGGTCAGGCTGACCGACTCCGGAGCGCGGGCCACCAGGTCCGCGGGGACGGCGAAGAGGCCGACCCAGGTGCCCGTACCCGTGGTGAGCTGCGACCACGTCGTGATGACCCGGTCGCCGGGTGCGAAGTACCGACCGTCGCCGCGGACCACGATCCCGGCGAGATCGGATCCCATGACCATCGGGGTGGGCACGGTGGGCAGCAGGCCGGCCCTGGTCTTCCAGTCCACCGGGTTGATGCTGCTGGCCACCGTCCGGATCAGGACCTGCCCGGCGGCCGGTACGGGTTCCGGTAGTTCGGTGAGGGTGAGCACCTCCGGCCCACCGTGTCGATCGATCGTCACCCCGCGCACGGGCACCTCCGGTTCGTCCGGTTCCACCCGGGATTCGCCCAGGGTCGCCCGGACGGTCGATGCCGGGCGACGGATGCGACCGTAGGGTCTGACATCAATGTGAGAGTCAAGCTCGCCGGTGGACGAGTCGGCCGGGCGCGGAAGCGACGAGGTCGTCCCGGGGACGTCTCTCCGGTGAGGTGGCTCGGGGGAGCCGTTCTCCGGGGCGGTCCCGGGGAGGTCGTCGTGTGGTGGGCCGTCGCGGTGATCTGCGGGGACGGATCGAGGAGGTCGGATGCGGATCGGAGAGCTCTCCCGGCGCAGCGGCGTCAGCCAGCGGTCGCTGCGCTACTACGAGGAGCAGGGGCTGCTCCGGCCGGCGCGCAGGCCCAGCGGCTACCGCGAGTACGCGGCGGACGACGTCGGCACCGTCCGGAGGATCCGGAGCCTGCTCGCCGCGGGCCTGCCGACGACCGCCATCGCCGAGGTACTGCCGTGCGTGCGGGAGGACGGTGAGCGGCTGGTGCCCACCTGTCCGCAGCTCGTGCGGGACCTCACCCGGGAGCGGGACCGGATCGACCGGGCCATCAGGGACCTCGAGGTCTCCCGGGACCTCCTCGACCGGGTGATCGCAGGAGCGCCGGAGCCCGTGCGCAGCGGACGGACCTGATCCGCGGGTGTCCCGGATCGCGGACGGCCCCGGAACATGGGCAACCCCGGAACATGGGCAACCCCGGAACATGGGCAACCCCGGAACACGGACGGCCCCGGAACGCGGGATCACCACGGACTTCTCCGAGATGGAGTTCGCGGGACCCGATTCCGGGGCGGAGCTGTTCGGCGTCTTCCAGGTCTCCGTGCTGAACGACATCGTCGCCCGGCGTGCCCTGACCGCGGTGCGACGGGAGCGGTTCACCGGAGCGGGGCGACGTCGCAGGTGCCGGGGCCGAGCGAGCGCAGGGTGCGCAGGGTCCTGGCCCGGGAGTCGGCGAACTGCCGCGTCGTCGCCCGCCGGACCACGTGCCCGGGGATCGTCACCCAGGTCGGTGCCGCCTCCAGCCGGGTGACCCGGAACCGGCCGCGGGAGACCTCCTCGACGGTGAACCGCAGGACGACGCCGTCCTGGGTCGCCACCGGCAGGTCCCTGCTCTGGGTCGGCGACTGGTTGGAGAGGAAGTTGCCGAGGCTGTAGGCGACGTACTTCCCGTTGATCTGCTGGCACGGCTGGACGACGTGCGGGTGGTGCCCGACGACGAGGTCGACGTCGGGCGACGAGAGCAGGGCACGGGCCAGTCGCCGCTGCCGGGCGTCGGGGCGCTGCTGGTACTCGCTGCCCCAGTGGATGCTCACCAGGACGAACTCCGCGCCGCGCTCGCGCAGCCTCCTGGCCTGGGTGAGGACGCCCTTCGCCCCGAGCGCGGGCCACAGCATCTCCCGCAGCCAGGGGGCCTGCTCCGGCACCGTGGTGCTCGGGCCCGCGGTGTTGACGATCGAGTAGCTGTAGGCGAGGTGACCCACCCGGACCCCGTTGACCTCATAGATCGGCGGTTTCGCGGCGCTCCTCGCCCCGCGAGCCGATCCGCTGTGGGCCAGTCTCGCGTCGTCGAGGGCGTCGAGGGTCGCCCGGACGCCGCCGAGGCCGCGGTCCCAGGTGTGGTTGGACGCCGTGCTGCAGGCGTCGAACCCCGCCCGGCGCAGGGCGGTCGCGATCTCGTGCGGGGCGTTGAAGCTCAGGGTCCTCGGCACGGTCAGCCGGGTGTTGGTCGGGGAGACCGGCGTCTCCTGGTTGCAGATCGCCAGGTCCGCCGAGGAGATCAGCCTCCTGATCCGGGCGAGCATGGGACCGAAGTCGTAGCCGTCTCCTCCGGCGGTCGCCCTGGCCTCCCGCATCAGCGGCGCGTGCACGAGGACGTCGCCGACCGTGACCAGGGTGAAGCGGCGGTCGGCGGCCAGGTGCGCCGCCGACCGGCCTGCGGCGAAGGCCGGGACGCGCGCCGCGGCGAGCACCACCGACTCCTCGGTCCGGGGGGCGGCGCCCCCGGTGTCGCCGTCCCGGCATCCGGCCGTCGAGAGCGCGGTCGACGCCAGCAGGGTCGACGCCAGCACGGCGGCGACCGCGGGCCGGACACGGGGTGGGCGGATCCGGCGCCGTCCCGCCTGTGGGCCGGAGTGCGTGCGGGCCGTCCCGTCGGGAGGCCGGTGTCCGGTCCGGCTGAGTCGATCGCGCATCGGTATCGCCCCCTCGGCAGTCCGCTGCCCCGCCGGGTCGCCCGCGGGGTGAGGGACAGGCCCCGTTCGAGGTATCGGCACGGCAGGTGCGCGGGTGTACTGCGGCAGCCGGGACCAGCGTGCACCGGTTCACGGCATTCTGTGAAGAAAACGGCCCTTTCACCCCCCAGACACCACGGCCTGCTTCTGGTGGACTGGTGTCATGAGCCCGAAGAGTCGAGGACGTCCACCGGGACGCGGTCGCGCCAAGAGGTCATCGGGTTCGCCGAGGGAGTTGCGGCTCTCCGACATCGCCCTGCGGGACGCGCGTCGGATCGTCGCCGTCGACGATCCGCTGCAGGCCGAGCTGTGGGTGAGCGGCTGGCTGGGCCAGGCGTGGCTGACGGCGACCCTCCGGGAGCGCGACGCCGAGCGGCGGTTCGTCACCGAGCTCGCGGGCCGGGTGCGAGCCCATCCCACCCCGCACGGCAGGGCGGCGCTGGAGGCGTTGCGGCGGGTGTGCGACGAGCAGGAACGCGAGGTGCTGACCGGAGTCCTCACCGGTCCAGCGGCGGCACAGCCGGCGCCGGCCTGGACGGATCGGGTGGACCTGGTGGCGGGGGACGACGGCGAACCCGAGGTCGGCCCCGAGTCCGTCCGGGGGGAGTGGGTCCCCGGGGCCGCCTGGCGGTCCGAGGACGTCTGGGGCGGTGACCGGGTGCTCTTCGTCGAGTTCGACGGGCCCAGTCCGCACACCCTCATGGCCCGGATCAGCGACGTCGCGGGCGCCTTCGTGGAGACCCTCGACGTGCTCCGTCCCGGTGCGGCCGAGGAGTGGTCCCGGCTGCGCGCCGAGGACCCGGACGCCGTCCCGATGCCGCTGCGGGCGCTGCCGGCGGTGGAGGTGCTCGCCGATCTCGCGGACGTGCTCCGGGTGACCGACATGACACTGCCGCGCAACGAGGACGAGGAGTTCGTCCGCACCAGGGCTCTCGCCTGGGCCCGCTGCCGGGCCTACCTTCCGGGATTCGGTGAGCTCGCCGCGTCCTCGGAGGACGAGCGCCGGGAGCTCGCCGCCGACTTCGCCCGCTCGGGGGAGATCATCGATGACGAGGTGACCAGGTCGCTCACCGAGATCTTCCTCGACTACGGCACCGGGTACCTCGGGGGTGGGCCGCTGGCCTGGGGGCCGACCGCCGTGGAGCTGTTCCTCACCTACTACGTGCCGCGCAAGGTCGTGCTCGACGCCGCCCAGCGGCACCGGTTGCCGGGGGCGCTGCGGGCGTGGATCCGGTTCGCGCTCACCCGCCGGGGGGTCGAGCCGCGCTGGATCGCGAGGGCTGTCGAGGCGGTGGACGAGTCGCTGCCGGAGTTCGAGGAGGCGTTCGACGACGCGTCGACCTGGGGGCCGGCGAAGCAGATCGTGACCGAACTGGAGGCGAGGGGGGTCGACCTCAGCGACCGGGAGACGGTCGAGCGGGCCATGCGCGAACTCAACGCCGAGCGGTTGGCGCGCGATCGCCAGGAGGGCCGCTTCGACCGGTGACCTCGGCGGGACCTGACCGTCGACCTCGACAGGACAGTGCAGGACATCATGCGAGGGTTCGCCCGCGCCGGCTCGATCGGCCTGATCACGATCCTCGCCGGGATGATCGTCCCGGCTCCGGCGCAGGCCGCCGGGGTGAGCCGGACCTTCACCGTTGCACTCACCAACGCCGAGGGGACCGGGGCGCCGTCGCTGCCCTCGGCCGCCGTCGCCGCGCATCCGGCCTACCCCACCGGTACCTAGGCCGGCGCGCGACCGCTGACGGAGCCGAGGGCGAACCCCGGCGCCGTGCGGCTGCGTGACGGGAGGGTGCTGGTTGCCGGAGGAGTCGACGACTGGGGCGGTCTCGCTGCCACCCAGTACTTCCACCCCGCGTCGAACAGGTGGGCCCGGGGCAACGACCTGCCGGCGGAGCGCTCGGGGCAGGTGACGGTGCCCCTCGGTGACGCCGACGGTGGCCTGCTGCTGGCCGGTGGACAGGGCTGGATCCCGTCGTGTGCCACGACCCGGACCACGTTCCGGTTCAAGCCCTGAGCGCTGGTTCAAGCCCTGAGTGTTGGCTCCTGCCCTGACGGGTGCGGCCGGGGTGACCCTGCCGGTCTCCGCGTGAAGATCTTGGTTGATTCGTACCGTATAGGGGATGGTTTCCACCAAGATCTTTCGGCAGTCCGTCATGTCCCGAGGGAGGGTGTCTGCCGGGGGGTCTCGCGGGGGTGTCTCGTGCGGGGTGGGGGGTGTCCCGCGCGGTGAGGGGTGTCTGTCGGGAGTGGGGGTGTCCCGCGCGGTGGGGGGTGTCTCGCGAGGATAGGGAGCCTGTTCTTGAGCCGGATCGGCTCAACTTTCGTCAGCCGAGATTTGACAACACCGCGGTCGTGGCCCAACCTGAGTCGTGGTAACTCAAGTTCAGGACGCTCGCTGTGACGAGACAGTTGCGCAGAGTGCCTGATTGATCGCATGAAGGGACCTCTGACCATGGCACGAGCGGTCGGCATCGACCTCGGTACGACCAACTCCTGCGTCTCCGTCCTCGAGGGAGGCGAGCCCACGGTCATCACCAACGCCGAGGGTGGGCGGACGACCCCCTCCGTCGTCGCCTTCGCGAAGTCGGGCGAGGCGCTCGTCGGCGAGGTGGCCAAGCGGCAGGCCGTGACGAACGTCGAGCGCACCATCAGGTCGGTCAAGCGGCACATGGGCACCGACTGGAAGGTCGAGATCGACGGCAAGGCGTACACCGCCCAGGAGATCTCCGCCCGGGTGCTGCAGAAGCTCAAGCGTGACGCCGAGGAGTACCTCGGCGAGAAGGTCACCGACGCCGTCATCACCGTCCCCGCCTACTTCAACGACGCCCAGCGCCAGGCGACGAAGGAGGCCGGCGAGATCGCGGGCCTCAACGTGCTGCGGATCATCAACGAGCCCACTGCGGCCGCCCTCGCCTACGGCCTCGACAAGGGCAAGGAGGACGAGCTCATCCTGGTCTTCGACCTCGGCGGCGGCACCTTCGACGTGTCCCTGCTCGAGGTCGGCAAGGACGAGGACGGCTTCTCCACCATCCAGGTCCGGGCCACCTCCGGTGACAACCACCTCGGCGGCGACGACTGGGACCAGCGGATCGTCGACCACCTGGTCCAGACCGTCAAGGTGAGCACCGGGGTCGACCTCGCCAAGGACAAGATCGCCATGCAGCGGCTCCGTGAGGCCGCCGAGCAGGCCAAGAAGGAGCTGTCCAGCGCGACGTCGACGAACATCTCGCTGCAGTACCTCTCGATGACCGAGAACGGCCCGGTGCACCTCGACGAGAAACTCACCAGGGCCCAGTTCCAGCAGATGACCTCCGACCTGCTGGAGCGCACCAAGACACCGTTCCGCCAGGTGATCCGGGACGCCGGGGTCTCGCTCTCCGAGATCGACCACATCGTGCTGGTCGGCGGTTCCACCCGGATGCCGGCCGTCACCGAGGTCATCCGGGAGCTCACCGGCGGCCGTGAGCCCAACAAGGGCGTCAACCCGGACGAGGTCGTCGCGGTCGGCGCCGCCCTGCAGGCCGGGGTGCTCAAGGGCGAGCGCAAGGACGTGCTGCTCATCGACGTGACCCCGCTGAGCCTCGGCATCGAGACCAAGGGCGGGATCATGACCAAGCTGATCACGCGCAACACGGCCATCCCGACGAAGGCCTCCGAGGTCTTCACCACCGCCGACGACAACCAGCCGAGCGTGCTCATCCAGGTCTTCCAGGGCGAACGCGAGCTGGCAAGGGACAACAAGCCGCTGGGCACCTTCGAGCTCACCGGGATCGCCCCGGCACCGCGTGGCGTGCCGCAGATCGAGGTCACCTTCGACATCGACGCCAACGGCATCGTGCACGTGTCCGCCAAGGACCGCGGCACCGGCAAGGAGCAGTCGATGACCATCTCCGGCGGCAGCGCGCTGCCGAAGGACGAGATCGACCGCATGGTCCGTGAGGCCGAGGCGCACGCCGACGAGGACCGCCGCCGGCGTGAGGAGGCGGAGACCCGCAACTCCGCCGAGCAGTTGCTCTACTCGACCGAGAAGTTCCTGTCCGAGAACGCCGACAAGGTGCCGGACGACGCCAAGGGCAAGGTCAGCTCGGCCGTCGACGACCTGAAGAAGGCGCTGGCCGGTGCCGACCTGGGCGAGGTCAAGGCCAAGCACGAGCACCTGATGAAGGTCAGTCAGGAACTGGGCTCGGCCATGTACGCGAAGGCCCAGGCCGAGGCGAACGCGGCCGGAACGCCCGGCGGCGCGCCGTCCGGTGCCTCGGACGACGACGTCGTGGACGCCGAGATCGTCGACGAGGACAAGTGATGGTGGAACCCACAGCTACCGACCCGCGCGAGCGGGAGACCGAGCTGGGGCCCGACGACACCCCCGCGGCCGCCCCGGAGGAGGAGTCCTCCGGGCCGGTCATCCGGGACCGGCGGCGGATCGACCCGGAGACGGGCCGGGTCCGCGAGCCGGAGCCGCGACAGGGGGGCGAGGACGCCGCGGCCGGCACCGACGGGGAGGGCGGTGACACCGCGGACGCCGGGGCCGGAGCCGAGCTGGCCACGGCACAGGCCCGGATCCAGGAGCTGGTCGGGGACCTGCAGCGGCTCCAGGCGGAGTACGTGAACTACCGCCGCCGCGTCGAGCGCGACCGCAGCCTGGCCAGGGACCTCGCCGTCGCCGGTGTCATGGAGTCCCTGCTCCCGGTGCTCGACGACCTCCACCTGGCGCGCCAGCACGGTGACCTCGAGTCCGGGCCGTTCGCGGCCATCGCCGACAAGCTCGAGACGACCCTCGGTCGGTTCGGGCTGGTCCGGTACGGCGAGGCCGGCGAGACCTTCGACCCCACCGTGCACGACGCGCTCATGCACACCCAGGCCGAGCTCGCGGAGGGCACGACGGACACCACGGTGGTGCAGGTGATGCAACCCGGTTACCGCTGCGGTGACCGGTTGCTGCGGGCCGCGCGCGTCGCCGTTGCCGACCCGAGCTGAGAGAGGAGGGCGTCGGTGGCGGGCCAGGACTGGTTCGAGAAGGACTTCTACTCCGTCCTCGGTGTGCCGAAGGACGCCTCGCAGGACGACATCAAGAAGGTCTATCGCAAGCTCGCCCGGCAGTACCACCCGGACACCAACTCGGGGGACGCCGGGGGAGGGCAGGCGGCCGAGCGGCGGTTCAAGGAGATCGGCGAGGCCTACGGCGTCCTGTCCGACCCCGAGCAGCGACAGCAGTACGACGCCGTCCGGGCCATGGCCCGGGGCGGCGCGCGGTTCACCGCCGGGGGACCCGGCGGCGGTGCCGGGTTCGAGGACATCTTCGGCGGCCTCTTCGGCGGGGCGCCGGGCGGCGTCCGGTTCACCACCACCGGCGGGGTGCCGGGCGGGGGAGCTCCGGGCGGCGGGCCGTCGTTGGAGGACCTGCTCGGCGGCATGGGCTGGGGCGGTGCCGGGGGACCCGGTGCCGGCGGGATGGGCTTCCGGGCCCCGCGCCCGCCGCGCCGGGGCGAGGACCTCGTCGCCGAGACGACCCTGACCTTCCGCCAGGCGGTCGAGGGTGCCCTGCTCACCCTGCAGCTCGACGACCCCCGGCTGGGACGACGGACGGTCAACGCCCGCGTCCCCGCCGGGGTTCGCGACGGTCAGAAGGTCCGGCTCCGCGGGAAGGGCGGGCAGAGCGGCCCCGGCGGCGAGCCGGGCGATCTCGTCGTCTCCGTGCACGTGGAGAAGCACCCGGTGTTCGAGCTGGACGGTGCGGACGTCCGGGTCACCGTCCCGGTCACCTTCCCGGAGGCGGTCCTCGGGGCCCAGATCGAGGTCCCCACCGTCGACGGCGCCACGATCCGGATGCGGGTCCCGCAGGGGACGCCGTCCGGCCGGGTGCTGCGGGCCAAGGGCAGGGGGATCCGGACCAAGAGCAGGACCGGTGACCTGCTGGTGACCCTGCAGGTCGCCGTCCCGCAGCGGGTGGACGGCGCGGCAAGGGCCGCCCTGGAGGCGTTCCGCGACGCGACGGCCGACCACGACCCGCGGGCCGAGCTGCTGGCCCAGGTCCGGGACGCCGGCGGCAGGGACCAGGGCACCAGGGAGGCCGGGGTTGGCTGACGACAGGGCCGGGGACGCCAGCAGGTCGCGGCGGGCGGGACGTCCGGCACGGGCCGGACCCGGTGAGGGTGCGGCGGGGCGGGTGCAGGTGGAGTTCGGCCTGCGCGTCGACGAGGACACCCCGGTCTTCGTGATCTCGGTGGCCGCGCGGCTCGCCGGAATGCACCCGCAGACCCTCCGCCAGTACGACCGGCTCGGGCTGGTCTCCCCCGGCCGGACCAGCGGACGGGGCCGCCGGTACTCGGCGCGGGACGTCTCCATGCTCCGCGAGGTCCAGCGGCTCTCCCAGGAGGAGGGTGTCAACCTCGCCGGGGTCAAGCGAATCATGGAACTGGAGCTGGAGGTCGCCGCGCTACGCGAGCGCGTCGCCGTGCTGACCGAGGAACTGGAGGAGGCGCGGGCCCAGGCCCGGCTCGCCCGGCGGGTGTTCGCCGCAGGGCCGACCGGCGACATCGTCGCCTACCCCCCGGGACACCGCCCCGAGCGGCTCGTCCCGACGTCCACCGCGCTCGTGGTCTGGCGTCCGCCGGTACGGCGCTGACGCCAGCACCCCCGTGTCCACGTCCGGGGGAGTCGCAGGGTGTCCGGGGACAGGCGCCCCTTGTCCTCCCTGCATCGGCCTGTCTTCCGTGCCGCGGTGGCATGACCCTCGTCACTACTTACAGTGACTGCAATTCTTCGTGTGGTCATTAATTCAGGCGTGAAAGCCCTTCCAGGAACCATGAGGCACGGTGGCTCCCTTGCGGTCCTATTCCCTTGGTGAGATGTCTATTGACACAGGTCATCCCGCTGTTACACCATGCAGGCTCGACACGAAATCCCTCACTAACGATCAGAAGCGCTTCCAGTCTCTTCCGAGCCACCGGGAGGGTTAAGCACGAGAAATGATCGTTGACGTACGACCTTCGTCACTCGCTGTCACACCCTGACGCGGCTGGCACCCGCTCCCCCAGCAGGTGCCGCGCATCCTCCGGGAAGCGCCGCCCACCGCCGTCTGGCGCATCAGGCGGTGGGGCCAACGGTGCCTCGTCGGGTGGTCTCGAACTGTCGCCGACTGCGCCCGGTCAGGTGGACGGGTGCTCCTCGTGTCGGCCCCGTCCTCCTCCGGCATGCCCAGGCGACGGATCGTCGGGCCGCGCCGCGCACCGAGGCTGTCATCCATCGGAACGGAGCAACGGGATATGAGGTTCTATCGGGACCGGGGGCGACTACGGCGGACCGCCACCCTGGCGATCGCCGCGGTCGCCATGAGCGGAGCCGCCGCGCTCGCGGCGGCGCCTTCGCAGGCTGCCGTCGCCTGCGCCGTGGACTACCGGGCGAGCCAGTGGCCCGGTGGCATGAGCGTGAACATCGTGGTCACGAACAAGGGTGACGCCTGGAGCAGCTGGACGTTGGGCTTCACCTTCCCCTCCGGCGGCCAGAAGGTCTCCCAGGGCTGGTCCGCGACGTGGTCGCAGAGCGGCCAGAACGTGACCGCCGCGAACATGCCATGGAACGGGTCGCTCACGAACGGCAACTCGGCCTACATCGGCTTCAACGGCACCTGGAGTGACGCCAACCCCACTCCGACGTCGTTCACCGTCAACGGTGTGAGCTGCGGTGGAGGCCCCACCAGCACCAGCACGACGACCACGACGACGCGGCCGACGACCACGACGACGCGGCCGACGACCACGACGACCACGACGCGGCCGACGACGACCACGACGACCACGACGCGGCCGACCACGACCACGACGACCACGACTTCTCCGACCGGTGACCTGTACGTCGACCCGGACAACGGTGGAGCGCGCTGGGTCGCCGCGAACCCGAACGACTCGCGGGCCGCTGTGATCAGGGACAGGATCACGACGCAGCCGCAGGGGCGCTGGATCACCAACGGCACCAACGCCTCCGCAGCCGCCGCCGACACCGCGGCGTACGTGAACGCCGCCAACTCCGCCGGCAAGATCCCGCAGGTCGTGCTGTACGCGCTCCCGAACCGGGACTGCGGTGGTGCGAGCGCAGGCGGGGCATCCGACCTCAACGCCTACGCCTCCTGGGTCTCCACGGTCGCCGCGAGCCTGGGCAACCGCACCGTCTACGTGATCCTCGAGCCTGACGGTCTGGCCCTGCAGACCTGCCTGTCCTCGTCCGAGGCCACCGCCCGCGGTAACGCCCTCTCGGCCGCGGTGTCGACGATCAAGTCCGCGAACCCCTCCGCCAAGGTCTACCTGGACGGCGGTCACTCGGCGTGGAACTCCGCTTCCGTCGCCGCTCAGCGGCTCACCGGCGCCGGGGTGTCGAAGGCCGACGGGTTCTACACCAACGTGTCCAACTTCCAGACCACCAGCAACGAGATCAACTTCGGCCAGCAGGTCCTGGCAGCGCTGGGCAACCCGTCCAACCTGCGTCAGGTCATCGACACCAGCCGTAACGGCGCCGGCCCCGGCTCCGGTGACTGGTGCGACGACAACCTGCCGTCGACCCGGCGGCTCGGCAACTCGCCGACGCTGAACACGGGCACCTCCAGCGTCGAGGCCTTCCTCTGGGTGAAGCTCCCGGGTGAGGCCGACGGGTGCGCCAACACCGCAGGGTCCTTCCAGCCGGCCAACGCCTACTCCCTCGCGGGCGGCGGCACGGTGACCACCACGACGACCACGACGACGCGGCCGACCACGACCACGACGACGCGGCCGACGACGACCACCACCACCACGCGGACCACGACCCGGACCACGACCCGGACGTCCGGTGGCGGTACGCATGTGGACAACCCGTTCGCGGGTGCGAAGGGGTATGTGAACCCGGCGTGGGCGGCGAAGGCGTCTGCCGAGCCGGGTGGCAGCAAGATCGCTGACCAGCCCACCGCGGTGTGGCTGGACACCACCGCTGCGATCACCGCTCCGGAGGGCTCGGGCTAT
>JAAYAH010000012.1 GCA_012719445.1 Actinomycetales bacterium | reverse complement strand
GCGTGGGCGGAGGAGACCGACACCGGGGACCGGGACGGGCTCGTCCCCGGGGTGAGCGAGCGGGCCTGGCGGCAGGTGTCGGTGAGCGCAAGGGAGTGCCTCGGCCGGCAGCGGTGCCCGATGGCCGAGGAGTGCCACTGCGAGCTGGCAAGGGACAGGGCGCGCGAGGTCGACATCGTCGTGACCAACCACTCCTTCGTGGCCATCGACGCCTTCGAGGGCTGGAACATGCTGCCCGAGCACGAGGTACTCGTCGTCGACGAGGCCCACGAGCTGGCCGACCGGGTGACCGCCGTGGTCTCCGACGAGCTCACCGCCGGGTCGGTGGCTGCGGCGGCGCGTCGCGCCCGGCGGGTCGCGGGGGTCGACACCACCCGGCTGGACGAGGCCGCCGACGGGCTGGAGCTCACCCTCGCCGAGCTGCGGGAGGGCAGGATGCCCCGCGGGCTCCCGGAGGCCCCCGCCCTGGCCGTGGCCACGGTGCGGGACGCGGCGCGGGAGCTGCTGACGGAGCTCAAGGTCGACCCCGGGTCGGGGCCCCCCGACGGCACCCGGCAACTGGCGTCCGCCGCCGTCGGCGAGATCCTCGACGTCGCGGAGCGGCTGGTCGACGGCGCGGGGGACGAGAACGGCCCGGACGTGGTCTGGGCGGCACGGCACCGCCGTGTCGACGGCGCCGAGTGGATGGCCCTGCACGTCGCACCGCTCGGGGTGGCCGGGAGGCTGCGGGACCGGCTGTTCGGCGAACGCACCGTGGTAATGACCTCGGCGACCCTGTCCCTCGGCGGGTCCTTCGACGCCGCGGCGGGTGCGGTCGGCCTGCTCGGTGAGGACGCCCCCACCTGGCGGGGCCTCGACGTCGGGAGCCCGTTCGACTACCGCAGGCAGGGGATCCTCTACCTGGCCAGGCACCTCCCGCCTCCGGGCCGGGACGGGATCACCGAGGCGACGCTGGAGGAGCTGGCCACGCTCGTCGAGGCGGCAGGGGGGCGGGCTCTCGGCCTGTTCTCCTCCCGCCGGGCCGCGCAGGTCGCGGCGGAGGCGATGCGGGAGCGACTCGACGTGCCGGTCCTCTGCCAGGGCGACGACATGACGCCGACGCTGGTCCGCCAGTTCGCGGCCGACGCCGGGACCTGCCTGTTCGGGACCCTGTCGCTGTGGCAGGGGGTGGACGTGCCGGGACCGGCCTGCCAGCTCGTGGTCATCGACCGGATCCCGTTCCCCCGCCCGGACGACCCGCTGGCCTCGGCAAGGGCTGCGGCGGTGAGCCGGGCGGGCGGCAACGGGTTCATGACCGTCTCGGCGACCCACGCCGCGCTCCTGCTCGCGCAGGGCTCCGGGCGACTGATCAGGACGGCGGACGATCGCGGGGTGGTCGCCGTCCTGGACTCCCGGCTGGCGACGGCGCGCTACGCCGGGTTCCTGCGGGCCTCGCTCCCGTCGTACTGGACCACCACGGACCGCGGCGCCGTGCTCGACGCCCTGCGCCGCATCGACGCCGCAGCCCCCCACACCGCCGCCGACCCCGCCGTGCCCGCCGAGGTCACCTGACGACGCCCTCCCGGACCCCGGTCGTGCCCGCGAGACCCACCTCACGACGACCGGTGGCGAATGGGGCTCATGAACCCGGGATGAGCCCCATTCGCCACCGGTGGGCGGTCACGTGCCGGTGGGGGCGGAGCCTCGTGGCAGCCGAGCCCCGACGGGGAATCAGTCGTCGTAGTCGAGGCCGAAGCCGAGGGGGAAGAGGGGCTTCTGGTCGTCGCCCTTGTTGATCGGCTGCTGGTCGACGCTCTTCATCCAGGTCACCGGGAGCCTGCCGGTGGGGTCGGCGTCCCCGAACAGGACGTCGGCGACCCCGGCGCCCTCCGTCCCCGGCAGCCAGGCGGCGACCAGGCCGGCCCAGCCGTCCAGCTCGGAGGCGATGTCCATGGTCCGGCCGGACACGAGGACGACCACGACCGGGATCCCGGCCTTGCGGAGCCGTGCGATCGTCTTCAGGTCGGTGTCGTCGAGGCTCAGCCCGTCGGGACGATCGCCCTCGAACTCCGCGTAGGGGGTCTCCCCGACGACGGCGACGGCGACGTCGTAGGAGCTGTCGACGCCCTTGCCCGCCTCGTCGTAGGTGATCTCGGCGTCCTTGCCCGCGACCTCGCGGATGCCCTCGAGGATGGTCGTGCCCGGGGTGATGTCCCCGCTGGCGCCCTGCCAGGTCATCGTCCAGCCGCCCGAGGCGTTGCCGATGTCGTCGGCGTTCTTGCCCGCGACGAAGATCTTGTCCTTCCGGTCGAGGGGCAGCGCGTCGTCGTTCTTCAGCAGGACGACGGACTTGGCGACCGCCTCCCGGGCGAGGGCCTTGTGCTCGGGGCTGCCGAGCGCGTTCGCGAGTGACCGGTCGGCGAACGGCTTCTCGAACAGCCCCAGCTCGAACTTCTTGGTGAGGATCCGACGCACCGCGTCGTCCACCCGGGCCAGGGGGATCCGGCCGGAGGAGACGTTCTCCTCGATGTGGGCGACGAACGCCTGGTAGTCCTCCGGGATCATGACCATGTCGATGCCGGCGTTGATCGCCGTCGCGACCTCGTCCGCCGTGAAGCCCTTCTCCCCGTCGAGCTGGTCGATGCCGGCGTAGTCGGACACGACGAAGCCGGTGAAGCCGAGCTCGCCCTTGAGGACGTCGGTGATGAGGTGCTTGTGGCCGTGCATCTTGTCGCCCTCGACGCTGCTGAAGCTCACCATGACCGACCCGGCCCCCGCCTTCACCGCGGCCTCGTAGGGCGGCAGGTGGAGTTCGCGGAGCGCGGCCTCGGACAGCCTGGTGTCGCCCTGGTCGTCGCCCCCGACCGTCCCGCCGTCACCCAGGTAGTGCTTGGCGGTGGCGAGGATCGAGTTCGGGGTACCGCCCAGCTTCTCGCCCTGGAGGCCGGTGACGATCGAGGTCATCGGGGAGACGATCTCGGGGGTCTCGCCGAAGCACTCGTAGGCCCGGCCCCAGCGGTCGTCGCGGAGCACGCACACGCACGGGCCGAAGGTCCAGTCGAGCCCGGTGGCGGCGACCTCCTCGGCCGTCGCCTCGCCGATCCGACGGACCAGGTCGGCGTCACCGGTCGCGCCGAGCCCGATGTTGTGCGGGAAGATCGTCGCGCCCTTCACGGTGTTGTGCCCGTGGACCGCGTCGACGCCGTAGACGATCGGGATGCCGAGCGGGGTGTCCAGGGCGGCGCGCTGGAAGCCGTCGTACATGTCGGCCCAGCCCGCGGGGGTGTTCTCGGCCGGCGCCGAGCCGCCGCCGGAGAGGATCGACCCGATCCGGTAGGTGGTGATGTCCTCCGGCCTGTGCTGCAGGTACCCGCGCTCGACCTGGGCCATCTGGCCCGCCTTGTCGTCGAGGGTCATCCGGGCCAGGAGGTCCTCGACCCGCTGGGCGACCGGGAGCGAGGCGTTCCGGTACGGGGCGTCGGCCGGTGCCTTCCCGTCGCCCTTCCCGGCAGCGGAGTCCGAGGAGTCCCTGATGGCCAGGAGGACGGTCGCCGACCCGGCCAGCAGGGCGACGACGACCGCGACGAGGAGGAGGATCGGCCGCCTGCCGGATCCGGACCAGGCGGTGAGGGCTGAGCGCACACGTCGGCTGACGGACATCCCGACTCCTTCGGGGCTGGGGCGCAGGGAGCGGCCTGTGCTCGGGGACTGTCCCGTGGTGACCCACGATCGCCGTCACTCACCGTCACGGTCAAGAGATCCAGCGGCGTGGTGTCCGTACTGTGATCTGGGGCTTTGTTCCATGACGGAGATGTGATCTGCGCCTCAGTTCCGACGCTGATCACGTTCTGTCACTGCTGACGGGGCACTCCGCGGCATGCAGCCCTGCCGGGTCAGACCCTGCGCAGCACGGCGACGACCCGGCCGAGCACGGCGGCGTCGTCGGCGGGGATCGGCTCGTAGAGGGGGTTCTCCGGGAGCAGCCAGGCGTGACCGTCCCTGCGCCGGAACGTCTTGACCGTCGCCTCACCGTCGATCATCGCGGCGACGACGTCCCCGTTGTCGGCGACGGGCTGCTGGCGGACCACCACCCAGTCGCCGTCCCTGATGGCGGCGTCGACCATGGAGTCCCCGGCGACCCGGAGCAGGAAGAGCTGCCCGTCCCCCACGAGCTGCCGGGGGAGGGGGAAGACGTCCTCGACGAGCTGCTCGGCGAGGATGGGGCCGCCGGCTGCGATCCGGCCCACCACAGGGACGTAGGAGGGCTCCGGTCGGAGCTCGCCGGAGTCCGTCTCGTCGTACGGCTCCGTGTCGGGGGCGGCCTCCGGGGGCCGGGACGCGCGCCGGGCCGTGCCCCCCGGCGAGTGCTCCGCCGGTGAGATGACCTCGATGGCGCGGGGGCGGTTCGGGTCCCGGCGGAGGTACCCCTTGCGCTCCAGGCTGGCCAACTGGTGGGCGACGCTGCTCGGGCTGGTGAGACCGACCGCCTCGCCGATCTCGCGCATGCTGGGCGGGTATCCGCGGCGTTCGACGGCGTCCCGGATGGTCTCCAGGACGAGGCGCTGGCGGGGGGTCAGCCCGTCGCCCCCCTCCGGGCCGTCCGGAAGGGTGTGCACGCTGGCCGGACCGTCGGTCGCCCCCCCGGAAGTGCGCCGTCTGGCCGCCATGCCGTGCCTCCGTCCCGTGTCACGAGGCGCCCGTGTCGCCGGGGGCACCTCGACTCGCTGTCACCGTAGTCCTCTCCCGAGACACGTTCAAACACGTGTTCGAACGTGTCTCGACTTCGTCGGTGGTCGGTGCTAGAACTCGTACAGCAGTTCGATAGAACATCTGTTCGACTCGCCGCCTCGGTGGGCCGCACCGGACCCGGTCGGGGCCGGCGGGGCCGAGGCGGCACCGGCGGGGCGGTGTCGGGCGGATGGGCGTCGGACGTGACCCGTTCCCGTGGTGTGAAGAGGTGCACGATGGTTCTCGCCGTGGTCGGCAAGACCGCTTCCCCTGTTCGAGCCGGCAGACCCCGGTTGTACTGCGTTCCGGACCTCCCGGACCTCCCGGGTGCTCGGTGGTCCGCTCCGTCCGGAACCCCCGTCACGGCGCCTCCGTCCCGCGGGGTGCCCCTGGCCCGGCACGCGGCGGGGACGGCGGCCGGCCGGGCTCCGGCGGGTGCCCGTCCCCGTGGAGCCGTACCAGGGGGGTCGAGGTCGGCGGAGTCGCGACCGGGCGCCATCCGGCTGACCCGTCGGGGCGTGTGGGTGCTCCGCCTCCTCGTCGGGATGGTCGTCGGCTCGGCGGTCCTCGGCGGCGTCCTCATCGGCGGGCAGGTCGCCACGGCGGGGGAGGACGCCCGGTCGGTCCCGGTCGGCTACCGGGTGGTCATGCCGGGGGAGACCCTGTGGGGGATCGCGGGGCAGCTCGAGCCCGGGGTGGACCGGCGGGAGACGGTGGCTCGGCTGGTGGAGCTCAACGCGCTGGAGACCGCCGCCGTCAGGGCGGGGCAGCGGATCGCGATCCCGGCCCGCGACTGAGTCACGCGGCGGGTCTCGGTGCCGCGGGGACGCGGAACGAGACAAGCAGCGAGGCGCGGAGCAGGACGTGGATCGAGACATGCAACGAGGCACGGAACCAGACGTGGAGCGAGACATGGAACGAAGGGTCCGGGGGGCCGCGGCCCTGGCCGGGCAGGGGGCGGGGCGGGGGTTCGCAGGGGGGTGTTCACGGCGACACGCGGGGGCGGTCGACGTGGCCAGCAATGATGGCGCGACACGCCTTGCCAGCTTGCGTTCGAGAGCCGTCAGGCCTACCGTCATCCCTACATGTAGTAGTTACACCAACGTAAGTCATCCACATCTAGTCCCCAGGTCATCCACCGTCGATCCGGCGATTCCCACAGGTCGTCCCCAGAACGATCCACAGGTGGGTGTGGCGCGGGGGTGCCGGGGCATCCGAACGGGCACCGGAGGGAGGTCGCAGAATGCTCTGTCCATTCTGTCGGCACGGCGACTCCAGGGTCGTCGACTCCCGCAGCACCGAGGACGGGACGGCGATCCGGCGCAGGCGGCAGTGCCCGGAGTGCGGACGCCGGTTCAGCACCCTGGAGACGGCGAGCCTCACCGTCGTCAAGCGTTCGGGTGCCACGGAGCCCTTCAGCCGGGAGAAGATCATCTCGGGGGTCAGGAAGGCGTGCCAGGGTCGCCCGGTCGGTGAGGACGACCTCGCCCTGCTCGCCCAGCGGGTCGAGGAGCAGATCCGGTCCACCGGACGAGCGGAGATCGACTCGCACGATGTGGGGCTGAGCATCCTCGGTCCCCTCCGGCACCTGGACGAGGTCGCCTACCTCCGCTTCGCGAGCGTCTACCACGCCTTCGAGTCGCTGGACGACTTCGAGGCCGCCATCGCGGGGTTGCGGGTGGGGAACCAGGCGGCCGTGTCCGTCGGCGGAGCGGGCGGGGTCCCGCTCCGAACGCCCTAGACCACCGCCGGCGGCGGTGCAGGGGAAGGCGTCGCCGCCGGCGGTCACCACACCCATCGGGCACCATCACCGGCACATCCATGCCAGGGCCTCGGCAAGGAGGCGCGGGGCATGCAGGCACAACCGGCCGCGCGCGAGCGCGGCCACAGGCACGTGACGACGATGAGGGGAACGGAACAAGACATGACCGAGACCGCGTCCGGCCAGGTGACCCGCGGGACCCGGAGCAGGACCCCGAGCGTCACGCGCACGGGGCTGACCATCCAGCGTGTCTTCACCACGGAGGGGGTGCACCCCTACGACGAGGTGACCTGGGAACGTCGTGACGTCGTGCAGACGAACTGGAAGACCGGCGAGGTCGTCTTCGAGCAGAAGGGCGTCGAGTTCCCGGACTCCTGGAGCCTCAACGCCTCGACGATCGTCACCACCAAGTACTTCCGCGGTGCGTTGGGCACCACGACCAGGGAGTGGAGCCTCAAGCAGCTCATCGACCGGGTCGTGCTCACCTACGCCAAGGCAGGCAAGGACAACGGGTACTTCGCGACCGACACCGACGTCTCGGTCTTCGAGCAGGAGCTGACCTGGATGCTGCTGCATCAGGTGTTCAGCTTCAACTCCCCCGTCTGGTTCAACGTGGGCACCCCCGCTCCGCAGCAGGTCAGCGCCTGCTTCATCCTCTCCGTCGACGACTCCATGGAGTCGATCCTCAACTGGTACCGGGAGGAGGGGTTCATCTTCAAGGGCGGGTCGGGCTCCGGCCTGAACCTCAGCCGCATCCGGTCCTCGAAGGAGCTCCTCTCCAGCGGCGGCACCGCGAGCGGCCCGGTGTCCTTCATGCGCGGCGCGGACGCCTCCGCCGGGACCATCAAGTCGGGCGGGGCGACCCGCCGGGCGGCCAAGATGGTCGTGCTGGACGTCGACCACCCGGACATCCTCGAGTTCGTCGAGACCAAGTCCCGCGAGGAGCACAAGATCCGGGCCCTGCGGGACGCCGGGTTCGACATGGACCTCGGCGGCAAGGACATCACCAGCGTCCAGTACCAGAACGCCAACAACTCCGTCCGGGTGTCGGACGAGTTCATGCGGGCGGTCGAGCACAGCGCCGAGTTCGGCCTCCGGGCCAGGACCACCGGTGAGGTCATCGACACCGTCGACGCCCGAGGGCTCTTCGACACCATGGCGAGGGCAGCCTGGGAGTGCGCCGACCCGGGGATCCAGTACGACGACACCATCAACGACTGGCACACCACGCCGGAGTCCGGCCGGATCACCGCGTCCAACCCGTGCTCCGAGTACATGCACCTGGACAACTCCAGTTGCAACCTGGCCTCGCTCAACCTGATGGCCTTCCTCGCCCAGGACAACACCTTCGACGTGGACCGGTTCGTCAAGGTCGTCGAGCTCGTCATCACCGCGATGGACATCTCCATCTGCTTCGCGGACTTCCCGACCGAGGCGATCGGGGAGACCACCAGGAGGTTCCGTCAGCTCGGTATCGGCTACGCCAACCTCGGGGCGCTGCTCATGGCGTCCGGGCTCGGCTACGACTCGGACGGCGGGCGGGCCCTCGCCGCGGCGATCACCTCGCTGATGACCGCGACGGCGTACCGCCGCTCCGCCGAGCTCGCCGGGGTCGTCGGTGTCTATGAGGGGTTCGGGCGCAACGCCGAGGCGCACCACAAGGTCATGCGCAAGCACGCGGCGGCCAACGACGCCGTCCGCACCGTGAACCCGATGGACAAGGACGTCCACCGCCGGGCCACGAAGGAGTGGGAGAGCTGCCTGAGGATCGGTGAGTGCACCGGCTGGCGCAACGACCAGGCCTCCGTGCTGGCGCCCACCGGGACCATCGGCTTCATGATGGACTGCGACACCACCGGCATCGAGCCGGACTTCTCGCTGGTCAAGTTCAAGAAGCTGGTCGGCGGCTCCTCGATGCAGGTGGTCAACCAGACCGTGCCGAGAGCGCTGCGGAAGCTGGGGTACACCCAGGAGACCAGTGAGGCGATCGTCGAGTACATCGCCGAGCACGGGCACGTCGTCGACGCTCCCGGGCTGAGGGCCGAGCACTACGAGGTCTTCGACTGCGCCGTGGGCGAGCGCGCCATCAAGCCGATGGGCCACGTCCGGATGATGGCCGCGTGCCAGCCGTTCCTCTCCGGCGCGATCTCCAAGACGGTGAACCTGCCCGAGAGCGCGACCGTCGAGGACATCGCGGAGGTCTACCTCCAGGGGTGGAAGCTGGGGCTCAAGGCGCTGGCGGTCTACCGGGACAACTGCAAGGTCGGCCAGCCGCTCTCCGACGCGGGCGGGCAGAAGGCCGGTGCCCCGGAGCCCGAGGAGAAGGTGCGGATCGAGTACCGGCCGGTGCGCAAGCGGCTGCCCAAGCGCCGTCCGAGCCAGACCATCTCCTTCGCCGTCGGTGGGGCCGAGGGATACCTCACCGCGGGCTCCTACCCCGACGACGGGCTCGGGGAGATCTTCCTCAAGTTCGGCAAGCAGGGGTCGACCCTCGCCGGGGTGATGGACGCCTTCTCCATCGCCGTGTCGATCGGTCTCCAGTACGGCGTCCCGCTGGAGACCTTCGTCGAGAAGTTCACCAACCTCCGGTTCGAACCGGCCGGGCTCACCGACGACCCGGACATCCGCATGGCACAGTCGATCATGGACTACGTCTTCCGCCGGCTGGCGCTGGACTACCTCGACTTCGACACCCGGTCCGCGATGAGCATCCACACCGCGGAGGAGCGCACCCGGCACCTGGAGACGGGGTCCTACGCCCCGGCTCCCACCGACGACGAGGTCGAGGAGGACCTCCAGTCCCTCGCCCAGTCCGCGTCCTCGCGCACGGCGAGACGAGGCGGGTCGGGTGACAGGGTCTCGGAGGCGGGTGCCGGCGACGGGACCGCCCGGCTGGCTCCGGTCACGGTGCACTCCTCGGCGGAACTCATGGAACGCATGCAGGGCAGGGCGTCCGACGCCCCGATGTGCTTCACCTGCGGCACCAAGATGCGCCCGGCCGGGTCCTGCTTCGTCTGCGAGGGATGTGGTTCCACCAGCGGTTGCAGTTGACCGCTGCAGGACTCCGGACGGAGCACCCGTCGGCCGGTGCGCGGGCGGCTGCGGCCATACGGCACACTGCTCTCACGACGTGTGCTCCGGTTCCGGTGCTCGGGGGTGGCAGGACCGTTGCGCGGGAGCGTGACGTCGCTGGGTGCCGGGATGCCGCGAGGCATCCCAGGTGCCCGGGTGGGGCGGGGAGGGCACGCATCGGGGAGGGCCTGGACCAACGCCTCCGTGCCGTGCGCGTGCGGGCAGTGAGAGCATCCGCCGCGGGCGGCCGGACACCGGCCGGGTGACGACCCCGGACGGTGTGGCAGTGGTTGGCATGCGAGAGGAGACCACGGTGGCTGACCAGCCTGCAGGAGCGGCGCCCTACGCGCCCGTGCCCGGACCGGCCGTGTCCGGGCCCTCGGCGCCCGGCGTCCCACAGGCGAGGGGACCCGCCGCGGGTGTCCCCGTTCCGCCGACGGGCAGGCTCGGGGCGTCCCCTGCGCCGGCGGTGAGCGTCGACCCGGCGCACGCGGCCCCCCTCAACCCGGTCGCGTCGCAGCCGGTCGGCGTGCACGCGGCGACGTACTCCGCGTTCGAGCCGATCGCGGGTCAGGTCATCGCCACCCACCAGGTTCTCCCGGCCCACCAGGCGTCGAACGGGTCCGGCGCGGAGCCGGCGCTGCGCGTCCCGTCGGGATCGCACGCCCAGCCGGCCCCGCAGCCCCAGCCCGGCCAGGACAGGCCCTCGGCGGCCGTTCCCGCGACGGGTGAGCCGGTCCGCGAGTCGCGGGGGCCCGTGGACATCCCGCGCCCGTCCGGTCCGCCCTCCGCGCCGACGACCCGGCGCCCTGCCCGCGGTACCGAGCACTCCGGGCGGACGTCGGCCCCCGCGAGGGGAGCGCGTCCCGATGCTCCGGACGTCATCGACCTCGCCGCGCTCGAACGCGAGGTGGACGACGTCCTGGAGTCCCGCGGAGTGCCGAGGAGCGCCTGGGAACGGGACGCCGGGACGGCACGGGACACCCTCTCCGAGGTCGCCTACCGCCGCGCGCTCGAACTCATGCGGGACTCGCTCCTGCTCACCTGGCAGGAGTGCCTGAGCGTCGCCGAGGCCCTCGACTACACGCCTCCGCCGCCTCCGTCCGAGGACCCGCAGTGGCGCGAGATGATCTACCCCGGCTCCTCGGCGCCGCGCCGCGGCTGACCCCGGGACGGCAGAACCCGGAGGATGCTCGGGACCTTGTGCCCGGGGTCGGACGGGTGACACGACGCCTCGCCGGAGATTCCGTCGAGCAACACCCCGTCTAGGGGTTGTGGGGGAGGCCCGGACTTGGTCTGCTGGAGGCAACCGGTTCCGCGACCGGGACCGGGGTCAGCGGATCAGGGAGGCGCGATGTCGACAGGCGTTGGCGTGGAGCAGGAGGCCCGGATCGCCGGGAAGCAGGGGGGCGGCATGACCGTCGAGGTCAGCCGCACACTGCAGGCCTCCGTCGCGCATGTCTGGGAGGTGCTGGTCAGTCCGGCCGGAACGGCCGCGCTGCTCGGTGAGGGAGCGGTACTCGGGGGCAAGGGCCAGCACTACTACTGTTCCGACGGTGTGAGCGGCGTCCTGCGCAGCTATCACCCGTTGGAGCAGCTCCGGGTGTCCTTCCACGAGACGCCGGACAGCCCGCCGTCCATCGTCGAGGTGGACCTCCGGGCCGAGGGCGACGCCACCGTCGTCGACCTCCGCCACGAACGCATCACGGACGAAGCCTCCGTATCCTTCCTGGAACGGCGCTGGAAGGAGAGCCTCGACGCCCTCGCGGCCGTTGCTGTGAGCTGAGCGAGGCTCTCACCCGCGGGACGTCGTCCCGCCAGTGACCAGCGGGCCGGGGAAGGGCTGGTGCGATGCCTCCCCGGTCCGCTGACGGCGGTCGTCCGGCGGGACCGGTCAGACCCAGTCGCGCCGGCGGAAGGCGACGAACAACCCGATGGAGAGCGCGATCATCAGGCCGGTCGAGGTGGCGAACCCGCCGAAGTGGCCGGAACCGGGATAGGGCACGTTCTGGCCGTAGAACCCGGTGACGGCCGTCGGCACGGCGATGATGGCAGCCCAGCTGGTGACCTGCTTCATGATCGTGTTCAGCCGATTGCCCTGGATGGTCAGGTTCGTCTCCAGGATGGTCGCCACCAGGTCCCGCAGCGACTCGGTCCACTCCGAGACCCGCAGCACGTGGTCGTTCACGTCGTGGAAGTAGGGCAGCATCTCGTCGGTGATGCCGGGGACCTCCCGGCGCAGGATGGTGTTGACCACCTCACGCATGGGCAGCGTGACCCGGCGCAGCAGCACCAGGCTCTTCCGCAGCCGGAACGAGCGTTGCTGCACCTCGCGGCTGAGGGGCTGGTCCTCGAAGAGGAGGTCCTCCAGGCCTTCGATCTCCTCGTCGAGGCCCTCCACGGCGGCGAACTGACTGTCGACGAGGACGTCGAGCATCCCGTGCAGGAGGAAGGCGATCCCGTGCCGGGTCAGGTCGGTCGAGGAGTCCCATCGGGCGGTGAGTCGCCGGGGGTCGAAGGTCGTGTCGTGGACCGTCACCACGGCCCGCTGGGACACGAAGGCGGACACGGGGGACAGGGAGAGCCCACCGCCGGTCGGGTCGAACCGGACGTCGTAGGCGGTGAGGAAGACATGGCTGTCGTAGCGGTCGAGCTTCGGGCGCTGCCTGGGCTCCAGGGCGTCCTCGACGGCGAGGTCGTGCAGGGACAGCTCCTCCGCGACCAGGGACAGCTGTCCGTTGTGCGGGGAGACGAGGTCGGCCCAGACCAGGCACCCGTCGTCGAGGTGTTCGGAGAGGTCCTCCAGGGCGAAGTCCTCGTCGACGAGTTCACCGTCCCGATAGGCACGTGTGCGAGCCATGGGGTCACCGTAGCGGTGACCCCATGGCTCGCCGTCATCCCTCACCCCGGGTTGACCCTCACGCAGGGTGAGCCCCTAGCGTCGGCCGCGGAGGTGAGGGTTCATGGGGCACTCGGTCGGTGAGGTCGCGCGGATCGCCGGCGTTACCGTGCGCGCCCTGCACCACTACGACGAGATCGGTCTGCTGCGTCCGTCGGCCAGGACGCCGTCCGGATACCGCAGCTACGACTCCGACGATCTCGAACGACTGCACCGGATCCTCGCCTACCGGGCGCTCGGGTTCCCTCTCGACGACGTCGCCGCCCTGCTCGGCGGGGACGGGGGCGAGGCAGGCGAGGGAGCCCTCGGCCACCTGGAACGGCAGCACCGGCTGCTCACCGACCGCATCGCCGTCCTGGAACGGATGGTGAGGAATCTGGAGAAGACGATGGATGCGCACCGGATGGGGATCAGGCTGGATCCGCACGAGATGTTCGAGGTCTTCGGCGACCACGACCCGACGCAGCACGCCGAGGAGGCCGAGCGGCGGTGGGGCGACACCGACGCCTACCGCGAGTCGGCCCGCCGGTCGTCGTCCTACACCAGGGCCGACTGGGAGAGGATGCGGCAGGAGACCGAGGCCGTGAACCAGGCGTTGGTCTCGGCGATGCGCTCCGGGCTGCCCGCGGACAGCCCGGCGGCGATGGCCGCGGCGGAGGAGCACCGCGCCCACCTCGGCCGCTGGTTCTACGACTGCTCCCGCGAGATGCACGTCGGGCTGGCCGAGATGTACCTGGCCGACCCCCGGTTCACCCGCAGTTACGAGGACATCGCCGAGGGCCTCGCCCGGTACGTGCACGACGCGATCGTCGCCAACGCCAGGGCGACGGGCGCGGAGTGACCGGGCGCCTCTCCGGCCGGCTCAGCAGGGGAGCAGCGCCCTGAGGAACGGCCGGGAGCCCGCCGTCGCCGCCACCCGTGCCTCCTCGGCGAGCCGGGTGTCCTCGTCGAGGAAGCGCAGCGTCGTCTCGGCGCCGAGGCGGTCGAACAGCCTGAGGAACGCCGGTTCGATCGCTCGGGGGCTCCTCGCGAGCACCCGGAGCAGGACGGCGTCGAGCATCCGGTGACGCCGGTGCGGGCTGGGCACCGCGAAGGGGTGACCCGTCGCCACCAGGGAGCGGGCGACCGCTGCGCAGTCCCGCTGGATGCGCCCGTAGGCGTACCCGGTGCTCGCCTTGACCAGCCCGCCGCGTCCGCCGACGGCGAGTACGTGCGCCGACAGCCGACGGCGGGCCGGGGCGCCGGTCAGCGGCAGGAGCCCTCGCTCGGTGCCGGTCACCCGGTGGCCGCGGACCCGCAGCACCCCGCGGAGATACTCGTCGAGGGCTGCCTCCGCGGCCGGTTCACCGGTCGTCGTCACCCCGGGCCCACCGGTCGTCGTCCCGCCGGGCCCACCCGCCTCCGGTGCCGGGACGGACCGGTGCGGAGCCGGGGCGGCGAACGCGGTGTGCTCCACCAGGGCCTCCCGGGGGCCGCGGGGCAGGACGTAGACGAACCGGACACCGTCGGCCTGCTCGGTCCGGAAGTCCATGAGGGTCGGCTCGGGAGCGAAGACGTCCCGGTCGGTGACGACCTGGCGGCCGGTGAAGGACAGCCAGGCCGCGGGCCGGGGCGGAGCCGGGTCCGGAGAGACCCCGTCGAGGACCCACCAGGCGTGCACCGTCCTGCCGTCGACGACGACCCGCGCCAGGCCGTCCGGGTCGTCGTCGACCACCTCCTCCACCGTCCCGCGGAGGAACCGGACGCCGTTGCACAGCTCTCGGACCACCGCGTGCAGGGACGGGCCGTCGACCACCCGGTACTCGTAGCAGCCGAGCGGCAGCACCACCTCACGCCCGGCGGCGTGCACCCGGACACTCCGGAACCGGAGGCTCACCGCGGCGTCGAGGAGCTCGGCCCGGCTCGACCAGAAGGCCCACGACCGCTCCGCGACGGGGTGGCGGCCGTCGTCGACGACGGCGACCCTCAGCCCGCGGGGCCCGAGAGCGGCGAGGTGCGCGGCCATCGACATCCCGCAGGCCCCGCCTCCCGCCACGAGGACGTCGACCTCGGTCGTCAACCCGTCACCGGCTCTCCGCATCGTCCGTGCGGGCGGGCACGTGCCTCCCGGCACGTGCCCGCCGTGATCGCGATCACCGTAACCGGGGACAGGGCGTCGTCGACATGCGGACAGCCACAGTGAACCCGGTCGGGCTGACCCCTGGTCGGGTGCCGGGGCCGGGCGGAGGCGGTCAGGGCCGGGGCTCGGGGGTCAGGAGAGGCGGCGGAGGAAGTCGGCGGTGACGGGGGCCGCGGTCCTGGCGCCGAACCCGCCGTCCTCCACCACCACCGCGAAGGCCAGGTCCTCCTGGAACCCGGTGAACCAGGCGTGGGTCCGTGGCGGGTCCCCGCCGCCGTACTCGGCGGTGCCGGTCTTGCCGGCGACGGGGCCGCCGGGAACCCCGCGCAGCGCCGTTCCGGTCCCCCCGGTCACCACCTCCCGCATCAGCGAGCGCAGGGTGGCGACGGCGGCGGAGTCCAGCCGGTCGGCCCTGGCGCTCTCCACCGTCGGGGTGGCGGTCGCCTCGGTGCCGGTCGCCGTTCCGTCGGGGTCACCGGTCCCGCCCTCGGTCTCGGCCGACCCGGGCTTCGGCTCCACGACGAGCTGGGGCGCGACGGGCGTCCCCGCGGCGATGCTGGCCGAGACGGTGGCCACGGTCAGCGGGCTGGCGAGGACCTTGCCCTGACCGATGACGTCCGCCGCGTGCTCAACGGGGTTGTCGGTGTCGGGCACGCTCCCGGGGAAGGCGGGTGGACCGAGGCTCCGGGTGGACGTGCCGTAGCCGAGGTCGGCGGCCGCGGAGCGCAGTTGCTGCTGCGTGATGCGGTCGGCGCTGCCGACGAAGGCGGTGTTGCACGAGTGGGCGAAGTCGGAGCGGAACGGGACCGAGCCGAGGAC
This sequence comes from Actinomycetales bacterium, assembly GCA_012719445.1. Lineage (GTDB taxonomy): Bacteria > Actinomycetota > Actinomycetes > Actinomycetales > Kineosporiaceae > JAAYAH01. Next base: position 6,687 of record JAAYAH010000012.1, on the reverse strand, counting down.
CTCGTTCTCGGCGTTGGTGAACACCTTGCCGTTGACGACGGCCCTGGGCGGGCAGACGACCGTCTCGTCGGCCTTCAGGCCGTCGCGGAGCAGGGCGTAGGTGGACACCACCTTGAACGTCGAGCCCGGCGGGTACTGCCCGTGGAGGGCCCGGTTGTAGCCGGTGGCGTTGGGTCCGCCGTTCGCGACCGCCAGCACCTCGCCGGTGCTCGCCCTGATCGCGACCAGGGCCGCGGGACGGGTCGCCCTGGCCAGCGCGGCCTCGGCAGCCCGCTGGGTGCGCAGGTCGAGGGTCAGCTTCATCGTCCGGCCCGGGGTGGGCTCGACCTCGAGGAGGGGCTGCGCCTGCGGTTCCTGCGGTGCCCCCTGCCGGGGGACCGGTCGCACGGTGAGGCCGGGCTTCCCCCCGAGGTACTCGTCGTAGCTGCGTTGCAGGCCGGACAACCCGGTGACGTCCCCCACCCGGATCCTGCCGCCGGAGGCCTGCACCAGCTCCTTCGTCGGTGCGCCGACGGTGCCGAGGAGCGCCCGGGCGAAGCCGGCGTCCGGGGCGAGGTGGAGCCTGCCCTCCCGGAAGACCGCGCCCGGGATCGGCCGCAGGTCGTCGCGCAGCTCGTCGTAGTGCTCCCTGCGCAGGGTGATCACGTCGACGAAGGCGCCGGGCTTCGCGGCCGTGACCCGCTTCACCAGGGCGTCGGCGTCGACGCCGACCACGGCGGCCACCCGGCGGGCAGCCTGCTCCGGGTCGTCGGCCCGGTTCGGCTGGATGCCGACGTAGACCACCTCGCGGGCGGTGACGAGAACGGCGTCTCCCGAGCCCAGGATGTCCCCTCGGGGCGCCGGGGTCCTGGCGACGTCGAGCACCTCGGTGTCACCCAGTCGGGGATGCACCAGCCGGGGACTCCACACCGGCAGCCACCGGCCGTCCCGGCGCTCCAGGGCGAGCGTCGTCTGGTACGACCACGTCGCCGTGCCGTCGACGGTCCAGGTCACGTCGAGCAGCGCCGTCGCGGCGGACCGGTCGTTCTCGGACCGGGTGACCGACGCCACCGACACCTTCGCCGGGGCGTCGACCCGCTCCGGGGTGAGCTGCGCCGTGATCTCCTGCACCTTCGTCGCCGCCTCGCCGGGATTCGCGCCGGCGAAGGGGACGGCGGCGAGTTCTCCCTTCCGCCACGCCGTGGTGAGGTCGGTGGCGGCCTTCCGCATGGCGGTGTCGTCGCGGTGCCGGGCCCAGGCGAAGGCCCCGGCGCCTGCCGCTCCCGCGAGGACGGCGAGGACCACCAGCCCGGTGGTGACGGATCGTCTGGACACGGAGCCTGCCCCCGTTCGAGGGTCGTTGCCGGGTACCGGACGACGCTATCCCACCGTCCCGTGGCGGGAGGCGGGAACGCCCGCTCCCCGGCAGGTCGCCACCGGAGCGCTACGGGGGAGCGCCGCCACGGTCAGCCCGCGTCGTCGGGGTCCGCCTCGACGTCCTGGAAGGACCGCACCATGGTGACGGTGTCGGCCTCGGCCGCCAGCTTCTCCGGCCGGTGCGCGAGCACCCTGGCGAACCGCAGCGCGAGCCCCGCCGGGTACCGCGGCGACGTCTGCACCCCGTCGAAGGCGATCTCCACGACGAGCTCCGGGCGCACCGTGACCCGGGACCGGGTGCTGGACGTCGCGATGCCGCGCAACCGTTCCGTCTGCCAGGCGAGCATGGCGTCGGTGAGTCCCTTGAAGGTCTTGCCCAGCATGACGAACCCGCCCGGAGGCCCGTAGCTGCCCTCGGGGTCCCTGGCGCCGAGGTACAGGTTGGACAGCCAGCCCGTGCGCCGCCCGTGTCCCCACTCGGCGGCCAGGACGACCAGGTCGAGGCTGATCCGGGGCTTCACCTTCACCCAGCCGGCGCCCCGCCGGCCCATGGCGTACCGGGAGGACAGGCTCTTGACGACGACGCCCTCGTGCCCGATCGCGAGGGCGGCTGCGGCGAAGGACTCGGTCGCGAGCAGGGCCTTCGGGTCCTCCCAGTCGACGATCTCGCGCCGGGGGACGAGGAGGTCGCCGGGCACCGACGCCTCGAGGGCACGGCGCCGGGACGCGCCGTCCGTGTCGACCAGGTCCGTGCCGTCGAGGTGCAGGGCGTCGAAGAGCAGCACGGACAGCGGCAGGGTCGTCTCGCCGGTCTCGGCGTCGTGCCGGGCGACCCGGGACGCCGTCATCTGGAACGGGTACGGCCTGCCGCCGAGGCGCAGGGCGAGCACCTCTCCGTCCAGCACCGCCGTGCGGACGGGGAGACCGCTGACGGCACGGACGACCTCCGGGACCCGCGAGGTGACGTCGTCCAGGGCACGGGTGAACACCGCCACGTCCGACCCGTCCTTGTGGATCTGCACCCGGATGCCGTCGAGCTTCCACTCCACGGCGGCGGGCCCGGTGCGGCGCAGGGCGCTCGCGAGGTCGGGGGCCGACTGGGCGAGCATCGGGGACAGCGGGCGGCCGAGGCGCAGGCCGAAGGACGAGACGGCGGACGGACCCTCGGTGACGGCCGCGACGGCGACGGCGGCCAGGTCGCCGGAGAGGGTGACCGCACGCCGGACCGACTGCGAGGACACGGCCCCGGCCTCGGCGACGGCGTCGAGCACGAGTCCGGCCTGGGCGCCGTGCCGCAGCTCGCCGGTGATGAGTCCGGCGAGGAACCGCTGCTCCCGTGCGGTGGCCCGGGCGAGCACCTGGCGCAGGGCGGACCTCCGGGCCGTGGTCGATCCGCTGCCGCTGGTCTCCAGGGACGCCTGGAAGAACCGGTCGACCTCCGCGACGGTGAGCGTCGGGGCCGTCGCGGGGGGCGGCATCCCGGCGAGGGAGGCCCAGCCGAGCCCGGTCCGCCGCTGCCGGGTGCGTCCGGACAGCCAGGTGACGATCACGGGGATCTCGGCGCGCTCGGCGGACCGCAGGCAGGCGGCCAGCAGCGCCGTCTTCTCGGTTCGCCCGCGGGCGGCCGCGACGGCCTCGGACGCCGCGGCGACCTCGGCGAGCAGCATCCCGACATTGTGGGGCCAGGACCAGCTCATCGCCTACACGTTCCGTGTCCGAATCGCTCTTCCAGGTGCCATCACATCGTTCTTCCGGGTGCCACGACGCGTCGATGGTGTGGAGGATCCGGCCGATCGCCCGGTCCGGGACCGCCGGTCCGGTCGAGCTGGTCCGGTCGAGCTCCGGTCCGGTCGAGTTCCGGGTTCAGCCGAGCTCGTGGACCCGGCCGTCGTCGACGGCCAGGCGGCGGGTCAGCCGGACGGCGTCCAGCAGCCGCCGGTCGTGGGAGACCAGCAGCAGGGTGCCCGGGTAGGACTCCAGGGCCTGCTCCAGCTGCTCGATGGCCGGCAGGTCGAGGTGGTTCGTCGGTTCGTCGAGGACGAGGAGGTTGACCCCGCGCACCTGGAGCAGCGCGAGGGCCGCCCGGGTCCGTTCGCCGGGGGAGAGGCCGGCGCAGGGCCGGAGGACGTGCGCGCTGCCGAGGCCGTACTTGGCCAGCAGGGTCCTGACCTCGGCCTCCTGCTGGTCCGGGACGGCCTCGCCGAAGGCGCGCAGCAGCGGCTCGGCCCCGCCGAAGAGGGACCGCGCCTGGTCGACCTCGCCGACCACGACACCGGACCCGAGCGACGCCGACCCGTCGTCCGGCGGCAGCGCGCCCAGCAGGACGGCGAGCAGGGTCGACTTGCCGGACCCGTTCGGCCCGGTGATCGCCACCCGGTCCCCGCGGTCGATCCGCAGATCGACCGGTCCCAGCGTGAAGCCGGGTCCCCCGTCCGGGCGGGGCCGGCGCACCACGGCCCCGCGGAGGGTGGCGACGACCGTGCCGCCCCGGGGGGCCCTGGCGATCTCCATCTGCAGCCGCCACTCCCTGCGCGGCTCCTCGACGACGTCCAGGCGTTCGATGAGGCGCTCCGTCTGCCGGGCCTTGGCCGCCTGTTTCTCCGACGCCTCGGCCCGGCGGTGCGGGATGAACTTGTCGTTGTCCGTCGCCTTGCGGTACGCGTTACGGACCCCCTTCTCCATCCAGGAACGCTGCCGGTGCGCCCGGTCCTCCAGGGCGGCCCTCGTCCGCGCGTACTCCTCGTACTCCTCCCGGGCGTGTTCCCGCGCCCGTTCCCGTTCCTCGAGGTACGCCTGGTAGCCGCCGCCGAAGACGTTGACCTGTCGCTGGGCGAGGTCGAGCTCGACGACCCGGGTGACGGTCCCGGCGAGGAACTCCCGGTCGTGGCTGACGACGACGATCCCGGCCCGTTGTCCCCGGACGAAGGACTCCAGCCGGTCGAGGCCGTCGAGGTCGAGGTCGTTGGTCGGCTCGTCGAGGAGGAAGACGTCGTAGCGGGAGAGCAGCAGCGCGGCCAGGCCGATCCGCGCGGCCTGGCCGCCGGACAGGGCGGTCATCCCGCGGTCCAGGTCGATCCCCTCGCCGAGGGGGAGGCCCAGGTCGGCGAGCACGCCGGCGGAACGCTCCTCGAGATCGGCACCGCCGAGGGTGAGGAAGGCGTCGAGGGCGTCGGCATAGGCGTCGTCGGCTCCCGGGGTACCGGCGGCGAGCGCGTCGGACGCCGTGTCGAGGGCGGTCCTGGCCCGGTCCACCCCGGTCCGCCGAGCGAGGAAGGCCGCGACCGTCTCGCCGGGGAGTCGGTCCGGCTCCTGGGGGAGGTGGCCCACCTGTGCCGTCGGCGGTGACCGGCGCACCTGCCCCTCGGCCCCGCGCTCCAGCCCGGCGAGCAGGCGCAGCAGGGTGGACTTGCCGGCTCCGTTGGGGCCGACGAGCCCGATGACGTCGCCTGGGGCGACGACGAGGTCGAGCCCGGAGAACAGGGTGCGGTCGCCGTGGGCAGCGGCGAGACCCCTGGCGACGAGGGTCCCGCTCACGCCGTGGCCGCCGTTCCGGGGCGCCGGGCGTCGCGGGCGATGCTCATCGGGCTACGCACCCCCTGGGCGGACGACGACCCGGGGGCGCCCTCGGCGTGCCCGGGTCGTCGGCGTGTCGGTCGGTCTCGGTGCCTGTGTGCGGGTGTCCCGGTGCCCGGGCCCGGGCACCGGCACGGGTCAGTGACCGGTCGGGATCCTGGCTCCCTTGGGCTGGCCGATGGCCTCCAGCAGTTCGGTGAACCACCGCTGGTCGGTGTCGAAGGCCTTCCCGCCCTTGATCCGCGGGAACTCGACGACCCGGAGCACGTCGCCCTGCTCCTCGTCCTGGCCCACGACGCCGCTCTCGCCGCGGAGGGCGGCGTCGACGGCGAGGTGGGTGCACTGCTTGATCAGGGCCAGGTCCTCGGTGTTGGGGGCTGCCGAGCGGGAGAAGTAGCCGCTCTTCTGGACCATGGTCTTCTCGGCGCCCAGCAGCTTGGCGAACTGCTTGGCGAACCAGTGCCCCGGGTTGATGGTGTCCAGCTTGACGTGGCCGAAGGCGTCGCGCTTGGGCTCGTCGCCCCGGGCGATCATCTCCTCGACGATGGTCTCCACCCCGGCGCCCTCGGACAGGAAGACGTTGACGCAGCCCTCCTCGTCCATGACGGACCGGAGCCGCTTGGCCTCGGCGGCGATGTCGAAGGCGAGTTCGGGGACGTAGACGGCGTCGATGTCCCAGTGACCGAGGGTGTTCCCGCCGAAGCCGGAGAACTCCACGGACTCCACCCACTCCTGGTACTTCACCGCGGTGGCGGCGGTGAGCCAGCCGCAGTGACGGCCCATGACCTCATGGATGATCAGCATCCGCGGGTTGGAGGAGTGCTCGGCGATGATGTTCCTGGCGTAGAGGGCGCTCTGCTCGGCGGCGGTCCAGGCGCCGAGGCTCTGCTTCACCGGGATGACGTCGTTGTCGATCGTCTTCGGCAGGCCGACGACGGTCAGCTCGTACCCGTTCTCGTGCAGGTAGGCGGCGAGGTCCGCGGCGGTGGTGTTGGTGTCGTCGCCGCCGATGGTGTGCAGGACGTCGACGCCGTCCCTGGTGAGCTGCTCGGCCGCGACGTGCAGGGGGTTCTGGCCCTCGGTGACGAGCCCGCGCTTCACGCAGTCCTTGACGTTGGTGAGCTTCACCCGGCTGTTGCCGATGGGGCTCCCGCCGAAGCGGTGCAGGAGGTGCGCCTTCGCGCGGACCTCGGGCGTCACCGGGATCGCTCGGCCGCCCAGCAGGCCCGCGTATCCGTCGACGTAGCCGATGATCTCAACGTCGGGAGCGATATCGGTGTAGCGCTCGATGAGGCCTCCGACGGCCGAGGAGAGGCAGGGTGCGAGGCCTCCGGCGGTGAGGAGAGCGACACGACGAACGGGCATGGCACGGGCTCCGAAGTCTGGTGGGGTCATGTTCGCGGCGACGCACGCCGTTGTACGGCTCCAGCGTAGGCGCGGTACGCCTGCGGCCGGGTCGCCAAAGGTCCGCTGTGGCGGCGGAGACGTCCGAGGCGCAGCCACCGCCGGCAGGCAGGGTACGCCACGGGTCTCGTCGATCATCGCCCGGTGGGTGGCTGACGCCGTCGCCGGTGTCCGCCGAGGGTCCTACCCGACGCACATCAGGAGTGACAAGACACACATCAGGAGTAACGACCGGAGGGCGCTCGTCATGCCGGGGGGTCGGCGTCCTCGAGCACCCGCGTCCCGGCGCAGAAGGCGCGGACCTCGGCCGTCGTCAGCAGGCGGGCCCGAACGGCACCGGAGGCGAGCCTGCGG
>JAAYAH010000116.1 GCA_012719445.1 Actinomycetales bacterium | reverse complement strand
GCGGTGACCCCCGAGGGGCTGCTCGCGACCCTGCCCGAGCCGGCCGGTCCGCCGGTGGCCGGACCACGGGTCGAGGAGGTCGTCTCGGAGCTGGCGCACGCGATGCGGACCATCATCGTGGTCGACGGCGAGCTGGCGGTGGGTCCGGCCGGCGTGCCCCTGGACCAGGTCCCCCCGGAGATCTCGCGGATCACGGCGGACCGTCGCAAGGTCTATGCCTGGCCCGGCACCGAGCGCTATGTCGCCACCGCCGCGGCGCACCAGCTGAAGGAACCGCTCACCTGGCACGACGCGGAGGACTGGACGGTGCTCGCGTCCCAGTTCGCGCCCGAGCGGGTGCTCACCGGGCTGCCCCCGGGGGCGGGCCGCCCGCCCTTCGTCGCCCTGACCCGTCAGGGTCCGGAACGGACCTTCGAGTATGTCGCGGGCAAGGGGGCCGAGGACCTGCGCCTGATGGCCTGGTGGGGCCCCTGGCTGGAGCCGGTCCCGGACCCGGCGGGGGCGCACGAGGAGACCCGTGAGCTGCTGGATCTCCTGGCGCACCCGCGCTTCGGGGTGGACGAGCTGCCCCCCAACCCCGGGATGGCCGAGGTGCAGCGGCAGGAGATCGGTGCGGCCATGGCCGACCTCGACGGTGACGCCTTCCTGTCCCGGCTCTGCGCGGCCCTCGGCGTGCCAGCGGTCGCCGCCCGGCTGGCCGAGCAGCACGCCGAGGACGACGACCCCGCGCTCGCCGGGGAACAGATCGAGGTGACCGGACGGCTCAACCTCGCGCGCGCGGCATACTCCGAGATCCAGGCCGCCGAGATGACCCCGCAGCAGGAGCGGATCTGGCGGGGCGTCGCGGTGGGTGAGCTGCTCCTCGGACTGGCAGCGCTCGCCGTCGCGGTGTGGGGCTTCCTCCCCGGTCCGTGGTGGCTGTGGCTGATCGCGGGCGTGGTCCTCACCGGTGATGCGCTGAAGGACCTGGTGATCGACCCGCTCCGGGAGCGACGGAAGGCGGCAGGGGCGGCGGAGACGTCGGAGGCGGGCTGACCTCGTCGACGGGGCTCACGGTGCCGATGGCGCCACGCACCCCGTCGAGCGCCACCTGCATGCGGGTCACCTGGCCGTGGGTGAACATCATCATCGCGGCGTCGTCGACGTAGTCCATGTAGTTCATGAACAGGTCGCCGTCCGGGCCGTTGTCGCAGGAGATGCTCGGGAAGGTGGGCCGCCCCGTGTTGGGGCCACCTTGGTTGGGGGTGTCGTCCACGAAGTCACTGCCGTGGCAGCCGGTGCCGTCGTCACCCCAGATGTGCCGCAGGTTGAGCCAGTGGCCGACCTCGTGCGTCGTCGTGCGACCCAGGTCGAACGGGGCGGTCGCGGTGCCGGTGCTCCCGAACGCCGTGTGTGTGACGACGACGCCGTCGGTCTCGGCCGGGCCGCCCGGGAACTGGGCGTAGCCCAGCAGGCCGCCGCCCAGCTGGCAGACCCACAGGTTGAGGTAGCGGTCGGCCGGCCACGGGTCGGCCCCACCGCTCGCGGACGACTTCACGGCGTCGTCGTCGGTGAAGAACTCCACGGTGGTCGGCGTGCGGACGATCCCCTCGGTGGGGTTGCCGTCGGGGTCCTCGCCGGCCAGCTCGAAGGTGACCCGGGCGCCGGCGCGCAGACCGGCGAAGGGAGCGGGCACCGTGTCGCCGTCGGTGTTCTGGTTGCGGAAGTCGGCGTTGAGGGTCACGAGCTGGGAGGCGACCTGCTCGGCGGAGACGTTCTCGGCCTCGCTGCGATAGACGACGTG
>JAAYAH010000115.1 GCA_012719445.1 Actinomycetales bacterium | reverse complement strand
CGACCAGGTCCGGCCGGTGCTGCTCGGCCAGCCGCAGCGCCTCCGCGCCGTCGGCGGCCGGGAACACCTCGAACCCGGCGAAGCGCAGGCTGGCGGTGAGCAGCTCACGGATGCCCGGCTCGTCGTCCACCACGAGCAGGCGCGCCTCAGGGGTTCGCTCGGCCACGGACACAGTCTGGGCCACCTTTCTGGGGGAACCCTGGGAACTCACCGCGAACTCGGTGGGAGAGCGGAGCCGGCAGGGGTGAGCGCCGCCGTGACGGCGGCGAGGACCACCCCGGCGACGGTCAAGATCATCAGTGGGATGCCGATCCATGGAGGATGACGTCGGCGTCCGGGACCGAGCGCTGGTTCGGGCTCGGCTACAGCACCGCGGAGGACCCCGGGACCGCCGGGGCCGAGGCGGTCGCCGCGGCGTTGCAGGGCCGGCAGGCCGTCCTCCTGCTGGTCTTCTGCGGGATCGAGTACGACTGCCACCCCCTGCTGGACGCCGTGTGCGCCGGAGCCGGTCGGGACGTGGCCATCGCCGGGTGCAGCACGGACGGGCAGGTGGCCGGCCCCGGCCCCTACCAGGGGCCCGGCGGCGCGCTGGTGATCGCGTTCGGCGGTGCGGGTTTCTCGGTGCGGACCTCGGTCGCGCGCCAGGCGTGCACCCGGCAGCGGGAGGCCGGGCTCACCGCGGCGGGCTGCATGGACGGGATCACCGCTGCTCACCGGGTCTGCCTGCTGCTCGCCGACGGGGGCATGAGCGAGCAGCACGAGCTGGTCCGCGGCGCGTACGCGGCGCTCGGTGCCGGGACCCCGCTCGTCGGCGGGTGCGCAGCGGACGAGATGTCCCGCGGCAGGCCCTACCAGTTCCACGGGGACGAGCACGGGGCCGAGGTGCTCACGGACGCGGTCGTGGGGATCGGGCTGGGGTCGGACGCACCGTTCGGGATCGGCATCGCCCACGGCTGGCGCACCTCCGACGAGCCCATGGTCGTCACCGACAGCAGCGGCGGTCACCTCCGGGAGCTCGACGGCGAACCCGCGTTCGACGTGTACATGCGCCGCCTGGGCAGGGCACAGGGGCTGGTCCCGGACCCGGAGGTCTTCGACTCCCTGGTGCTGACCTGGCCGCTCGGGCTGTCCCGCCGGTCCGGCGAGGACATCCGCCTGGTGCACCGCGGCGACCCGGCCACCGGTTCGCTGTCCTGCCACTGCGACATCCCGCAGGGTGCGCTGGCCTGGGTGATGGAGTCCGACCCGGAGTCCCTGGTGCTCGGGGCGAAGGACTCCGTGGCACAGGCGGTGGCCGGCCTCGGGGGGGCTGACCCGATCGGGCTACTGGTCTTCGACTGCGGCGCCCGGCGTGCCCTGCTCGGCGACGAGACCCTGGAACAGGAGCACACGGCCATGGCGGCGGTCGCCGGGGACGTGCCGTTCGGCGGGTTCTACACCTTCGGGGAGATCGCCAGGACGCACGGGGCCAGGGGTCTGCACCACCTCACCGTGGTGACGTTGGCCATCGGCTGACGGCGGCGGGACGAGGTCGCCGCGGCCGTTCGCGACGACCCGGGCACGACGGGTCGGTCACGACGACCCCTTCGCGACGACCCGGACACGACGGGTCGGTCACGGCGGGTCGGTGCCGGCCAGGATGTCGTCGGCGTCCACGATCCGGTAGGCGTAGCCCTGCTCGGCGAGGAACCGCTGGCGGTGGGCCGCGAACTGCTCGTCCTGGCTCTCCCGGGCGACCACGGTGTAGAACCGCGCCGTCCTGCCGTCGCCCTTCGGCCGCAGCAGGCGACCGAGCCGCTGCGCCTCCTCCTGTCGCGAGCCGAAGGCCCCGGACACCTGGACGGCGACCGTGGCCTCCGGCAGGTCGACGGAGAAGTTGGCCACCTTGCTGACCACGAGGGTGGTCAGCTCGCCGCGGCGGAACGCCTCGAAGAGCCGCTGGCGTTCCGGGACCGGGGTCTCCCCCTTGATCACGGGGGCGTCGAGCTGCTCGCCGAGCTCGTCGAGCTGGTCGAGGTACTGCCCGATCACCAGGATCCGCTCGCCCGCGTGCCGTTCCGTCAGCGCCAGGACCACCCGGGTCTTCTGCGGGCTGGTCGCGCACAGCCGGTACCGGTCCTCCGGCTCGGCCATCGCGTTGGCCAGCCGTTCGTGCTCGGGCAGGGTCACCCGCACCTCGACGCAGTCGGCCGGGGCGATGTACCCCTGGGCCTCGATGTCCTTCCACGGCGCGTCGTACCGCTTGGGGCCGATGAGGGAGAAGACGTCGCCCTCGCGCCCGTCCTCGCGGACCAGCGTCGCGGTGAGCCCGAGCCGGCGTCGCGCCTGGAGGTCCGCCGTCATCCGGAAGATCGGGGCCGGCAGCAGGTGTACCTCGTCGTAGACGACGAGCCCCCAGTCCCGGGCGTCGAACAGCTCGAGGTGGGCGTAGACGCCCTTCCTCCTCGTCGTCATCACCTGGTAGGTGGCGATGGTGACGGGGCGGATGTCCTTCCGGGCACCGGAGTACTCGCCGATCTCGGACTCGGTGAGCCGGGTGCGCCGCAGCAGTTCGTCCTTCCACTGCCGCGCCGAGACGGTGTTGGTGACCAGGACGAGCGTCGTCGCCTGGGCCCTCGCCATCACCGCCGCGCCGACGACGGTCTTGCCCGCACCGCAGGGCAGGACGACGACGCCCGAGCCGCCGTGCCAGAACCCCTCGACGGCCTCCTCCTGGTAGGGGCGGAGCGACCACTCGGTGAGGTCGAGCTCGACGGGGTGCGCCTCGCCGTCCACGTACCCGGCGATGTCCTCGGCGGGCCAGCCCAGCTTGAGCAGCGCCTGCTTGAGGTTGCCCCGCTCGCTCGGGTGGATCGCGACGGTCTCGGTGTCGATCCGGGCGCCGACCATCGGGGCGACTTTCCTGCTGCGCAGGACCTCCTCGAGCACCGGTACGTCGACGGCCGCGAGGACGAGCCCGTGGACCGGGTGCTTGAGCAGCCGGAGGCGCCCGTAGCGCGCCATGGTCTCGGCGACGTCGACGAGGAGCGGGTGCGGGACCGGGTACCGCGAGTACTGGAGGAGCGCGTCGACGACCTGCTCGGCGTCGTGCCCCGCGGCGCGGGCGTTCCACAGCCCGAGCGGGGTCAGCCGGTAGGTGTGGATGTGCTCCGGGGCCCGCTCCAGCTCGGCGAACGGCGCGATCGCCCGCCGGCAGCCGACGGCGCCCGGGTGGTCGACGTCGAGCAGGAGGGTCTTGTCGCTCTGCACGATGAGCGGTCCGTCGTTCACGCGGTCTCCTCTCGGTCCCCGCGTCCTCGACGCCGGAACCCCGTCACCGGTTCCCAACCCCCATCGTGACCGGTCGCCGGACAAACCACCGTGGGAGGGTGCCCGGCCGTGACCGGACACCCTCCCACGGTCGAGGGTCAGTAGTTGGACCAGTCCTCGGAACTCGCGATCAACGCGATGTACGCGACGACCACGAGGATGGCCACCACGACGTTCGCGATCAGCAGCCCCCACGCCCAGCGAAGCAACTGCCGGGCCCGGAACGGCTCGGTGTTGACCTTCGACATGGCGATGCCGGCGACGATCGCGCCGGGGATGCCGAGAGCGAAGCAGCAGGTGAACACGGAGACGCAGTTGATGACGAGAGCGGTGATCGTCTTGTTACGAAGGGAGGCGATCTCCGGGTCCACCGGGCTGAACCCCGGGTAGGGGCTCGGCGGGTACCCGGGGGGACCGTAGGGACCCGCAGGGGGCGCGCCGTAGGGGCCTCCCCCCATCGGCTGCCCGTACGGCCCCGGCGGGGGCGGTGGTGGCGGCGCACCGTAGGGCGACGCAGGGGGGCGGTGGCGGCGGCGCACCGTAGGGCGACGTCGGGGGAGGAGGCGGCGGCCCGGTAGGGCCGGGAGGCTGCGGGGGAGAACCGGCCGGACCAGAGGGCGAGTCCTGCGGCGGGGTGCCGAATGACGGCGGCGGGGGCGGAGGCGGTGCGGCACTGTAGGGGAACGGCGCACCGGCGGGCCCCGGCGGCGGGGGCGGGGGCGGTGGGGAGCCCTTGTCGCCGTCGGGCTGCTCAGGTCGGTCCTGCTGATCGCTCACCGTGTGCTCCGAACTGTCTGCGGAGAGGGTCGTGACGACGGCCGGGATGCCGGGGACCCCCGGGGTCCGAACCTACCGCCAGGGACAGGGTCTCCACCGTGCATTCGGGGCGTGTCCGGCGGAGCGGGGGTCGTCAGGGGAACGCCGTCCCCATGCCGGTGAACAGGCCGAACCAGGCGACGACGACCAGGAGGACGAGCACGACGTTGCCGGCGAGCAGCCCCCACGACCACGTCACCAGCCGCCTCGCCGTGGGGAGGTCGGTGTCCACCCTGCCGATGGCCAGTCCGGAGGTGACCACGGCGGGGATGGACAGCAGCGCGCAGCAGCTCCCGATGGCTATGAGGTTGATGCACAGCGCGATGATCGCCTGGGCTCGGACGTCGGACGCCTCCGGGTGCTCGGGGCGGAGACCCGGCGGGTACCCCGGATAGGCGGGCGGGTACCCCGGGTAGGCGGGCGGGTACCCCGGATAGCCCGGGTAGGCAGCCGGCTGCCCCGGGTAGGCGGGCGGGTACCCCGGATATCCCGGGTGGACGGGAGGTCCCGGCCACCCCGTCGGGTCGACGCCGTGCGGCGAGCCGTCCTCCCTCGGCTGGCTCGGGGGCTCGGTCACCATGCGCTCCGGGATCTCGGTGGGATCGGCCGCTGATCGGCCACGCGAGCCGAACCTACCCCGGAACGTCGGCGGGGGCGGAGGCTTCGCCGGACAGCGGCGAACCGGTCAGCCGATCGACACGATCGTCGGGATCGTCGAGCCGGCGTAGTTGACGAGGCCGAGGTACGGCCGCGCCGCATTCACCTCGATGCTTCACGCCGGTGCGGTGAGGCTTGATCGGTTCCGGGAGGGGCTGTCGGGGACGTTACGGCGTGGGGTGGGCGTGACCAGATTCCCGATGTGCTCGGGTGGGCGCCGGTTCCACGGT
>JAAYAH010000114.1 GCA_012719445.1 Actinomycetales bacterium | reverse complement strand
CTCAAGCTCATCCAGGCCGCCGACTACGACGTCAAGAAGGCCGAGACCGGGATCATCTACATCGACGAGGTCGACAAGATCGCCCGGAAGTCCGAGAACCCGTCGATCACCAGGGACGTCTCGGGCGAGGGCGTCCAGCAGGCCCTGCTGAAGATCCTCGAGGGGACGACGGCCTCGGTGCCCCCACAGGGCGGGCGCAAGCATCCGCACCAGGAGTTCATCCAGATCGACACCACGAACGTGCTGTTCATCGTGGGTGGTGCCTTTGCCGGCCTGGAACAGATCATCTCCTCCCGGATCGGCAAACGGGGCATCGGGTTCGGCGCGCAGCTGCACACCCCCCGCGAGGAGGCCGACCTCTTCGGCGAGGTCATGCCGGAGGACCTGCTCAAGTTCGGGCTGATCCCGGAGTTCATCGGCCGGTTGCCGGTGATCACCACGGTGTCCAACCTGGACCGGGACGCCCTGGTGTCCATCCTCACGGCCCCCAAGAACGCGCTGGTCAAGCAGTACCAGCGGATGTTCGAGATCGACGGTGTCGAACTGGAGTTCAGCGACGACGCCCTGGAGGCCGTCGCCGACCAGGCGATCCTGCGCGGGACCGGTGCCCGCGGCCTCAGGGCGATCATGGAGGAGGTCCTCCTCCCGGTGATGTTCGACGTCCCCAGCAGGGACGATGTCGCCCGGGTCGTGGTCACCAGGGACGTCGTGCTGAAGAACGTCAACCCCACGCTCGTCCCGCGCGAGGCACCGGCGCGCAAGACCCGCGAGCGGCGCGAGAAGTCCGCCTGATCCGACCGGAGGCGAGCCGCGCGGCTGACCGGATCAGCTGCGGTGGATGGTCGCCTCGCGCAGCTCGCGCGCGGCGGCCGTCACGTCCCCGACCTCACCGGTGAACACGACGGAGAAGAACGAGCCGTCGTCCGTGGCGAGGCACATCGACATGTAGCCGTTCGAGTGCGCACCGCACGCCATCCAGCCACCGCGCGAGCCGGGGTCGGTCTCGTGCAGTTCGATCCCCATCGACTTCGTGCTCCGGTCGAACCCCTTGCGGAAGCTCCTCTGGTTCGAGCCGGACATCGGCGCACTGAACTTGCCCGCCATCACCAGCGCGCTCGGGGGGATGCCGGCCGACATGTCGGCGGTGGTCGGCTGGTACGAGCCGACGACCGACTCCTTGACCCCGATGACGTAGGGCATCTCCATGTCGACGCGCGTCACCTGCGCCCCGCGCCAGGTCTCGGGCAGGGCGACGGAGGTCCTGGCCCACGTCGCCGCGTTGGAGCCGCGCAGCCCGGGGTTGTTGACCACCACGATCCCGATGACGACGACGGCGACGACGGCGGCCAGGATCCCGCCGAGCAGGAACGGGCCGCTCGACCGGGTCTTGACCGGTACCGGTGCCCACTGCTGGTCGGGACGGCGCTGGCCCGGTACGCCGGGGCCCTGGGCGGGTGGCCCGTAGCCGGGGGCGGGTGGCCCGTAGCCGGGGGCGGGTGGCCCGTACCCGGGGGCGGGTGGCCCGTAGCCGGGGGCGGGTGGTGCGGCATCGGGGGGCGGTGACCCCTGCCACGGGGGCGGGGAGACCCCCGCCGGCGCCGGAGGCGCGAAGGTGGCTGAGGCCGTGGACCCGGGAGCGGGCAGCGTCGGCGCGGCGATGGGGATGCCGAACCGGTTGACCGGGACCTCGTACCCGGGAGGCATGGGTGCCGGTGCCGGTGCCGGGGCCGGGGCCGGGGGAGGTGCCGGCTGCCCGTCCTGGGCGCCGGGGGCCGCTGAGGGTCTCCGGACGAAGAAGTCGTAGTCGGGCTGTTGTCGTCGTTCGGACACGGTGGCCCCCTCAGGCGCTGGGTCGCGTTGGTGATCGACCGTGGCCGGCACCGGGTTGAGCGCTTCCTCCGGTCGTGCGGCCATCCCGGTGAACGCCCGCCTCGTGAGCTCTCCCGTGGCCGGCCCCGGATCGGGCCCAGCAGGGAGGGACGGATCGGACTCCGCGGGGAGGAACCCGGACCGGGACGGCCGCGTCGACCGTGGGGCGGACGACGGTTCGGGGCCCCTGCCCCCGTTCGTCCGGGACGTCCTTTCTCCGGCCGGCTTTCTCCGGCCGATGCGCTCCGCCAGGCCCTCCCGGACCGGTCGAAGGGCTCCGCGGGCGTGCCGTACGGCGACCGGTGACCGGCACCTGCGGCTCGGGTCGATCCCACCACGGGAAACCCGGTGCTCGCCGGTGCCGGGGTCTCCGTAGGATTTGGCGCATGCCAGAGACCCTCTCCGCTCCCGCCGCCATGGCACCGACCGTCCAGGCCGGCGAGCAGCAGCGACCGACCACCGACCTACCGGCCCAGTTCTCGCCGGTCGGTGTAGAGGGCGTGCTGTACGAGCGGTGGGTCGAGAGGGGGTACTTCGCCGCCGATCCGGCCTCCGGCAGGCCGCCGTACTGCATCGTCATCCCGCCGCCGAACGTCACCGGCAGCCTCCACCTCGGGCACGCCTTCGAGCACACCCTCATCGACACCCTGGTGCGGCGGCGCCGGATGCAGGGGTACGACGCGCTCTGGCTGCCGGGCATGGACCACGCGGGCATCGCGACCCAGAACGTCGTGGAACGTCAGCTCCGCGAGGAGGGCCTGAGCCGGCACGACCTCGGCCGCGAGACGTTCGTGCAGCGGGTCTGGACCTGGAAGGAGCAGTCCGGCGGCCAGATCCTCGGCCAGATGCGCCGGCTCGGCGACGGCGTGGACTGGACTCGCGAGCGGTTCACCATGGACGCCGGCCTCACCCGCGCCGTGCAGACCATCTTCAAGCGGCTCTACGACGACGAGCTCATCTACCGGGCCGAGCGGATCATCAACTGGTGCCCGCGCTGCCACACCGCGCTGTCCGACATCGAGGTGGAGCACCACGACGACGAGGGCGAGCTGGTCGAGCTCGTCTACGGCGACCTCACCCCGGGCAGCGACGAGCGGGTGGTGGTGGCCACCACCCGGGTGGAGACCATGCTCGGCGACACCGCGATCGCGGTGCACCCCGAGGACGAGCGGTACGCGCACCTGGTCGGCCGGACCATCGAGCTGCCGCTGGTCGGCCGCCGGATCCCGGTGGTGGCGGACGAGCACGTCGACCCGTCCTTCGGCACCGGCGCGGTGAAGGTGACCCCCGCCCACGACCCGAACGACTTCGAGATCGCCCAGCGGCACGACCTGCCGAGCATCACGATCCTCACCGTCGAGGCCGCCGTCACCGGGACCGGGACCTCGTTCGACGGGATGGACCGGTTCGAGGCGCGGGCCGCCGTCCGGGAGGCGCTGCGCGCGCAGGGCCGGATCGGGGAGGAGAAGCGGCCGTACCTGCACGCGGTCGGGCACTGCTCGCGGTGCAAGACGGCGGTCGAGCCCCGGCTGAGCCTGCAGTGGTTCGTCAGCGTCGCCCCGCTGGCGAAGGCGGCCGGCGACGCGGTGCGGGACGGCCGGGTGCGGATCCACCCCGTCGAGCTGGAGTCGCGCTGGTTCGCCTGGGTCGACCACATGCACGACTGGTGCATCTCGCGACAGCTCTGGTGGGGGCACCGGATCCCGGTCTGGTACGGCCCGGACGGCGAGGTGGTCTGCCTCGGCCCCGACGACGTGCTGCCGGGAACAGGGGCCGACGGCACCCCGCCCGCGGGCTGGACCCAGGAGGGCGACGTCCTCGACACCTGGTTCTCCAGCGCGCTGTGGCCGTTCTCCACCCTCGGCTGGCCGGAGAAGACCCCGGACCTGGAGCGCTACTACCCGAACAGCGTGCTGGTCACCGGCTACGACATCCTCTTCTTCTGGGTCGCCCGGATGATGATGTTCGGCCTCTACGCCATGGACGGTGTGCAGCCGTTCGACACCATCGCCCTGCACGGCATGGTGCGCGACCAGCACGGCAAGAAGATGTCGAAGTCCTTCGGCAACAGCGTCGACCCGCTGGAGTGGATGGACGCCTACGGCACCGACGCGCTGCGGTTCACCCTGGCCAGGGGCGCCAACCCGGGCACGGACGTGCCGATCGGCGAGGAGTGGGTGCAGGGCAGCCGGAACTTCTGCACGAAGCTGTGGAACGCCACCCGGTTCGCCCTGCTCAACGGGGCGACGGTCGCCGGGGAGCTGCCGGAGCCGGCCGAGCAGTCCGTGGTGGATCGGTGGATCCTCTCCCGGCTCGCCGCGGTCACCGCACAGGTGGACGCCGGGTACGAGGACTTCCAGTTCGCCAGGACGACCGAGCTCCTCTACCACTTCGTCTGGGACGAGCTCTGCGACTGGTACCTGGAGCTGTCCAAGCTGCCGCTGGCGGCGGGCGGGCGGCAGGCCCAGGTGACCCGGCGGGTGCTCGGCGAGGTGCTGGACGTCGTGCTGAGGCTGCTGCACCCGGTGACCCCGTTCGTCACCGAGGAGCTGTGGACCGCCCTCACCGGCGGGGAGTCCCTCGTGGTGGCCGCGTGGCCGACGGCCGACCCGGCCAGGACCCTGCCTGCGGAAGACCCGACGGCGGAGTCCGAGGTCGCTGCGCTGCAGGAGCTGGTCACCGAGGTGCGCCGGTTCCGGGCCGAGCAGGGGCTGCGGCCGGGGCAGCGGGTCGCCGCGCGGGTGACCGGGCTGGAGACCACGGCCCTCGGCACCCACGAGGGCGAGACCCGGGCACTGGCCCGGCTGGACGCCCCCGGTCCGCGGTTCGCCCCGTCCGCCACGCTGAAGGCGGGCGCGGTGACCGTCGAGCTCGACCTGACCGGGTCGATCGACGTCGCGGCCGAGCGCAAGCGGCTGGAGAAGGACCGGGTGACCGTCGAGCGGGAGCGGGACAAGGCCACGGCGAAGCTCTCCAACGAGCAGTTCCTCGCCAAGGCCCCCGCCGAGGTGGTCGCGAAGATCCGGGGTCGGTTGGAGAAGGCCGAGGCCGACCTGGCCCGCATCGCCGCCCAGTTGGGAGCCCTCGACCGCTGACCGGCGCGCTCCCCGCGTCGACCCGGCCGGCCGTCGGGTACCCCGACCGGCCGATGGCGGCTTCTGCCTGCCGACGGGTAACCGTGGTGAGTGGACCGGCGGGGCCCGGATACCATGCCAGACACAGGCGACGACCCGGCAATCACCGGTGAGCCTCCGGAAGAACCGGGCCCGGCCCGACCCCGCACCGTGAGGAGCGGGGGCACAGGTCGGTGCCCTCAGTAGAACCGGACGGGTCCGGCCCGTCACAGCCGAGGAACGAGCGGTCGTCGAGCGGCACGGGGGTCCCGGGTCGCTCCGCGGCAAGCGAGGTGGTACCGCGGTGCGTCCGGTCACGGGCGTCGCCGTCCTCGCGTCGGCAGGCGGCGGGGTCCCCTCGGGTGGTCCCGCCGACCGGTGGCCAGCACCCTGGTGACCGGAGCGTGCGGGACGACGAGGAGAGACGACAGTGACGTACCCCAAGGTCTCGACCGGCGGTGCGACGGCGGGCGGTCCGGCGGAGGGCACCGGGACGTCGTCGGGCGGTCCGACCGTCCCGGCGACCCCCCGCTTCCCCACGATCGAGGACGGCGTCCGCGCCTACTGGGACGCCGACGGGACCTTCCTCGCCAGCGTCGAGGCCCGAACGGCGGGGACCGACGGGTCGAACGAGTTCGTTTTCTACGACGGCCCGCCCTTCGCCAACGGCCTGCCCCACTACGGGCACCTGCTCACCGGCTACGTCAAGGACGTCGTTCCCCGCTACCAGACCATGCGCGGCCGCCGGGTCGAGCGCCGGTTCGGCTGGGACTGCCACGGCCTGCCCGCCGAGGTCGAGGCGGAGAAGCAGCTCGGCATCTCGCACAAGTCCGAGATCGAGGCGATGGGCGTCGGCAGGTTCAACGCCGCCTGCGAGGCCTCGGTGCTGCGGTACACCAAGGACTGGGAGGACTACGTCCACCGGCAGGCCCGGTGGGTCGACTTCGAGAACGACTACAAGACGCTCGACCTGGACTACATGGAGAGCGTCATGTGGGCCTTCAAGACCCTGTGGGAACGGGGTCTGGTCTACGAGGGCTTCCGGGTGCTCGCCTACTGCTGGCGCTGCGAGACGCCGCTGAGCAACACCGAGACCCGGATGGACGACGTCTACCGCCAGCGCCAGGACCCGGCGGTCACCGTCGGCCTCCCGCTGACCTCGGGGCCCGACGCCGGGGCGTACGCCCTGATCTGGACCACGACGCCGTGGACCCTGCCGAGCAACCTCGCCATGGCGGTGCACCCCGGCCTCGACTACGTCGTGGTCACCGGCGCGCCGGACACCCCGCTGGCCGGCGACCGGTTCCTGCTCGCCGCGGCCCGGCTCGGCGTCTACGCCCGCGAGCTGCACCTGGACTCCGTCGAGCAGGCCGAGGCCGAGGGCCGGCTGGTCCGCACGGTGCGCGGCGCCGACCTGGTGGGCACCACCTACACCCCGCCGTTCCCGTTCTTCACCGGGCGGCCGAACGCCCACCGGATCCTGCCGGCCGACTTCGTCACCACCGAGGACGGCACTGGGATCGTGCACATCGCCCCGGCGTTCGGCGAGGACGACAAGATCGTCTGCGACGAGGCAGGGATCGAGCCGGTGATCCCGGTGGACGGGCAGGGCCGGTTCACCGCCGAGGTCCCGCCGTACGCGGGGATGCAGGTGTTCGACGCGAACAAGCAGGTCGTCGCCGACCTGCGGGCCGCGGGTCTGCTGCTGCGCCGGGAGACCCACGAGCACCCGTACCCGCACTGCTGGCGCTGCGACAACCCGCTCATCTACAAGGCGGTGTCCAGCTGGTTCGTCCGGGTCACCCAGATCAGGGACCGGATGGTCGAGCTCAACCAGCAGATCGCCTGGGTGCCGGAGCACATCAAGGACGGGTCCTTCGGCAAGTGGCTCGCCGGGGCGAGGGACTGGTCGATCAGCCGCAACCGGTACTGGGGCAGCCCGATCCCGGTGTGGGTCTCCGACGACCCGGCGTACCCGCGCGTCGACGTCTACGGCTCCCTCGACGAGCTGGAGAAGGACTTCGGGGTCCGCCCGGCCGACCTGCACCGCCCCCACGTCGACGAGCTGACCCGGCCGAACCCGGACGACCCGCGTCCCGACGGCGAGCGGTCGACCATGCGCCGGGTGCCCGAGGTGCTGGACTGCTGGTTCGAGTCCGGCTCGATGCCGTTCGCCCAGGTGCACTACCCGTTCGAGAACGCCGACTGGTTCGAGCACCACTACCCGGGCGACTTCATCGTCGAGTACATCGGCCAGACCCGGGGCTGGTTCTACACCCTGCACGTGCTGGCCACCGCGCTGTTCGACCGGCCGGCCTTCGCCAGCTGCGTCAGCCACGGCATCCTGCTCGGCGACGACGGCCGGAAGATGAGCAAGAGCCTGCGCAACTACCCCGACGTCCGCGAGGTCTTCGACCGGGACGGGTCGGACGCCATGCGCTGGTTCCTGATGTCCTCGCCGGTGCTGCGCGGCGGCAATCTGGTGGTGACCGAGCAGGGCATCCGGGACGGCGTCCGGCAGGTGCTGCTGCCGCTGTGGAACGTCTGGTACTTCTTCGCCCTCTACGCCAACTCGGCCGCGGGGGGAGCCGGGTACCGGGCGACGGCGCGCACCGACTCCACCGACCTGCTCGACCGCTACGTCCTCGCCAAGACCCACGACCTGGTCCGCGAGGTCGGGGCGGAGCTGGACGACTACGACATCGCCGGTGCCTGTCAGACCGTCCGGGACTTCCTCGACGTGCTGACCAACTGGTACATCCGGCGCTCCCGGGACCGGTTCTGGTCCGAGGACGCCGACGCCTTCGACACCCTGTACACCGTGCTGGAGACGCTGTGCCGGGTCGCGGCCCCGCTGCTCCCGCTGACGACGGAGGAGATCTGGCGCGGCCTGACCGGTGAGCGCAGCGTGCACCTCACCGACTGGCCGGACGCCGACGCGCTGCCGGTGGACGAGGCCCTCGTCTCGGGCATGGACCGGGCACGGGAGGCGGCCTCGGCAACCCTCGGCCTGCGCAAGGCGCAGTCGCTGCGGGTGCGGCAGCCGTTGCGTCGTCTCACCGTGGTCACCGAGGCCGCGGCCGGGCTGGAGCCGTTCACCGGCATCCTCGCCGACGAGGTCAACGTCAAGGACGTGGCGCTGATCGACCTCGCCGGAGGTGCCGCCGACGTCGGGGTGTCCCAGCGGCTGGCCGTCAACGCCAGGGCTGCCGGGCCGCGGCTGGGCCGCGCGGTCCAGGACGTCATCCGGGGCAGCAAGTCCGGCGACTGGCGGGTGGACCCGGACGGCACGGTGGTCTGCGCCGGGGTCGAGCTCCGGGAGGGCGAGTACGCCCTGGAGACGGTCGTCGACGACACCGGGGCCGACCACCGGGCGGTCGCCGTCCTGCCGGGCGGCGGGTTCGTCGTCCTGGACACCGCCCTGGACGAGGAGCTGCTCGCCGAGGGGTGGGCGCGCGACGTCGTCCGCCAGGTCCAGGACGAGCGCAAGGCCGCCGGCCTGCACGTCTCCGACACCGTCCGGCTGCGGCTGGGCGTGACGGCCGAGCGGGTGGCGTGGGCACGGCGGCACCTCGACATGGTCCGGTCGGAGACCCTCGCCGAGGAGGTGGACCTGGTCGAGGTCGCGGGCGGGGTCGGCGCGGCCGGCGACCCGGACACCGTGACGGTGACCGTGGAGCGGCTCGGGTGAGCCGAGAGACCGCGCCTCCTGCCGGCCGGTCCGGGCGGTCGCCGGAGGGCGGGGGAGCTGACCTCGCCGCGGTGTACCGGGAGATCCTCGACCGGGCTCCCGAGCACGACCTGGTCCCGAGCCTCGATCGGATCCGCGCGGTGTGCGACCTGCTCGGCGACCCGCAGCGCTCCTTCCGGGCCGTCCACCTCACCGGCACCAACGGCAAGAGCTCGACCACCCGGATGGTGGAGCGGCTGCTCCGCGAGCACGGGCTGCGCACCGGCCGGTTCACCAGCCCGCACCTGGCCGAGATGCGGGAGCGGGTCGCCGTGGACGGCGAGCCGCTGGCCCCGGAGCGGTTCGTCGCGGCCCACCGCGACGTGAGCCCGTTCGTCGACCTCGTCGACGCGGCCTCGGCGGAGCGTGGCGAACCGCGGCTCACCTTCTTCGAGGTGCTCGTCGCGCTGGCGTACGCGGCCTTCGCCGACGCTCCGGTGGAGGTCGCCGCCGTCGAGGTGGGCATGGGCGGGTCATGGGACGCGACCAACGTCGTCGACGGCGAGGTGGCCGTCCTCACCCCGGTCGCGCTGGACCACCAGCGGTTCCTCGGCGCCTCGGTCGCGGAGATCGCCGCCGAGAAGGCCGGGGTGATCAAGCCTGGTGCGACCGCCGTCCTCGCCCAGCAGCCCGTCGAGGCCGCGGAGGTCCTGCTGCGGCGGGCGGCCGAGGTCGGCGCGACGGTGGCACGGGAGGGGATCGAGTTCGGGGTGCTGCACCGGGAGGTCGCCGTCGGCGGGCAGCTGCTCACCGTGCAGGGGCTCGGCGGGGTCTACGAGGACGTCTTCCTTCCCCTGTACGGGGGGCACCAGGCGCACAACGCCGCCTGCGCGCTGGCCGCGGTCGAGGCACTCCTCGCGGGCGACGGCGGCGGTCTCGACCGCGGCGTGGTGCGGACCGCCCTCGCCGACGTCGACTCGCCGGGACGGCTGGAGGTGGTCCGCAGGGGACCCACCGTCCTCGTGGACGCCGCCCACAATCCGGCGGGGGCGGAGGCGCTGGCCGGTGCGGTCGAGGAGTCGTTCACCTTCACCCGGCTCGTCGGCGTGGTCGGGGTGCTCGCCGACAAGGACGCCGAGGGCATCCTCGGCGCGCTGGAGCCGCTGCTCGCCGAGGTCGTCGTCACCAGGTCGTCCTCCGAGCGGGCGATCGACCCCGAGGACCTGGCCGCGGTCGCCGTCGAGGTGTTCGGCGAGGACCGGGTGCACGTGGCGAGGAAGCTCGACGAGGCGATCGACATCGCCTTCGGCAGGGCGGAGGAGGGCGGGCTCGTCGGGGGCGGAGTGCTCGTCACCGGCTCCATCACCCTCGCCGCCGACACCAGGCGGCTGCTCGGGACGCGGTGAGCCGCTCGGGGCCCCCGCCCGACCGGTTCGTGGGCGTCTGGTTAGCTGGATGCAGGTGTCCGTCGAGATGGAGGCGATGTGAGCAGCCCCAACGAGCGCACGCTCGTCCTGGTCAAGCCCGACGGCGTGAGCCGTGGACTCGTGGGAGAGGTGCTGCACCGGATCGAGACCAAGGGGTACCGGCTGGTGGCCATGGACCTCCGTGTGCCCGGTCGTGACCTGCTCGCCGAGCACTACGCGGAGCACCACGGCAAGCCCTTCTACGCCGGTCTCGTCGACTTCATGTCCTCCGGCCCGGTGGTGGCGATCGTGGCCGAGGGGCAGCGCGTCGTCGAGGGCTTCCGCAGCCTCGCCGGCCCGACGGACCCCACCGTCGCCCCACCCGGCACCATCCGCGGCGACCTCGGCCGGGACTGGGGCCACGGGATCACCGAGAACGTCGTCCACGGGTCGGACTCCCGGGAGTCGGCGTCCCGCGAGATCAAGATCTGGTTCCCCGAGCTCTGAGCGCCCCCGTCCGAGCGGGAGTGATCGACATGCCCGTGGCCTCGGTCTTCGACCGGCTGGAGCCGCTCCTGCCCCTGGTCGTCACGCCGGTCCAGTACGTGGGCGGGGAACTCAACAGCCAGGTCAAGGACTGGGACGTCGCGGGGGAGGCGACGGTCCGGTGGGCCCTGCTGTACCCCGACGCGTACGAGGTCGGCCTGCCCAACCAGGGCCTCATGATCCTGTACGAGGTGATCAACGAGCGGTCCGACGCCCTGGCCGAGCGCAGCTACGCGGTCCGGCCGGACCTCGAACACCTCATGCGGGAGCACGGCCTGCCCCAGTTCACCGTGGACGGCCACCGGCCGGTGGGTGCCTTCGACCTGCTCGGGGTCTCGTTCGCGACCGAGCTCGGGTACACCAACCTGCTCACGGCCCTCGACCTGGCCGGGATCCCGCTGGAGGCGCGCGACCGCACCGAGGACCACCCGATCGTCGTCGCCGGAGGGCATGCGGCGTTCAACCCGGAGCCGGTCGCCGACTTCCTCGACGCCGTGGTGCTCGGCGACGGCGAGCAGGCGGTCCTGGACATCACCGACCTCGTCTCGGCGTGGAAGGCGGAGGGCAGCCCCGGCGGGCGGACGGAGTTGCTGGTCCGGCTCGCCCGCACCGGTGACGTCTACGTGCCCCGGTTCTACGACGTCGACTACCTCCCCGACGGGCGGATCAAGCGGGTGACGCCCAACCGGCTCGGGGTCCCGTGGCGGGTCCGCAAGCGGACGCTGGAGAACCTCGACGCGTGGCCGTACCCCAGGCGGCCCCTGGTCCCGCTCGCCGAGTGCGTGCACGAGCGGATGAGCGTGGAGATCTTCCGTGGCTGCACCCGCGGCTGCCGGTTCTGCCAGGCCGGCATGGTCAGCCGGCCGGTGCGGGAGCGGTCCCGGCAGGTCGTCGCGAGGATGGTCGAGCAGGGGCTGGCCGCCACCGGGTACGAGGAGGTCGGCCTGCTCAGCCTGTCCAGTGCCGACCACTCCGGGATCGAGAAGCTGACGCACGAGCTCGCCGACCGGTACCGGGGTACGAACGTCGGGCTGTCCCTGCCCAGCACCCGCGTCGACGCCTTCGGGGTCGACCTCGCCGCCGAGCTGTCCCGCAACGGGCGACGCTCCGGGCTGACCTTCGCCCCCGAGGGCGGCAGCGAGCGCATCCGTAGGGTGATCAACAAGCAGGTCACCGAGGAGGACCTGCTCCGCACCGTCGCCACCGCCTACACCGGCGGCTGGCGGCAGCTCAAGCTCTACTTCATGTGCGGCCTGCCGACCGAGACCGACGAGGACGTGCTGCGCATCGCCGACCTCGCCAAGCGGGTGGTCGCGACGGGCCGGGAGGCCAGCGGGCAGCGTGACATCCGCGCCACGGTGAGCATCGGAGCCTTCGTGCCCAAGCCGCACACCCCGTTCCAGTGGGCGGCGCAGGCCGGGCACGAGGTGGTGGACGCCCGGCTGGCCCTGCTCCGGGAGGCGATCCGGTCCGACCGGCGGTACGCGCGTGCGATCACCGTCCGGTACGGGGACGGCAGACCGAGTCTCGTGGAGGGCCTGCTGTCCCGCGGTGACCGCAGGGTGTCCCGGGTGATCCGGGCGGTCTGGGAGGACGGCGGTCGGTTCGACGGT
Source organism: Actinomycetales bacterium (assembly GCA_012719445.1). Classification (GTDB taxonomy): domain Bacteria; phylum Actinomycetota; class Actinomycetes; order Actinomycetales; family Kineosporiaceae; genus JAAYAH01. Next base: position 19,496 of record JAAYAH010000114.1, on the reverse strand, counting down.
TGGCGGGAGCACTTCAGCTTCGACCGCTGGGCCGCCTGCGCGGAGGCCGCGCTGGCCGACGAGCCCGTCGACCTGGACTGGTACACCACCAGGGAACGGGACGTCGTCGAGGTGCTGCCCTGGGACCACCTCGACTCCGGTCTCGACCGGGAGTGGCTGTGGGAGGACTGGCAGAACGCGCTGGCGGAGGTGCCGGTCACCGACTGCCGGTGGACGCCGTGCTCCGACTGCGGGGTGTGCGAGGGACTGGGCACGAGCATCGAGCTGGCCGGGTGCTGACGATGGCCCGCGTCCCGGAGGGTCCGCCCCCCGCGCCCGTCGTCCAGCGGGTCCGGCTGCGGTACGCCAAGCGCGGCCGGCTGCGGTTCACCAGTCACCGCGACATCCAGCGGGCCCTGGAGCGGGCTGTCCGGCGGGCCGGTGTCCCGGTGGCGCTCTCCGCCGGGTTCACCCCGCGGCCGCGGATCTCCTATGCGAACGCCGTGCCGACGGGGGCGGCGAGCGAGGCGGAGTACGTCGAGCTCGCGCTGTCCCGGTGCTGCGAGGCCTCCTGGGTCGCCGGGGCGCTCGACTCCGCCCTGCCACCGGGGCTGGACGTGCTGGACGCCGTCGTGTCCCGGTCCGGAGCGCTCGCCGACCGGCTGGAGGCGTCGCTGTGGCGGATCGAGCTGCCCGGGGTCGGCCACGCCGAGGCGACCGCTGCGGTGGGTGTCCTGCTCGGCACGGAGAGGGTCGAGGTCGAGCGGCGGACGAAGTCCGGAATGCGATCCTTCGACGCCCGCTCCGCGATCGTCCGGCTTGAGGTCGTCGGTCCCGCTGTGCCGGGTCCCGACCCGGTCGCCGGGGGTGTCGCCGAGGGGGAGGACCCTCCCTGTGCGATACTGGCCCTGGTCGTCCGGCACGCCACACCGGCCGTTCGACCCGACGACGTGCTCGCCGCTCTTCGAGTGGTGGCTGACTTGGCGCCGCCGTCACCCCCTCGGATGACGCGGCTGGCGCAGGGGCCACTGACCGACGCGGGCGGCGCGGTGGCCGATCCGCTGACCATCGACCGGGACGTCGTCGACACCTGAAGCGTGCCGCGCTCGCTCCCAGCGAGGCGCGAACGCCACGGTGGCGACATCCGACTTCCGTCGGACCACGGTGGTTCGACGACATGGCCCTGCCCCGCGCGGTGCCGACGGCCGGTGTGGCCGGCACCCGGGGCTGACAGGAGCGACCGTGACGGTCGACGACCAGAGTCTCGCCGCGGGCGAGACGTCGGCGGGTACCCGGACCGGGGACCCGACCGACCCCACCACCCCACCCACGGCCCCGAGACAGCGCAGGCGCCGCGCCGCGTCCCGGCCCGCCGGTCCGCCGTCGGCGGCGCCGATCGTCGAGCCGGTCCCAGGGGCCGAGGCCCCGGCCGAGGGCGACCAGCAGGAGCCCGCGACCGAGGCGGAGCCGAAGGCCAAGACCACCCGGCGGCGGGCCGGCAGGCCGAAGCCGGCCCGCGCGGCGGAGGGCACCGCATCCTCCCCCGTGGGAGCCGAGCCCGCCGGGACCGGAACGCCGGTCGCCGACGAACCGGCGGCTCCGGCCGCGCCGGACCAGGAGCCCGCAGCTCCCACGGCCGCGGCCGAGGCCCAGCAGGCGACCGGGCGGAAGACCACCAGGCGGCGCAGGACCAAGGCCGCCGAGGCCGCCGAACAGGCACCTCCTCCGGCCGGGTCCGACGACCTGCCCGCGGCGGGTCCCACCGCGAGCGCCGAACCGGAGGCGCGGACCAAGGGCAAGGCTCGCACCAAGGACGACACCCGTGCCAAGGGTGAGGCGCGCACCAAGGGCACCGAGCCCGGGGCGCGGACGGAGAGCCCCCAGCCGGTGACGGACGCCGGGACGGGGGAGACCGCGACGGCGGAACCGGAGGCGGAGTCCGCCTCGGCGCCGAGGCGTCGCGCGCCGCTGGGCACCACGATGGTCCTCTTCCAGCCGCCCGAGGCTCCGGCGCCGCGTCGTCGCCGCTCCCGGCAGGCCGAGGAGCAGGACCCGGCCCCCGCCGAGGGCGCCGCGGCCGACGAGGCCGTCGACGACGCCGTCCCGGAGGACACCGAGCCCCGGCCGTCCCGCCGGTCCCGGTCCCGGAAGGCCGCCGCACCGGTGGCCGAGGACGACGAGCCGGTCGAGGACGACACCGACGACGAGGCCGAGGACGCTGACGGCGACGAGCCTGCCGAGGCCCGCCGTCGGCGGCGGCGCAGGGGCGGCCGCGGCCGCAGGGGACGTGGCAAGTCGTCGGCCGGGGACGACGACGCCTCGTCGGCGGAGGACGACGAGGCCGAGGCGGACTCCGACGACACCGAGCAGGCGGACGGCGAGTCGGCCGCCGACGGCGAGGACGCCGAGACGGGGAGCGGGAGCAGCCGCCGTCGCCGCCGCCGGCGGCGCAAGGGATCGGGGGGCGGCGCCGAGGCCGCGCCGGACGACCCGCCGAACACCGTGGTCAGGGTGCGGGAGCCCCGGCGCGGTGGTGGATCCGAGGACGTCGTCTCGATCAAGGGATCGACCCGGCTGGAGGCGAAGAAGCAGCGTCGCCGCGAGGGACGCGAGGCGGGTCGCCGGCGCACGGTCATCACCGAGGCCGAGTTCCTGGCCCGCAGGGAGAGCGTCGACCGGGTGATGGCGGTCCGGCAGCGGGGCGGGCGGACGCAGATCGCCGTGCTCGAGGACGGCGTGCTCGTCGAGCACTACGTCGCCCGGCAGAGCCAGACGTCCATGGTCGGCAACGTGTACCTGGGCAAGGTGCAGAACGTGCTGCCGAGCATGGAGGCCGCGTTCATCGACATCGGCAAGGGTCGCAACGCCGTCCTCTACGCCGGGGAGGTGAACTGGGACGCCGCGGGCCTCGAGGGGCAGCCGCGCCGGATCGAGCACGCCCTGAAGTCCGGGGAGTCGGTGCTGGTCCAGGTCACCAAGGACCCGATCGGGCACAAGGGCGCCCGGCTGACCAGCCAGATCTCCCTGCCCGGCCGCTACCTCGTCTACGTGCCCGACGGCTCGATGACCGGGATCTCCCGCAAGCTGCCCGACACCGAGCGCAACCGGCTCAAGCGGATCCTCCGCCAGATCGTCCCCGACGACGCCGGGGTGATCGTGCGGACGGCCGCGGAGGGCGCCAGCGAGGAGGAACTGAGCAGGGACGTCGCCCGGCTGCGGGCCCAGTGGGAGGACATCGCCCGCAAGGCGGGGGCGGTGAACCCGCCGTCGCTGCTCTACGGCGAGCCGGACCTGGCGATCCGGGTGGTCCGGGACATCTTCAACGAGGACTTCGGCAAGCTCGTCGTCTCCGGGGACGAGGCGTGGGAGACCCTGCACGCCTACCTCGGCCACGTCGCCCCCGATCTCGTGGGTCGGCTGGAGCAGTGGACGGCGGACGAGGACGTGTTCGCGGCGCACCGGATCGACGAGCAACTGGCCAAGGCGCTGGAGCGCAAGGTCTGGCTGCCCTCCGGCGGGTCGTTGATCATCGACCGCACCGAGGCGATGACCGTCGTCGACGTCAACACCGGCAAGTTCACCGGAGCCGGCGGGAACCTCGAGGAGACGGTCACCAAGAACAACATCGAGGCGGCCGAGGAGATCGTCCGCCAGCTGAGGCTGCGGGACCTCGGCGGCATCATCGTCGTCGACTTCATCGACATGGTCCTGGAGTCCAACCGCGAACTGGTGCTGCGCCGGCTGCTGGAGTGCCTCGGCCGGGACCGCACCAAGCACCAGGTCGCGGAGGTCACCTCGCTCGGGTTGGTGCAGATGACCCGCAAGCGGGTCGGCCAGGGGCTGCTGGAGGCGTTCAGCGAGACCTGCGAGCACTGCTCCGGGCGAGGGCTGATCATCCATGACGAGCCCGTGGAGAAGCGGCCGGCCTCCGACAGCGGGCGGTCCAGCGGCCGGTCGCGGGGGTCCCGGGGCGGCAAGTCCGCCGCGGCCGCGGCGGCGGGCGGGAACGAGGCCGGGGGACAGGAGGCCGCAGGGGGATGACGTCGGGCCGGGGGCGCGGCGGGGGCCGGTTTGACCCGGCAGACCCGCCCTCCGTACCCTTGACCCCCGGTGCACTCCTGGTGCGCCTGGTCGTTGTGTGCGCCCCGAGCCTCCCACCGCCGCCCCACGGCTCACGGCGGTGCGGGTAGCCGAGCCGCGAAGCAACCGGATCAACGAGAGAGCGAGTCCCATCGTGTACGCGATCGTCCGCACCGGCGGCCGGCAGGAGAAGGTGTCCGTCGGCGACGTTCTCACCGTCGACCAGCTCACCGGCGAGCCGGGAAGCACCGTCGAGCTCAAGCCCCTGCTCCTCGTCGACGGTGACCAGGTCACCAGCGACAGCGACACCCTCGCCGGGGTCACGGTCACCGCGGAGATCGTCGCTCCGGCCAAGGGCCCCAAGATCCGTATCCTGAAGTACAAGAACAAGACCGGCTACCGCAAGCGCCAGGGTCACCGCCAGCGGCTGACCCAGATCAAGGTCACCGGCATCGAGAAGTGACGGCGTGCCCGGCGGCTCCCGGGGGATGGTGACCCCGAGGAGCCACCCGGGCCCCGGCGCCAGGACAGCAAGCGCCAGGACAGCAGAAGGCAGGCACGGACATGGCACACAAGAAGGGCGCCAGCTCCTCGCGCAACGGGCGTGAGTCCAACGCGCAGCGCCTCGGCGTCAAGCGCTTCGGCGGCCAGCGGGTGCTCGCGGGGGAGATCATCGTCCGCCAGCGCGGCACCCACTTCCACCCCGGCGCGAACGTCGGGCGGGGCGGCGACGACACGCTGTTCGCGCTGGCCGCGGGCGCGGTCGAGTTCGGGACCAGGCGGGGTCGCAAGGTCGTCAACATCGTCCCGGCGGGTGAGTGAGGCTCGCCCAGGGCAGAGACGTGCGGTGAGAGGGGCGGGCCGGTCTCCGGTCCGCCCTTCTCCCTGTCGAGGACCAGCAGCCTCCCGTCCGGGAGCAGGAAGGGAACCCGGTGACCTCGTTCGTCGATCGCGTGGTGCTGCACGTCGCCGGGGGTGACGGCGGTGCCGGCTGCGCGTCGGTGCACCGGGAGAAGTTCAAGCCGCTCGGCGGCCCGGACGGCGGGAACGGCGGCGCCGGCGGCAGCGTCGTCCTCGTCGTCGACCCGCAGACGACGACCCTGCTCGACTACCACCACAGCCCGCACCGGTCCGCGACCTCGGGGCGGTCGGGGCAGGGCGGGCTCCGCAACGGCGCCACCGGCGCCGAGCTCGTGCTCCCGGTCCCCGACGGCACCGTGGTGAAGACCCCGGACGGCGAGGTCCTCGCCGACCTGGTCGGTGCGGGGGCCCGCTGGGTCGCGGCGGCGGGCGGCAGGGGCGGGCTCGGCAACGCCGCCCTGGCCTCGCCACGGCGCAAGGCACCGGGGTTCGCCCTGCTCGGCGAGCCCGGCGAGCGGGCGGACGTCGTCCTCGAGCTCAAGACGGTCGCCGACGTCGCCCTCGTCGGCTACCCCAGTGCGGGGAAGTCGAGCCTCGTCGCGGCCATGTCCGCGGCCCGGCCGAAGATCGCCGACTACCCGTTCACCACCCTGGTGCCGAACCTCGGCGTGGTCCAGGCAGGGGACGTGCGGTTCACGGTCGCCGACGTGCCCGGGCTCATCCCCGGCGCCAGCCGGGGCAAGGGGCTGGGACTGGAGTTCCTGCGGCACGTCGAGCGGTGCACCGCGCTGGTGCACGTCCTGGACGGCGCGACCCTCGAACTCGACCGTGACCCGGTGTCCGACCTCCGGGTGATCCAGGACGAGCTGGCCGCGTACCAGGTGGACGGCGGCCCGCCGCTGAACGAGCGGCCGCAGCTCGCCGTCCTGAACAAGATCGACGTGCCGGAGGCGCGGGAGCTGGCCGAGCTGGTCGCACCGGAGCTCGAGGCGCTCGGCCTGGAGGTGCACCTCGTCTCCGCCGCCTCCCACGAGGGACTGCGGGAGCTGGCCTTCGCCATGGCCCGGCTGGTCGCCGAGGGCAGGGCCGCGTCGCCGCCCGCCGAACCGCAGCGGATCGTGCTGCGGCCCCCCGCCGTCGACGAGGCCGGGTTCACGGTGACCAGGGAGGTCGTTCCCGACGGCGACCGGTTCCGGGTCCGGGGGGTCAAGCCGGAGCGTTGGGTCCGGCAGACCGACTTCTCCAACGACGAGGCCGTCGGGTACCTCGCCGACCGGCTCGCCCGGTTGGGGGTCGAGGACGCCCTGGTCTCCGCGGGAGCCGTCGCCGGGGCCGAGGTCGTCATCGGCCCGTCCGACGACGCCGTGGTCTTCGACTGGGAACCGGCTCTCGTCGGTGGGGCCGGGGTGAACGTCGGTCCGCGGGGGAGCGACAGCCGGCTCGACGACACCCGCAGGGCGTCCCGCCGGGAGCGCAGGGAGCGGTACGAGGAGCGCCGCGTCGCCCGGCGCGAGGCGAGGGCGGAGCTCGAGGCCGAACGCCGGGCCGGGCACTGGGTGGACCCGGAGCCGGCCGACGCCGGGCCGGTCGACGCGGGGCCGGTGGACGCCGAGCCGGCGGACCAGGGGCCGCCGGGAGGCAGCCCGGACGGCGCCAGGGGACACGGCGTCCCGGGACACGGCACGGCGAGGCGGGAGGACGAGGACCGATGACGACACGGATGGCGGCGGTTCCCGGCCGGGAGGTCCTGGACACCGCCGGGCGGATCGTCGTCAAGGTCGGCTCGTCGTCGCTGACGATCCCGGGGGACGGCATCGACTCCGCCCGGCTGGACGCCCTCGTCGACGCCCTGGCCGCCCGGCGGCTGGCCGGCGGGGAGGTCATCCTCGTCTCCAGCGGGGCGATCGCCGCGGGGCTGGCGCCGCTGGGGCTGCCGAGACGCCCTCGCGACCTGGCCACCCAGCAGGCGTCGGCCAGCGTCGGGCAGGGGCTGCTGATGGCCCAGTACACGGCCTCCTTCGCCCGGCACGGGCTGACCGCGGGGCAGGTGCTGGTGACCCTGGACGACGTCGTGCGGCGCAGCCACTACCTCAACGCCCGGCGCACCCTGTTCCGGCTGCTGGGCTTCGGCGTGGTGCCGGTGGTCAACGAGAACGACACCGTGGCCACCCACGAGATCCGGTTCGGGGACAACGACCGGCTGGCCGCGCTCGTCGCGCACCTCGTCCAGGCCGACGCGCTGGTCCTGCTCTCCGACGTCGACGCCCTCTACGACAGCCCGCCCTCCCGGCCGGGAGCCCGGCGGATCCCGGTGGTGAACGGGCAGGGCGACCTCGAGGGCGTGCGGGTCGGCAGCGCGGGGAGCGACGTCGGGTCCGGGGGCATGGTCACGAAGATCGACGCAGCGGACATCGCCACCACCGCGGGGATCCCGACCCTGCTCACCTCCGCTGCCCTCGCCGGGTCGGCGCTCGCGGGGGAGGACGTCGGCACCTGGTTCGCCGCCTCGGAGCGGCGGACGGCCAGCCGGCTGCTCTGGCTGGCGCACGCCGCGCGCGCGAACGGTCGGCTCGTCCTCGACGACGGCGCGGTGCAGGCCGTGGTCGGCCGCCGGATGTCCCTGCTGGCCGCCGGGATCACCGATGTGGAGGGCGGATTCGTGGCGGGGGACCCGGTCGACCTGGTCGACCAGAGCGGCCGGATCGTGGCGCGGGGGCTGGTGAACTTCGACGCGACGGACCTGCCGCCCATCCTCGGCCGGTCTACCCCCGACCTGGCCCGGGAGCTCGGCGCGGCCTACGAGAGGGAGGTCGTCCACCGGGACGACCTCGTGATCCTCGCCGGCCGCAGGTCGCCCCACCGGTCGACCCGCCGGTCCTGACTGTACGGAGAGTGACAGGTCGCCACAGAAGATCCGTCGTCCTTCGTTGTCCGGTCGACGTAGCGTCACCGGGGGAGGGCTGCCCGCGCAGGCGTGAGGATCCCCGCACGACTCGTTGCCGAAATGCCTGACGGGAGGGCCCCTGACCTGCTCCACTGGGGGTGTGCCCTCCGGAGCCGACGACGAGAAGACCGCGACCCTGACCCCTCTGCGCCGCCATCGGCAGGGGTGCGAGGTCGCGGACGGCGGGGCCGTGGCGACCGAGGAATCGGTCATGTGGTTCGTCACCGTGACCGTCTCCGGCCCACCCGCGGACACGGACAGTGTCCGATCCTCGCTGGAGCGGCTCAGCGCCGAACGTCCCTTCGTCGTGTCGGCCCGGTACAGCGCCGACCGGGCCGAGGTCCGCTACTGGGACGAGTCCGACGAGGTCGAGGTCGCGGTGTCGCAGGCGTTGCGGATGTGGCGTGACCACGCGCTGACGGCCCGGCTGCCCCGGTGGCGGGTGGTCGGCGTCGAGGTCGTCGACAGGGAGACCGCGCGGTTGCGCTGGGACAAGGCAGGGGAGCCCCAGGTCTTCGTCCTCGGTGAGATCCGCCGGATGGACAGCTGCGACTGATCGGGGCGGGCGGCTGCAGCCGACCGGCCTCCCGGCGGCGACGGACCGGGCGGGCCGGGCAGCGGTGACCGACCGCGGAGCGGAGCCTCCCGCTGGCTACTCTGACGCCATGGAGGCCGCCGAGATCCGCAAGCTCACGGCGCTGGAGGACCGCCACTGGTGGTACCGGGAGCGTCGACACCTGATGGCCGGCTCGGTCCGGGACCTGCGCCCGGGGGACGCCCTCGACATCGGGGCGGCAGGCGGCGGCAACACCCGGGTGCTGCGCGGGCTCGGCTGGCGAGCCGCGGCGCTGGAGTACGGCGACGAGGGCGCCGGGGTCTGCGCGGAGCGGGGGATCCCGGTGCTGCGCGGGGACGCCGCCCGGCTGCCGCTCGCACCCGCCTGCTTCGACCTGGTGACGGCCTTCGACGTGCTGGAGCACATCGAGGACGACGCGGCGGCGGCGGCCGGGGTGTTCCGGGTGCTGCGTCCCGGCGGCACGTTCCTCGTCGCCGTTCCGGCCGACCCGCGGCTGTGGTCGGCCCACGACGAGGCGGTCGGCCACGTCCGCCGGTACACCCGGGCCACACTGACCGACCTGCTCCACGGCGCGGGCTTCACGCTGGGGCCGGTGCGCAGCTGGAACGTGCTGATGCGACCCGCCGTGGCGCTGCGCCGGCGTCGCAGCACCGGGAGCGACCTCGACGACGTCCCCGGGTGGCTGAACGCGGCGCTGTCCGCCGTGATCGCCACCGAGCGGTGGCTGCCGGTCGGCCGGCTGCCCGGCGTCTCGCTCCTGGTGCGGGCCCGTCGTCCGGTCGACAGCGGGGTTCAGGCGGGTGCGTCGGAGTCGTACGCGACGACGTAGGACGGCATGCCCTGCAGATGGGTGTACATCCGGCCCACGTACTCCCCGAGCATCCCCAGGCACAGCAGTTGCACGGTGCCGACTGCCGAGACGGCGACGAACGTCGACGTCCAGCCGGGGACGGTGCTCGCGGTGACGAAGGCCGTCACGGCGAAGCCGAGCAGGACGGCGGTCACCGCGGCGCCGCCGAGTCCGAACCAGGTGGCGAGGCGCAGCGGCGCGGTGGAGAATCCGGTGAGGCTGTCCACCGTCAGCCGGAGCATCCGGGACAGCGGGTATTTCGTGCGGCCCGCCGCCCGCTCCTCGCGGCGGAAGGAGACCTCGGCGCTGGGGAACCCCAGCGCGGGGACGACGAGGCGCAGGACCCGGTGGTGCTCGGGGAGCCCGTTGATGACGTCGACCGTCGCCCTGCTCATGAGCCGGAAGTCGCCGGCGTGCGCGGGGACGTGGGCGCCGACGAGCCGACGCATGAGCCGGTAGTACAGGCCGGCCGTCAGCCGCTTGAAGACCGAGTCGGTGCTGCGGTCGTCACGCACCGCGTAGACGACGTCGAGCTCCTCCTCCCGGCCGCGGTCCAGCATCGTCGCCAGCAGCTCCGGCGGGTCCTGCAGATCGGCGTCAAGGGTCGCGATCCACTCCCCGCGCGTCCTGACCAGCCCGGCGGAGAGGGCCGCCTGGTGACCGGAGTTGCGGCGCAGCCGGACCACCCGCAGCTGGGGCCACTCCCGGCGCGCCTTCTGGAGCAGGACGGGCGTTCCGTCCCTGCTGCCGTCGTCGACCGCGATCACCTCGTACCCGAGGTCGAGGGCGTCGAGCACGGGGCGCAGTCTCCGGGTGAAGAGCGGGAGGACGGCCTCCTCGTCGAACATCGGGACCACGACACTGAGCTGGGGGACGGTCAACAGAAGCTCCTCTGGGACATCCGGTTCCGGGTCCGGCCCTGGGACTCCGTCGACGGACCCGCCCCCGGCCGGTGACCGGTACCGATGGTGTCGCGCGCCGTCGTCGTCGTTCGCGGGGGGCTCGTGCAACACTTTCCGTGACGAGAGGCGTCCCGACCTGCGGACGAGGGCAACGGGCAGCGCCAGGGTACGTCGTCCACCGAGCTCGGTGTGATCCGGGTGCGGCCGATCGCACCGTCACCGAGGGTGGGGGCCGCATCGGCGACGGCGGGCCGGACGGACGACACGAGGAGATCGCGACACGATGACGACCGGTCTGGCGGCGACGGGGGGAACGGTGCGGGTCACACCCGGCCGGTGCCCCGCCGGTGGTCGCTGACATCCGGAGGCGGATCGTGGGATCGGGCAGGACACGACTGGGGGTCATGGGAGGCACCTTCGACCCGGTGCACCACGGCCACCTGGTGGCGGCGAGCGAGGTGGCCGGGGTCTTCGACCTCGACGAGGTCGTGTTCGTGCCGACAGGTCAGCCGTGGCAGAAGGTCGACCACGAGGTGTCCCCCGCGGAGCACCGGTACCTCCTCACGGTGATCGCCACGGCGTCGAACCCCCGGTTCACGGTGAGCCGGGTCGACATCGACCGTGACGGCCCGACGTACACCCGGGACACCCTGCACGACCTCGCGGCCCTCCGCCCGGACGCCGAGCTGTTCTTCATCACCGGCGCAGACGCCCTGGCCAGGATCCTCACCTGGAAGGACTCCGACGAGCTCTTCGACCTCGCCCACTTCGTCGGGGTCACCCGGCCCGGGCACGCCCTCGACGGGGCGGGACTGCCCCGGAACAGGGTGAGCCTGGTCGAGGTCCCGGCCATGGCCATCTCGTCCAGCGACTGCCGGGCCAGGGTGGCCCGCGGGGAGCCGATCTGGTACCTGGTGCCGGACGGCGTCGTCCAGTACATCGCCAAGCACGGTCTCTACCGCGTTGCCGTCGGTGGGCGGCGATGAGCGCACGGGGGGCGGCGATGAGCGAACTGCCGGGGGGCTGCGATGAGTGAGCACAGCGGGACCGGGACGTCGGCCGGGGAGTCGTCCGGCCGGGGCGAGCGCCGCAAGGCGCTGGAACGGGAACGCAGGATCTTCCTGGAGACCGGGCAGATCCCGCTCCCGCCCGACCCGGCCCCGACGCCGCAGCGTTCGGATCCGGCTCCGAACAGCCGACGCGCCCGGCGCCTGGCCGAGCAGGGCACCCGGCCGCCCGGAGCCGCAGGGGTGGTTCCCGGTCCGCAGCCGGAGGGACAGCCGGTCACCGGGTCACCGGCAACGGGCCAGGTGGCAGCGGCCCCGACGGCCTCGACGGCGCCGGCGACGGATGCCACGGCGGTGACGAGGGCCACGCCCCCCGGTCCGTCGGCCACGAGGTCGGCGAGCGGCCGGCAGGCGCCGGGCACCGCCAATGCCCCGGTCTGGGAGGGCGACCGCCGCGGCGTGGGGGTGCTCGAGCGGGAGGTCGCACCGGAGCCGGTGTCCAGGGCCGGGACCCGGGGCACCGAGCAGGTCGTGGCCCCCCCGACGATCCGGCCACCCCGGCGATCGCCGGAGCCGGACGTCCTGCCGCAGGACCCCGCGCCGGGATCCTCGCCGCCGAGCTGGCAGGACACCCTGCGCACGGTGGCGGACCCCCGGCCGCGACGGGACCGGGAGGACACGACGTCCGACCAGGCCGCGGCAAGGCACCACACCCCGCAGCCGGCCATGGCCCCTCCCCGACGGTGGCGCCGAGGTGTCCTCGCCGTCCTCGCGGTCCTGCTCGTCGCGGCGCTCGTCGTCGGCGTCGTCTGGTACCTGAGGAGCGCGGGCACGGGTGGCTCGTCCGCCAGCCCGCCCGTCGTGACGCCCCAGGGGACCGTGCTCGTCGTCCTCGACGACGGCGCGGGCGGCTTGGCGGCGTCCAGCATCCTGGCCGTCGACGACGCCGGGGCCGTGTCCGTGCTCATCCCGGGAAGCCTGCTCGTGGACGTGCCGGGGGCCGGGCGGCGGCCGCTGTCCGGCGCCGTCTCGGCCTCCCCGACGGCGCCGGCGGAGGCGCTCTCCGACGCGCTGCAGGTGCGCATCGACGGAACGTGGCGGCTCTCGCTGACCGGGCTCGCCCAGCTCGTGGACGCCGCGGGCGGGATCGTCGTCGACGTCGACACCGCCCTCGACGTGGACGGGGTGTCCGTCCAGGCAGGGGCGGGACAGCGTCTCACCGGTGACCAGGCGGCCGTCGTCGCCTCCGCCCTTGCCGACGGCGAGCTGGAGGAACGACGCCTCGCCCGCTTCCAGAGCGTGCTCGTCGCGGTGCTGGCCGGGCTGCCCGACGGGGAGCAGCTCATCGAGGAGCGGCTGGCGGCGCTCGGCACGGACAGCAGTTACGCCCCCGCGGACTTCGACGCCGCTCCGGCGCTGGCGAGGCTCCGGCGGGGCGCCGCGGCCGGTGAGGGCATTCCCGGAACCGTGCTGCCGGTACGTACCGTCACCGCGGGGGACACCTCGGTGTACGGCCTCGACCAGGAGGGCGCCACCGCCATGGTGGACCGGCTGCTCCCCGGGGCCAAGCTTCCCGTTCCGCCCGGCGGGAACGTGCGGGTGCTGGTGCAGAACGGGGTCGGGATCCCCGGGCTGGCGGAGGCCGCGAGGGAGCGCCTGGTGGGAGCCGGCCTGCGGTACGTCGCGGGCGGCAACGCCGTGGAGTTCGGCAGGGAGCGGACCGCCGTTCTGGTGCCCAGCGACAGCGGCGAGGACCGGGCCCGTGGGGTGCGGGTCGCGGTGGCCCTCGGGGTGCCGGCGGAGAGCGTGGCGATCGACGTCCTGGGCAGCAACCTCGCCGAGGTCGTCGTCGTGCTGGGTCAGGACTTCGCCGACGACGTCACCGACCGGGGGGTCGACCCGACGGCCGAGGCGTCCGCCGCGACGGACGAGGGAGGAGCCGGCGCCTCCTCCGCACCGACCCCGTCCGGCTCGGACTCCACCGGACCGTCGTCGGCCGACACCGCGACGCCGTGAGAGGGTTGCCTCCGGAGTACCGGCGTCCGTAGCCGGTCGACGACCTCCCGGGAGGAACCACCCCCGTGACCGCCTCCGATCGCGCCATCCAGCTCGCGAGGGACGCGGCGGCAGCGGCAGCCGACAAGCTGGCGCTCGACGTCGTGGCGCTCGACGTGAGCGACCATCTTGTGATCACGGATGTCTTCCTCGTCGCCTCGGCCCCCAACGACCGCCAGGTCCGTGCCATCGTCGACGCGGTGGAGGAACGGCTGCACCGGGTGGGGGCGAAGCCGATCCGCAGAGAGGGAGAGCGTGAGGGCCGCTGGGTGCTGCTCGACTACGGGGAGGTCGTCATCCACGTGCAGCACAGCGACGAGCGCACCTACTACGGCCTGGAGCGGCTGTGGCGCGACTGCCCGCCGCTGGACCTCCCGGAGGAGGTCGGCAACCCGTCGCAGGCCGGGCCGGAGGCTCTCGGGGAATGACGGCGCGGCGGGTCGTCCTCTGCCGTCACGGCCGCACCGTGCACAACCACGCCGGGGTCTGGCAGGGACAGCTGGACACGGACCTCGACGACACCGGCAGGGCGCAGGCGGTCGTCGCGGCGTCAGCCCTCGCCCGGCTGGCCGCGGGGATGCCGAGTCCCTCCGGAGCCGGGCGCGGCCCGGTGGTCGTGGTGTCCTCGGACCTCCGGCGCGCGGCCGACACCGCCGCCGTGGTCGCCGACCGGCTCGGGGTGGAGGTGCAGCTCGACAAGCGGCTGCGGGAGATCGACGTCGGCCGCTGGCAGGGGCTCGACCGTGAGGAGATCGTCGCCGCCGGGATGGGCGAGGACCTCGCCCGATGGCTGCGTGACGAGGAGGACTCCCGTGCGGGCGGCGCGGAGCGGAGACGTGACGTCGCCGAGCGCGGCGCGGGAGCCGTGCGTGAGCACGCCGCGAACCTGGCCGACGGCGGCCTGCTCGTCGTGGTGTCCCACGGCGCGATCCTGCGGGCCACCGCCCTCGCCCTGCTCGGGCTCCGGATCGTCCCGAGCCGGTGGCTGGGGACCCTGCGCAACTGCCACTGGGCTGAACTGGCTCCGGGGGAGCCGAACTGGCGGTTGCTGGCCTACAACGCCGGGGGAGAGCCGGACGGCGCTCCCTCCGCGTGGTGAGCGCTCGCGCCCCGCGGACCGTCGTCGAGCCGCCCGCCGTCCGGACGTGCTGATCCGTGCGTGACCGTGGTCTGCTCGTCCCCGGGAGCTCCCCGGTGGGTGCCACGCCGGTGGGTGCCACGCCGGGATCCGATTTGGAGCCACCCCGGGGGAGCGGGATACACTCGTCGAGCTTTCGCACGTCCGTGACCGAGGGTGTGTGAGTGCGGGGCTGTGGCGCAGCTGGTAGCGCACCTCCATGGCATGGAGGGGGTCAGGGGTTCGAATCCCCTCAGCTCCACCGGTAAAAGTGCAGGTCAGAGGCCCTTCCGGGAGATCGCCGGGAGGGCCCCTTCTCGTGGATGTCAGCAGAATGTCAGCAACCTTCGCCGGATCCCCATGAACTCAGCTGACCCGCGATGTGTGATTTGCGTCACGTAGGGGTGAAGCTGTGACGACTGTCAGGGTGGCTGTCCTGCTGGTCGTGCTCCGGCTCGGCCGGGCCCGTGCGTGAGCGTCCTGTTCCTGTGAGGCACGCGCTTCGCCAAGCCGGCCGGGTTCGACACTGAGATCGTCGCCGCCCGGGCCACCCCCGGCGACTCCCCAGCCCTACCGATGGCCCGCAGGAGCGCATCCACCCCCAGCGCCCATGCGGTCGACGAGGACACCTGTACCTCGTCCGGAGTCCAGCAAGTCCGGCCGGATGACGCAACAGATTGACCTGCTGGTCGTACGGCGGCCTTGTCGCGTACGCCGCAGCGTGCCGCCGCACCCCGGGCGCCTATGTACTCTCTGCAACCGCCGTTAGCATGGTGGCGGGCGAGTTCCAACGGCCTGAACCAGGCTGCGGCACGCTGAGGGAGGGTCGCCTCAGATCTGACGCCGCACCGACGACCGCGGTCATCTACTCGGACATCATGAGGACAAACGTGCCGGCCGGCCAGGCAACAACGACAGGGCGACAGTTCCATGGGCTGTTTGTTGGTATCAACCGATACCAGGCGCGCGCGATACGCCGGCTGGCCTCGGCGGTGCGCGACGCCACGGCGCTGCATGCCATCTTCTCCGACAACCTGGGCGGCACCAGCGACTTGCTCATGGATGCCGCAGCCACCCGTTCGGCGATCATCACGGCACTCGACGACCTGCGTACCCGCAGCACCGCCGATGACCTGGTGGTCGTGGCGTTCTCTGGGCACGGCAGCGACACTCACGAGCTGGTGACGTACGACGCCGACCCGTACAACCTGGCGACCACGTCGCTGCCGCTGGCCGAGTTCACCGACTTGGTCAGCGCGATCCCGGCGCGGCAGCTCGTCATTGTCTTGGACTGCTGCTTCTCCGGCGGTGCCGGGGCGAAGGTGCTCAATGCTCCGCTGGCCCCGCGCGGTGGTGCCGGCGGCCTTCCGATGTCGACCGATGCCCGGCTGGAGAGGCTGGCTGGCGTCGGACGGTTGATCCTGGCGGCGTCCACTGGCGAGCAGGAGGCATGGGAGGATCCGCGGCTCGGACACGGTCTGCTGACCTACCACCTGATCCAGGCGCTGCTCGGAGCCGCGGCTCCGGGTAGGCCCGAGGTCGCGCTGTACGACCTGCTGGCCTATGTGGTCCGGGAGGTGAAGGCCAAGGCGTCCGGGACGGTGGCTGCACAGCAGGATCCGAGCCTGCGCGGGCAGGTGGACGGCGAACTCGTGTGGCCGGTGTTCACCGCGACGGGACCGCGGTACGCGGCGTTGTACCCGTCGTCGACGCTGGCCCCGGTGACCGAGGAGCTGGCTAGCCTGCGGGGCCATGGTGTACCGCAGCCGGTTCTCGATGCTTGGTCGACTCGGATCCAGAAGCTGAATTCGTTGCAGGTTTCCGCGATCAACGAGGGCGGCCTGCTGGCGGGCGAGAACGTTCTCGTCATGGCGCCTACCTCTTCGGGCAAGACCATGGTGGGCGAGTTGGCGGCGATCCGCGCCGCGCAGGTCGGTGGCCGCTCGGTGTTCCTCCTGCCCACCCGGGCGCTGGTCAACGAGCAGTACGGCAAGTTCTCGACTACCTATGGCCCATTGGGGCTGCAGACGATCCGGGCTACTGGTGAGCACAGCGACGACGTGCCGGCGCTGCTGCGGGGCCAGTTCGATCTGGCCGTGTTGACGTACGAGAAGTTCGCCGGGCTGGCCCTCGGTAACGCCCATCTGCTCAGGATGCTGTCGGTCGTCGTGATTGACGAGGTTCAGACCATCGTCGACCGCGGCCGCGGCGCGTACCTCGAGTTCCTGCTGACGCTGCTGAAGGTACGGCGTGCGGCCGGTGTCGTGCCGCAGGTCGTTGCCCTGTCGGCGGTGCTGGGTGACCTGGGCGGCCTGGACAGCTGGCTCGACGCTGCGGTGGTTCGCCGCACCGAACGGCCGGTGCCGCTGCTGGAAGGCGTCCTCGGCCCGGCCGGTCTGCACCGGCACCTGGCCGCGGACGGCTCCGAGACAACGGAGCGGCTGATCCCGCCGAGGGGATGGGTCAACCGGAACCGCGAGTTGATCGTCCCGCTGGTGACCAAGCTGGTCGGTGACGGCCAGCAGGTCATCATCTTTCGCAGCACCCGCCCCGCGACCCGTTTGTGTGCGGGCTATCTCGCCGAAGCGCTGGGCCTGCCGCCCGCGAAATCCGCGCTGGATGGGCTGGCCAGCGCGGACCCAAGCGTCGTGCTGTCCGACCTTCGCCGGTGCCTGAGCGGTGGGGTGGCCTTCCACATCTCCGACCTGGCCCGCGACGAAAAGATCGTCCTGGAGGACCAGTTCCGGGCGCCTGACAGCCAGATTCGCGTCCTGGTGTCCACCACGACCCTCGCGCAGGGGGTCAACCTGCCCGCCGAGACGGTCATCATCGTCGAACTCGAACACCCCGGCGCAGCCCGGAGTACGACGCCCTACACCGTGGCCGAGTACAAGAACATCGCCGGCCGCGCAGGTCGTCTCGGCCTGACCGCCAGCGGCCGCTCCATCCTGGTCGTTGGCGGCGACGTGGACGCCCAGCGCCGGTGGGAACGTTACGTCGCGGCGTCGCCGGAAGATCTCCACTCCCAGCTGCTGGATGTCCAGCAGGACCTCTACACCCTCGTGCTGCGAATCGTGGCGGTTGCGACCCGCCGAGAAGGCAACGAGCAACTCACCGAGGGTGATGTTCTGGCCTTCTTGGCCAACAGCTTTGCCGCGCACCAGCGCCGGCTCGCCGGCGCGGACGACCCATTCCCGCCAACGACGGTGTCGGCGACGCTGTCCGAACTCGTCTCCGCGGATCTGTTGGCGTCCGGACCCGCGGGCCTCGCGCTGACCGAACTTGGTCGGTACGTGGCGCAAAGCGGACTGCGCGTGTCCTCAGCTGTCCGCCTCGCACGCGCCCTGCGTCCGCTGCACCCTTCGCAGCTCAACCGCACCACGCTTGTCGCCGCAGCGCAATTGACCGACGAACTGGCCGCAGTCCGGGTGCGGGTCAACAGCAGGGGCTGGCAGCGCGAGCTGCAGACGTTCGCCGGCGAACTGCGCCGCCACAGGATCGCTGAGCCGATGCTCACCGCGATGTCGGCTGTCAACGACCGTGCCATGACCATCTCCCGCGCCAAACGCACCGTGGCGTGCCTGCTGTGGATGGGTGGCGTCCCGATCGGCCAGATCGAAGCCCTGCTCATGCGGCACCTGCCCGGCAACGACGCGGCTGGATCAGCACGCGCCGCCGCCGACCGCACCCAGAGCATCATCAGTGCCACCATTGAGATCGCCCGCTGTCTGCATCCCGGCGCCGAGCTCGATCAGCTCGCGCAGCTACTCCCGATCCAGCTCGAACTGGGCATCCCCGCCGAACTGGTCCCGCTCGCGGTGCACGCAAACGGCAACCTCGGCCGGCCCGACTTCCTCCGGCTGCACCACAAGGGCCTGACCGACCCGGTAACGGTCCTGGACGCCGACGACGAGACCCTGCTGAAGTGCGTCGGCGGCAGCATCAGCCGGATGGGGCACCTGCGACGCGCAGCGCAAGCGGCACACGACGACACGGGCCGCATCGACTTTGCTGACGTCTTGCCAGCAGCCATCGACTAGCGGCCGGGATGCCACCCAAGCAAACCGAGGTAGCCATGACCAGCGACGCGGCGATCAGCATGCCCGAGGACAACGAAGACCACTGGCCGACCTTCACACTCGGGCCGACCGACTACGAGAAGGCCGTCGCCGACATTGCCAAGACCATGGGCCACGACGTCACCGACTGGCGGGTGGAACACCTCGACCCCGTGGAAGGACCCGACGGTACCTACATCATCGACGTGACTGTTCGATTCCAGATCGCTGGGATGGACTTCCTCATCCTGTTCGAGTGCAAACGCCATGCATCAGCAGTCAAGCGCGAGCATGTCCAGGTGCTCCACGCGAAGATGCAGTCTACCGGGGCGCAGAAGGGTGTCCTCGTGGCCGCCTCGGGGTTCCAAAGCGGCGCGTTGCGGTATGCGCGAGCCCACGGCATCGCTTGCGTGCGGCTGGTCGACGACGCCTGGACCTATATGTCACGAACGGCGGTATCCACGAATCTGACGGCCCCGCAACCGACCGGGACCTACACCGGGTACGCGATCACTGAGTTCGCGGAGGACTACGCCTTCACCGTGCTCACGGGATGTCCCGATAACATACATGAGGTACTCCTGGACATTCCGAAGAGGTAGTCTCCGATTTCGAGGAGGCCGGGCTGATTCAGCTCATCGTGTCGATCATCCGCATGGGAGGCCCGGACCCTGTTTGTTGGCCGCATAATGTCCGAAAACGCTTCCGGTGTTTAGCGGACTCAGATGCACCCCGACTGCCCATGGTCACTGGTCGGCGAGTTCGTCGAGGCGGGCCGTGTAGTCCTGGTCGGTGATGCGGAGCCACTCGGTGGTGTTGTCGAGCCACCAGTGTCCGTTGTGGCGGGCGAAGGAGTGGACGATCCGGGAGAGGTGCTGGGCCTTTCCTTGGGTGAGGAGGCGGGTCATCTCGGCGGTGTCGATGACGAGTCTGTCCGGCGGGGTGACGGGGGTTGCGCCGACGGCTGGCTGTGCGGCAGCTGGGGGGCGAGGTGTGAGGTTCATGGCCGGACCCCCGGCTGGATGTTCGGGGTGGGGGTCGGGGCGGGGCCGGGTTGGGGTTCTGG
>JAAYAH010000113.1 GCA_012719445.1 Actinomycetales bacterium | reverse complement strand
GCCGCCGGCACAGCGCCTGCGGCGGACTGGCACCCGTCGACTACGAACACCTGATCACGACCACCGCGGCCTGGCAGGAGACTCAGGCCGCATAGGGCACGTCTCCACGCTCCGAGGGGATTGACAGGACGGGAGGTCGCACCACGCGCACCACCGGGGCCGAGCAGGCCGGGGCAGGTCACCGTCTCGTCGAGGCGGTGGCGGACTACCTGCGGCACCTGGCGGTCGAGCGGGGGCTCGCCGCGAACAGCCTCTCCGCCTACCGGCGTGACCTGAACCGCTGGACCGACCACCTCACCCGGTGCGGGATCACCGATCCCGCCGAGGTGGGGGAGGAGCACGTCACCGCCTTCCTCGCCGCCATCCGCTCCGGGGAGGACGGCGGCCGCCCGCTCACGGCCAGCTCGGCGGCACGGGCCGTCGTCGCCGTCCGCGGCCTGCACCGGTTCCTGCTCCTCGAGGGGAGGATCCCGGACGACCCCGCGGCCCAGGTCCGGCCGCCGGTCCCGCCGAGACGATTGCCGAAGGCGATCAGCGTCGACGAGGTCGAGCGGCTGCTGGAGGCCGCGTCCGCCCCGGGGACCCCCGCCGCGCTGCGGGACCGGGCGCTGCTGGAGCTCCTCTACGGCAGCGGGGCCCGGATCAGCGAGGCGGTGGGGTTGGACGTCGACGACGTGGACCTCCAGCGCGGCCTGGTCCGGCTCCTGGGCAAGGGATCGAAGGAGCGGCTGGTGCCCGTCGGCGGCTACGCGGTCGACGCGGTGACCGCCTACCTGGTCCGCGCCAGGCCGGCCTTCTCCGCCAACGGGCGCGGAACCCCCGCGGTGTTCCTCAACACCCGGGGCGGGCGGCTGTCCCGGCAGAGCGCCTGGGCCGTCCTGCACGCCGCGGCCCAGCGGGCCGGGCTGCACTCCACGCTCTCCCCGCACACCCTGCGGCACTCCTTCGCCACCCACCTGCTCGAGGGCGGCGCCGACGTCCGGGTGGTGCAGGAACTGCTCGGTCACGCCTCGGTGACCACCACCCAGGTGTACACACGGGTGACCGCCGACACCCTGCGCGAGGTCTATGCTGCTGCGCACCCGCGGGCACTCGGTCGTTCATGACCGGTCCACGACGCGCCGACCAGCGTCGCGCCGTCGACGCCCGTGACGCGCGAGGATCGTCCCAGCACATAACTGGACCACTGGGGAGTGGGTGCCCAGTAGGCAGCGGACACGGACGGAAGGGTGGATCACGCGTGAGCGAGCGGATCCAGGAAGCGACCATCCGGGTCGAGCCCGACGCCGGCGGGACGATGTCGGGCTTCGACGGCATGCGGGCCGGCTCGATCGGGCCGACGGGCAGGCCCATGCCCGAGTTCCCGATCCCCCACCCGCTCACCGCACACGGTCCCGCCCGGATCATCGCGATGTGCAACCAGAAGGGCGGCGTCGGCAAGACGACGTCCACCATCAACCTCGGCGCGGCACTCGCGGAGTACGGGCGGCGGGTGCTGCTGCTGGACTTCGACCCGCAGGGCGCCCTCTCGGTCGGCCTCGGGATCAACCCCCACGTGCTCGAGCAGACGGTCTACAACCTGCTCATGGAGCGCAGCGTCGACATCGACGACGTGATCCGCGAGACCCAGGTCCCCGGTATGGACCTGCTCCCGGCGAACATCGACCTGTCCGCGGCCGAGGTCCAGCTGGTCAGCGAGGTCGCGAGGGAGCAGGTGCTGGCGAGGACCCTGCGTCCGATCACCGACGAGTACGACGTCATCCTCATCGACTGCCAGCCCTCCCTCGGCCTGCTCACCGTGAACGCGCTCACCGCGGCTCACGGTGTGATCATCCCGCTGGAGTGCGAGTTCTTCGCCCTGCGCGGGGTGGCGCTGCTCGTCGAGACCATCGACAAGGTCCGCGACCGGCTCAACCCCGGGCTGGAGACCGACGGCATCCTGGCGACCATGTACGACCCGCGCACCCTGCACAGCCGCGAGGTCGTCGCCCGGGTCGTCGAGGCCTTCGGCGAGCAGGTCTTCCACACCGTGATCGGCCGCACGGTGAAGTTCCCCGACGCCTCTGTCGCGGCCGAGCCGATCACCACCTACGCGGCGTCCCACGCCGGGGCCTACGCCTACCGGCTCCTGGCCAGGGAGCTGATCGCCCGCGGTGACGCAGCCTGACCCGTCCGGCACCCCCCGGCCCGACGCCCCCGGCGGGATCCACCCACCCGGCCGACCGCAGGGCTTCGAGGTCCATCTCGACGTCTTCGAGGGGCCGTTCGACCTTCTGCTCGGGCTGATCTCCAAGCACAAGCTGGACGTCACGGAGATCGCCCTGGCCAGGGTGACCGACGAGTTCATCGCCTGGATCCGGGAGTGGGGGAGCGACTGGCGGCTCGACGAGGCCAGCGAGTTCCTCATCGTCGCGGCGACCCTGCTCGACCTCAAGGCCGCGCGGCTGCTGCCTTCGGCGGAGGTGGAGGACGACGAGGACCTGGCCCTGCTCGAGGCGAGGGACCTGCTGTTCGCCCGGCTGCTGCAGTACCGGGCGTTCAAGGACGTCGCCGCGACCTTCGCCCGCCGGATGGCCGAGGAGTCGCGGCGGTTCCCCAGGGCCGTCCCGGTGGAACAGCGGTTCGCCCAGCTCCTCCCGGAACTTGTGCTCGGGCTCACCCCGGACCAACTGGCTGCCGTCGCAGCGAAGGCCGGCCGCCCGAAGCCGCCGCCCGTCGTCGGGCTGGACCACCTGCACGCGCCACCGGTCAGCGTCCGGGAACAGGCCGCGCTCATCGTCGAGCGCCTGCGTCGGGTACGGTCGACGAGCTTCCGTGCCCTGGTCGCGGACGCCTCCGCGACGGTCGTGGTCGTCGCGCGGTTCCTCGCCCTGCTGGAGCTGTTCCGCGAGGGGGCGGTCGGCTTCGAGCAGGTGATGCCCCTCGGCGAGCTGACCATCCGGTGGACGGGCGCCGACGAGGGAGAGGTCCGCGTCGGCGGCGACTTCGACGGGACGGGACCCCCCGACGGGGCGGGACCGCCGGCCGAGGCACGACCGCCCCAGACGGGATCACCCGAGACGGGATCACCGGACACCGGCGGGCCGGTCGAGGCCGGGGAACCGTCCGGGAACGCGGAGCCGGGGACCCGGGTATGACGTCGGACAGGGAGGGGTATGTCAGGCACCGTCCGCGGGTGGACCTACGCTCGAACCGAGACCGGCGTGCGGAGGGGAACCCGCTGCCGCGCGAGGAGAGGAGGGCAGACATGACCGGACCGGACCCCGTGACCGCATCGAGCACCCTGGCCGCGTCGAGCACCGTGACCGTCGACCTGCCCCCGGCCGACCCGGCGGTGGAGGTCGACCCCGTGGTGGACGTCGACCCCGTGGTGGATGTCGACCCGGTGGCCGAACCCGTCCCCGACAGGGCAGCGCCGGACAGGGAGCCCCCGCAGCTCGACCTGACCGCCCTTCCGTCCGGCGTCCGAGGCGCCGTCGAGGCGATCCTCATGGTCGTCGAGGAGCCGATCGGCGAGACCGCCCTCGCCTCGGCGCTCGCGGTACCCGTCGGCGAGGTCAAGGGGGTCCTGATCGACCTCGCGGCCGACTACGACCGCGAGGGGCGGGGCTTCGAACTGCGCCAGGTGGCCGGTGGCTGGCGGGTCTACAGCCGGCCCGAGTACGCCGCCGTCGTCGAGCGCTTCATGCTCGACGGGCAGACGGCCCGGCTGACCCAGGCCGCCCTGGAGACCCTCGCGATCGTCGCCTACCGGCAGCCGGTGAGCAGGGCCAGGGTCTCCGCGGTGCGCGGGGTCAACGTCGACGGGGTGATGCGGACGTTGGTGACCAGGGGGCTCGTCGAGGAGGCGAGCACCGACGCCGAGACCGGCGCCATCCTCTACCGGACCACGTCGCACTTCCTGGAGCGGATGGGCCTGCAGTCCGTGGACGAACTCCCCGCGCTCGCGCCGTTCCTGCCCGAGGTCGACGCGCTGGACGACCTGGGGGCGGTGTCGTGACCTCGGCACGGACTCCCGGCGGCCGGACCCCGCACGGCCGGAACCGCGCGGGGCAGGGTCGCACCGGCGCCTCGAAGGGGCGGAACGGTGCCGAGGGGCAGCCCGGCGGCGGTCGCAGAGGCCGGATCGCCCAGCCGAAGGGGCGGACCGGTACCTCGACCCGCCAGGTCGCGGCGACACCACCGGAACCGCAGGTACCGCGGGACGTCCACGACCCGGACGGCGTCCGGTTGCAGAAGGTCCTCGCCCGGGCCGGTGTCGGCTCGCGGCGGGCCTGCGAGGACCTGGTCCGCGACGGGCGGGTCAGCGTCGACGGCCAGGTGGTCCGGGAGCTCGGGATCCGGGTCGACCCGCGCCGGGCGGTGGTCCGGGTCGACGGCACGCGGGTGCAGGTCGACGACTCCCTCGCCTACGTGGCGTTGAACAAGCCCCGCGGCGTCGTCTCGGCGATGAGCGACCCGCAGGGGCGGCCGTGCCTCAGCGACTACGTGACCGACCGGACCGAGCGGCTGTTCCACGTCGGTCGCCTGGACGCCGACACCGAGGGCCTCATCCTGCTCACCAACGACGGCGAGCTGGCGCACCGGCTGGCCCACCCGAGCTTCGAGGTGCTGAAGACCTACCTGGCCGAGGTGCCCGCGCCGATCCCGCGGGACCTCGGTCGCCGGCTGGCCGCGGGGGTCCAGTTGGAGGACGGGCCGGTACGGGTGGACGGCTTTCGGGTGGTGGACTCCCGGCCGGGACGGGCGCTGGTGGAGGTCGTCCTGCACGAGGGTCGCAAGCACGTGGTGCGGCGGCTGCTCGCCGAGGTCGGTCATCCCGTGGAGCGCCTGGTCCGCACCAGGATCGGGCCGGTCCGGCTCGCCGACCTCCCGCCGGGGCGGTACCGGGAGCTCGGCCGCGCCGAGCTCGGCGCGTTGATGGCCGAGGTCGGGCTGTAGCCGGAGCCCCACGACCCCGGCCGTTCGCGGCGGCTGTGCGCGCCGGCCTGGTCGTCGACGCCCGCACCATCGCGGCGGTCTACACCGCGGCCCTCGTCGAGGGCTTGGGGGAGCTGCGGACGCTCCTGGAGGGCACCGGGTGACCGGAGGGCCGCCGTCCCTGTGCCGGCCCGTCCGCCGCCGGTGGACTCCGCCGAAGGGTTGACCTGCGGCTCCGGCGGGTGGTTCCGTTCCCGCCACGAGGCGGACCTGCTGCGGATCACCGACGGTCGCGCACTACGGTGTCCGCGGCGGAACTGATCGGTCGGGGGACGGACGAGGAGGTAACGGTGACCATCCGGGCGGTGCGCGGAGCGACCCAGGTCGCGGCCGACGAGCGCGAGGTGGTGCTGGCGGGGGCTCGGGAGCTCGTCACCGAGGTGATGCGCCGCAACGACCTGACGCCGGATCGCTTCATCAGTGTCCTGTTCACCGCGACCCGTGATCTCACCTCCGTCGCCCCCGCGCTGGCCGCCCGGCAGCTCGGCCTGCACGAGGTGGCGCTGATGTGTGCCCAGGAGATGTACGTCGACGGGTCCATGCCCCGGGTGGTCCGGTTGATGGCGCACCTGGAGACCGACCGGGAACAGCTCTCGAACGTCTACCTCAACGGGACCGAGGTGCTGCGCAAGGACGTCCCGGCGATCCCGGGATCCCCGGAGCTGCGGTGAGCCTCGACGCCTCGGCGGCGGCCTCGCTGGGCACGGTGCGGGTCGTCGGCACCGGTCTGCTGGGCACGAGCATCGCGCTCGGCCTGCGCGCGTGCGGGGTCCGGGTGGTCCTCGCCGACCCCTCGCCCACGGCACTCGCCCTGGCCAGGGATGTGGGTGCCGGGGAGATCGACGACGGGTCGGTGGTGGCCGACCTCGTGGTGGTCGCGGCACCGCCGGACGTCACCGCCGGGGTCGTGGCAGGCGAGCTGGCCGCCCGACCCGGGGCGACGGTGACCGACGTCGCCAGCGTGAAGACCGGCATCGTCGACGCCCTCGCCGCCGCGGGAGCCGACCTCGACCGGTACGTCGGGGGACACCCGATGGCGGGCAGGGAACGGTCCGGGCCGATCGCCGCGAGGGCCGACCTGTTCCTCGGCCGGCCCTGGGTGGTCTGCCCGGCGCCGCGGTCCCAGCAGCCCCGGGTGGACGCCGTCCGGGCCCTGGTCAGGGCGCTCGGGGCGACCCCCATGACGTTGACCCCCGAGGCGCACGACGCGGCGGTCGCCGTCGTCTCGCACGTGCCGCAGGTGGCGGCCAGCCTCGTCGCCGCCCGGCTGCGGGAGGCGCCGGACACCGCGGTCGCCCTCGCCGGGCAGGGGCTGCGCGACGTCACCCGGATCGCCGGCAGCGACGCCACCCTGTGGGCGCAGATCCTCGCCGCCAACGCCGAGCCGGTGCTCGGGGTGCTCCAGCAGTTGCACGACGACCTCGGTCGGGTCATCCGGGCGCTCACCGCCCTGACCGGCACCGGGCCGGACGACGGTGCCCGGGCGGCTCTGGCCCGCCTGGTCGAGGACGGCCGGGCCGGGCGTGAGCGGATCCCGGGCAAGCACGGCGCGGCGCCGACCCCGTTCGAGGTGGTCACCGTGCTGCTGCCGGACCGGCCGGGGCAGATGGCGCGGCTCTTCTCCGACATCGGCGACGCCGGGATCAACGTCGAGGAGTTCTCCCTGGAACACTCTCCCGGCCAGCCGGTCGGGCTCGCGGGGATCTGGGTGCTCCCCGCGGTCAGGGAGGATCTGGACCGGGCCCTCACCGAGCGGGGCTGGCACGTCGTCGCCTGACCGGGAACCACCCGGCACCACGAGCGGGCCCGACACGGCCGGGGCGGCACGGCTCCGGCGGCCCGGACCCGGTGACACCTCGGGGAACCAGAGGTACGGACGGGAGCGTTGGCAGGACGTGGCAGCTCAGCAGACCGCCCGGGACAGCAGGTCGGGGACCCGGCTCCGGGCCAGGATCCAGCGCTTCCTCGGCCGACCGGGGACCGCCGACCTGACCGCCTACCGCAGGCAGCTTCCGCGGATCGCCGCGCGGGAGCCTCAGCTGCGGCGGCTCACCGACGACGGGCTGACCAGGGCCGCCGCGGCCGCCGTCGACGTCGTGGAGATCTGCGCGCTGGGCCGGGAGGCAGCCCGCCGTGGGCTGGGGGAGCGGCCCTTCGACGTCCAGCTCCTCGGCACGCTGGCCATGCTCGACGGGCGGGTCGCCGAGATGGCGACCGGTGAGGGCAAGACCCTCTCCGGTGCCCTGACGGCCGCCGGGTACGCGCTGCGCGGCCGGTCGGTCCAGGTCTGGTCGGTCAACGACTACCTGGCCCGGCGGGACGCCGAGTGGATGCGGCCCGTCTACGACCTGCTCGGGGTCTCCGTCGGTTCGGTCGGGCAGGCCTCGACCGCAGCGGAGCGGCGGGCCGCCTACGCCGCGCAGGTGACCTACGCCCCGGTCAGCGAGGCCGGCTTCGACGTGCTCCGGGACCGGCTGCGGACCGACGTGAGCGACCTGGTCACCGTCGCGCCCGATGTCGTGGTCGTCGACGAGGCGGACTCCGTGCTCGTCGACGAGGCGATGGTGCCGCTGGTGCTCGCCGGAGCCGCCTCCGGGGCCGACCCCGACCGGGAGACGGCGGAGCTCGTGCGCCGGATGAGCCTCGGCGTCCACTACGAGGTCGACGAGGAGGGCCGCACCGTCCAGCTCACCGAGACCGGTGCCAGGACGGCCGAGGAGGCGCTCGGCGGCATCGACCTCTACACCGCCGAGCACGCGGAGACCCTCAGCCGGATCAACGTCGCCCTGCACGCCCACGCGCTGCTGGCCCGCGACGTCGACTACCTCGTCGCCGACGGGCGGATCCACCTGATCAACGAGTCCCGGGGCCGGGTGGCCCGGCTGCAGCGCTGGCCGGACGGCTTGCACGCGGCTGTCGAGGCCAAGGAGGGGCTCGCGGGCAGCGAGAGCGGCGAGATCCTCGACAGCATCACCGTCCAGGCCCTGGTCGGCCGGTACGCGACGGTCTGCGGGATGACCGGCACCGCGGTGGCGGTGGCCGAGGAGCTGCGCGACTTCTACCGGCTGGAGGTGGCGGTCGTGCCGCCGCACCGGCCGTGCGTGCGCGAGGACGAGCCGGACCGGCTGCACGTGACCGCGCAGGCCAAGGAGGACGCGATCCTCGCGCAGGTGGCGGCGACCCACGCCACCGGCCGACCCGTCCTCATCGGTACGCACGACGTCGCCGAGTCCGAGCGGCTCGCGGCCAGGCTGACCCGAAACGGACTGGGCCTCCAGGTCCTCAACGCGAAGAACGACGCGGCGGAGGCCGCGATCGTCGCGGAGGCCGGCCGGCTCGGCGCAATCACGGTCTCGACCCAGATGGCCGGGCGGGGCACCGACATCCGGCTCGGTGGTACCGGGGGCGATCCCGGGCCGGTGGCCGCCCTCGGCGGGCTCTACGTCGTCGGCACCGCCCGCCATCCCAGCAGCCGGCTGGACCAGCAGCTCCGGGGCCGGGCCGGTCGCCAGGGCGATCCCGGCGGCTCGGTCGTGTTCACCAGCGTCGAGGACGTCGTGGCCCAGCACGCGCCGGAGCTGGCCTGGGTCCCGGCGGACGGGCCGGACGGCCGGATCACCGACCCGGTGGCGATGCGGGCCATGGACCATGCCCAGCGGATCGCCGAGGGGGTGCGCCGGGAGATCCACAGCAATACCTGGCGTTACCACACGATGCTCGGCGACCAGCGGCGGATCGTGCTGGAGCACCGGGACCGGGTGCTGCGCACCGACGACGCGCTGCGGGACCTCGAGGTCTCCTGCGCCGACCGGGTGGAGGAGTTGCGATCGGTCTGCGAGCGTGACGTCCTGGTGCGGGTCGCCCGGCTGATCGTGCTGTGGCACCTGGACCGGGAGTGGAGCGACCACCTGGCCCGGGTCGCCGACCTCAGGGAGGGCATCCACCTGCGCGGGCTGGGCCGGGGGATGGACCCGATCACGGAGTTCCACCGGGAGATCATCGCCCTGTTCGACCCCCTGTTCGACCGGGTCGCCGAGAGGTCGGAGGAGACGTTCCGCGCCGTGCCCGTCACCGCGGACGGCGCGGACCTCGAGGGAGCCGGGCTCACCCGGCCCACGGCCACCTGGACCTACCTGGTGCAGGACAACCTCTTCGGCAACGACATCGAGCGCGCCCTGCGCGGGATCGGTCGGTTCGTCCGGAGGGCGGTCAGGGGCGACGATCCGACGGACGGCGACTGACGGCCGACGACGGCGGCCGGAGGCCGAGGACCGGGCAATGGGCCGGGCGGGGGACCCTGGCGGCGTCGGCGACCCCGGCGGGCGGATACCCTCGACCCGGAGCGACCACCGTCGACGTCCGTGCTGCCGGTCGCCGGACACCACGGACGCACCGGCTCCGTCGCCCCTCCCCGCACCCGTCGCACTCGTACCGACAACACCAGCACCGACGTCCGAGCGACCGCTCCCAGCACGGTGAGCGGAGCCCCGCGACCGGACTCGCCGACCCGGAGGTGTTCCCCCGTGCCCGGTCCCACCGACGCCGCCCCAGGAGCTGCCGTCCCAGGACCCGGTGTCTCAGGATCCGGTGTCCCCGGACCCGGTGTGCCAGGACCCGCGGACCCGGCCGCCCGGCAGGAGGCGTTGTCCGCGCCGGTGCTCGCGCGCCGACCCCTCGTCATCGCGTTGGACGGGCCGTCCGGTTCGGGCAAGTCGAGTGTCTCCCGGGCCGTCGCGACCCGGCTCGGCCTCGCCTACCTCGACACCGGGGCGATGTACCGGGCGCTGTGCTGGTCCTGTCTCGAGGCCGGGGTCGACCTGTCCGACGAGGAGGCGATCGCCGCGCACGTCCGGTCGTTCCCGCTGCGCATGGGGACCGACCCCGCGGCACCGGGGGTGTGGGTGGGCAGCCGGGACGTCGGGGCCGAGATCCGGGAGACCCGGGTCTCCTCCGCGGTGAGCCGGGTCGCCCGGGTGGGGGAGGTCCGGGCCGAGATGCGCCGGCTGCAGCGGGCCGTCATCGACGACGCGCGGCACGGTGAGACCAGGGGCTGCGTCGCCGAGGGCAGGGACATCACCACCGTTGTCGCCCCCGACGCCGACGTCCGGATCCTGCTCACCGCGAGCGAGGAGGCCAGGCTGGCCCGGCGGGCGCGGGAGGTGCACGGCACGGACGACGCGTCGGCGATCTCCGCCACCCGGGACCAGGTACTCGGCCGGGACGCCGCGGACTCGGCGGTGACGAGCTTCCTCACCGCGGCGGACGGCGTCCTGGAACTGGACTCCTCGGCCCTGGACTTCGAGCAGACGGTGCAGGCCGTGCTCGTCGCCGTCGAGCGCACCATCTGCCACGGGACCGGAGCCGGTCCGGCAGGTCCCGAGTTCCACAACGCCCCCGCCCCGGTGGGAAGTCCCGCGTGAGCACCGCCGGGCCGGGGTCCCCCGGTCCGGCGGTACCGAGCCGGTTCGGGCCCGGCTGGGCCCGCCGGGCCGGAGCGCTGAGCTTCCCGCTCCTGTGGCGGGCCCGTGGCCACGGTCGGCACTACGTGCCGCGGACCGGACCGGTGCTGCTGGCCTGCAACCACGTCGGGTTCCTCGACGGCCCCCTGCTCGTCGCGATGTCACCGCGCGGCGTCCACTGCCTGATCAAGAGTGAGCTGTTCGAGGGGGCCATCGGCCTGCTGATGCGCGCGACGGGGCAGATCGGGGTGCGCCGCGAGAGCGGGAGCGGTGACCGGGCGGCGATGGGTGCCGCCCTCGCTGTGCTCCGCCGGGGTGGCGTCGTCGGGATCTTTCCCGAGGGGTCACGGGGCAGGGGAGACGTGGCCGAGGTGCGGACCGGCATCGCGTGGCTGGCGATGCGCTCCGGTGCCCCCGTCGTGCCGGTGGCCTGCCTGGGTGCCCGGTGGACGGGTGAGAGCGTCGAGCGGCTCCCGCCGTTCCGGCGCAGGCTGGACGTCGTGTTCGGGCCGCCCGTGCCTGTCGTCCCGGCACCGGGCGTCCCGGGGCGGGTGGCGCTGGTCAGGGCGGCGGAGGAACTGCGGGCGGTGCTGGCGCGGCACGTGCGGGAGGCCGTCGAGGCGACGGGGCAGCGGCTGCCGGCCGATGACGGCCCGGACGGGCACGGGAGCGGGAGTGGTCAGGGCCGGAACGCGAGCGGACCGGACCGGCGTGGGAGTGACCCGGACGGGCACGAGGGTGACCGGGACGAGTGTGAGAGACGAGGTGACCGGTCGTGAGCGACGGCTCCACGAGGAACGCTGGTGACGACGGCGCAGCCGGAGGTGGCATCGACGGCGTTGTCGGCATCGGGATCGACAGTGCAGTCGGTGGCATGGACGGTGCAGTCGGTGGCGGGATCGACGGTGGCGCGGAGGAGCAGCACCTCGCCCGGGTGCTGCGCTCCGGCCTGGAGCAGTACGACCTCACCGCCGACGACCTCGCCCTGATCGACGTCGGGGCGGACGCCGGGGACGGCGATGGCTCGGCAGCGCCGCTGCCCGTGCTCGCTGTCGTCGGGAGACCCAACGTCGGCAAGTCGACCCTGGTCAACCGGATCCTCGGCCGGAGGGAGGCCGTGGTCCAGGACACCCCGGGGGTCACCCGGGACCGGGTGACCTACGAGGCGTCGTGGTCCGGCCGGTCGTTCGTGCTCGTGGACACCGGCGGCTGGGACCTCGAGGCCCGGGGCATGGGGGCAAGGGTCACCGAGCAGGCCGAGATCGCCGTCGGGCTTGCCGACGCCGTGCTGTTCGTCGTGGACGCGACGGTGGGTGCGACGGACGCCGACGAGTCGATGGTCCGGATGCTCCGGCGGTCCTCGAAGCCCGTGGTCCTCGCGGCCAACAAGGTCGACGACCTGAGGGGGGAGGCGGAGGCGGCCGCCCTGTGGTCGCTGGGGCTCGGCGAGCCGTACCCGGTGTCCGCGCTGCACGGCCGGGGGAGCGGAGACCTCCTGGACGCCTGCATCGAGGTGCTGCCCGAGGTGTCCGCGGTCGGCGGACCGACCGAGCCGGGGCTGCGCCGGGTGGCTCTCGTCGGGCGGCCCAACGTCGGCAAGTCCAGCCTGCTCAACGCCCTCGCCAGGGCGGACCGGGTGGTCGTCGACGAGATCGCTGGGACCACGCGCGACCCTGTCGACGAGATCGTCGAACTCCGCGGACGCCGGTGGCGGTTCGTCGACACCGCGGGGATCCGGCGCCGGGTGCACCAGACGCAGGGTGCTGACTTCTACGCCTCGCTGCGTACCCAGAGCGCCGTGGAGAAGGCCGAGGTCGCCGTCGTGCTCCTCGACGCGGGCGAGCCGCTCACCGAACAGGACACCCGGGTCGTGCAGTTGGCGGTGGACGCCGGACGCGCCGTCGTCCTCGCCTACAACAAGTGGGACCTCGTCGACGAGGAGCGCAGGCGCTACCTGGAGCGGGAGTACGAGACCGACCTCGTGCAGGTGCGCTGGGCGCCACGGGTGAACATTTCCGCCAGGACCGGCCGGCACGTCGACCGACTGGTGCCCGCCCTGGATGCGGCGCTGGAGTCCTGGGACACCCGGGTACCGACGGCGCGACTCAACGCCCTGCTCGGCGAGGTGGCCGCCGCCCACCCCCACCCGGTGCGCGGAGGCAAGCAGCCGCGGATCCTGTTCGGCACCCAGGCGTCGACGAGGCCGCCGCGGTTCGTTCTCTTCACCACCGGGTTCATGGAGGCCGGGTACCGGCGCTTCCTGGAGCGCCGACTGCGGGAGACCTTCGGGTTCGTCGGCACGCCGATCGAGGTCTCGATCCGTCCCCGGGAGAAGCGTCGTCGTTGAGCGGGGAGGGCACCTCAGCCCGGTGGCGCGGGGGTCGCGGAGCGGGGTGAACCGGGTGTGGGCCGTCACCCCGGGTGCGGTAGCATCCAACACGCTGGTCGGCCCTGCGGTCCCGCTCTGCGGGGATCGTGGGTTCGGTCGGTACCGGGACGTGGCGCAGTTTGGTAGCGCACTTGACTGGGGGTCAAGGGGTCGTGGGTTCGAATCCCGCCGTCCCGACAGAGAAGACGCAGGTCAGAGCCGGGTTTTCGGAAACCGAAGACCCGGCTTCTGACGTCTTGACCCTCGTTTGACCCTGAACTCTGCGGTCGGGTCGACGGACAGAGGTGGATGGAAGCGCACCTCAGCGGCCCGAGGCGTGATGTATCTCACGAGGCCGTGTGTTCAAATTCTGACCGCAGGTTTTACCTAGAGTGGCGATTTGAGCGCCTCTCCTTACAGATCGTAAGGGCGTCATGTTCAGGCTGATGCGTGCGCTGTTCGGCGCGAGAGGCGTCGTACACCCGTGTCACTGGTCCGCGAGTTGGTCGAGACGGGTTGTGTAGTCCTGATCGGTGATGCAGAGCCATTCGGTGGTGTTGTCGAGCCACCAGTGTCCGTTGTGGCGGGCGAAGGAGTGGACGATCCGGGAGAGATACTTGGCCTTGCCTTGGGTCAGAAGGTGGGCCATCTCTGCGGTGTCGATGACGAGTCTGTCCGGTCGGGTGACGGGTGTCGCGTCGGCTGTCGGCGTTGGGTTGACGGCCATCGGGGTGGCGGCTGGGGGACGAGGGGTGAGGTTCATGGCCGGACCCCCGGCTGGATGTTCGGGGTGGGGGTCGGGGCGGGGCCGGGTTGGGGTTCTGGTCCGGTGGTGGGTAAGGGCTCGGGTGGTCTGGCGCTGGTGTAGCCGGGGGGCGGGGCGGCCGGCCGGAGGGATGGATTGGCGGATGCGGTCGTCCTGGCTGCCCGTGTGGATGCCGTGGGGCTGATGGTCTGGTCGCGGTGGGCGAGGATGGCCTGGGCTGTGGCGGCGGGGTTGGGGAGGACGTCTTGGAAGTGCTGGGCGAGGAGTTCGCGTCCGGCGTGGACGGCGGACTCGGCGGTGATCGGGGTGGTGGCTAGGCGGACCAGGTAGGCGGTGGGTGTGGGGGCGGGGTC
>JAAYAH010000112.1 GCA_012719445.1 Actinomycetales bacterium | reverse complement strand
GCAGGTTCGCGCGGACCTGCAACGCCTGCACCCGGACGCCGGCGAGGTTCCGGGCGGCGCAGATCTCCAGACACCGGTCGAGGTCGGCGACGGCCTCGTCGAGCCGGCCCTGGGCGATCCGGATCTCAACCCCGGTGAGCGCAAGCGCAGCCGTGACGTCCACTTCACCGTCACCGGTGGTGTCCCGTAGCCGGTTGCCCCGGTCGACCGCCCGCTGAGCGGCCTCCAGGTCACCGGCGGTCAGGTGGGTACGGGCAATCGTGTCGGCGATCGCGGGGCGAAGGTCCTCTCCCCCGTTCAGCGCCATGAGGCGCTCGACGGTCTCCAGCGCGGCCAGGACCCGGCCAGCCTCCTGTTCCATGACCGTCAGGTTGTTGAGCACCGAGACCTGGCGCTCGCGGTCCCCCACCTTCGCGAACTCCGCCTCGGCCTCGTGGTACCGCTGGCGGGCCTCATCGGTCGAGCCGATCACGTCCAGGGAGTCACCGAGTTGCATGAGGTGGTTGCCGCGGACCCGGGGCGGGGTGTCGTCGTCCAGCAGTTCCATCGCCTGGACGGCGTGGTCGAGGGAGGAAGCCGCGTCGCCGATCCGCTCGAACATCCCCGACAGCACCAGATGGCTACGGGCGAGCAACGGACGGGTTCCGTGGGTCGCGGCCCAGTCGTTGACCATGACGGCCAGGCGGGTCCCTGCGGGGTCGCCGGACCTGAAGAGCAGATCGGCCACCACGAGGCGGGCCCTCATCACGGACGAAACGTCACCGGCCGCCTCGGCCTCCGACTCCAGGCGACGGGCCCGATCGAGCCGTGCGGCGACGTCGAACCCCCGGTGCCGTTCCAGGTCGTCGAGACGCCGGTCGAAGGGTGGACCGCCTTGAGGTCCGACGGGCAACCAGGTCTCGGCCCCTGTGGCGCGGCTGGACACGTTCGCGCCGCAGGAACGGGTCCGGGGGCCGTCGGAAGGTGCCTGCGCGAGCACCGGCTGTCCGTCTGCCACCTGATCGTTATCGGTCGATCACGCGATCGAGGCAAGATCAGTTGTCCGCCCAGATGCCAGGTCCGTAGGTCCGGGACCGCAGCCACCCCGGGTCCGCCTCCTCGCCTGCGGGTGAGGCGTGCATTCCTCGGAGGAGCAGCCCGGACCGACCCCCGAAGCCGGCAATCCCGTCCGTGATGGGGAGTGTCCACGCGGGAACTGGCTGAGTGGCTCGGGCATGAGGATCCGGGTTCACTCTGCGCGGGTACTCGCACCGATGCCGAACACCCCGGAGAAGCTCCGCGGGGCCGTCGACCGGGTCCTTGAGAGGACTCCGGAGACGGCCCCGCGCGGCTGATGTGCGCCGAGACGGCCTCTAGCCGCGTTTCAGCAGGTCAGAGGGCGTTCGGATCAGATGTCGTAATAGAGCTCGAACTCGTGGGGGTGCGGGCGGAGCCGGATCGGGTCGACCTCCAGGGTCCGCTTGAGGTCGAGCCAGGTCTCGATGAGGTCGTCGGTGAAGACGTCGCCCTGGGTCAGGTAGTCGTGGTCGGCCTCCAGCGCGTCGAGCACCTCGGGCAACGAGGCGGGGACCTGGGTGATCTGGGCGTGCTCCTCCGGCGGCAGCTCGTAGAGGTCCTTGTCGATCGGGGCGGCGGGCTCGATGCGGTTCCGGATGCCGTCCAGACCGGCCATCAGCTGGGCGGAGAAGGCCAGGTAGGGGTTGGCCGACGGGTCGGGCACGCGGTACTCGATGCGCTTGGCCTTGGGGCTGGACCCCGTGATCGGGATGCGCACGCAGGCCGAGCGGTTGCGCGCCGAGTAGACCAGGTTGATCGGCGCCTCATACCCCGGGACCAGTCGGTGGTAGGAGTTGAGCGAGGGGTTGGTGAAGGCGAGCAGCGCCGGGCCGTGGTGCAGGAGGCCGCCGATGTACCAGCGGGCCAGGTCGGACAG
>JAAYAH010000111.1 GCA_012719445.1 Actinomycetales bacterium | reverse complement strand
GTGCTCCTTTCCGCGGACCCGATACGTGTCTTGACAACTCGTATTGTCCCAGGTCAGGGGCACCTTTCTACGTCCTGACACACACCAGAACCATGATCAGTCAGATCGGCGTGAATATCCCAGGCATGCGCCTCGGTGCGCCGTGACCAACCGTTCTCTCTCCTGGCGCAGCACCGTGAGCATCTGTTCCAGCACGTGAGGCTCGAGTGCCCTGCCCAGGTCGACCCTCATGGTCGACAGGGCCCGCTGGTTGCCCTCGATGGCGGCCCTGGTGTGCTGGACCGCGATCCAGGTCAACGCAACGGCGTGGCGGGTGAGTACCTGGTAGCAGCGGTAGTCGGCGGGACAGAGATCCAACAGCCAGATAACGGCGGTGCTCACCCAGTCGGGGGCACCAGGTGGCCGCACCTCGGACGGCCAGTGTGGAGGGACACCAGGAACGGATGATCGAGCATCGGAACGGGGGGCCATGCTCGAAGGATCTCCGCCTCCTCCGACAACGCGGGCTGGCCACACCGATCACCACGGCTTCGCGCACGGTCTGCAATCAACCCCGGGCCGAGCAGGGTTGCGGACAGCGAGGCGGCCGTGCCGGGGGGCCCTCGACGCGTGGAGCCAAACGTGGAGCGAACTGAAGTCGACCCACGCCACCAGAGACCGTGGAGCCAACCTGGGTGAGACCGAAGACACTGGTAGAAGGCCTGTTTTACGCCGTCACAGCCCTTCCTAAACCGTGTGTCGGAGGTTCGATTCCTCTCGGGGGCACCCTCGATGACCTGGCAATAGGGCCTCCTGACCTGAAGGTATGCGCTCAAGAGCCGTTGTGTTGTGTTCGGTGGGGTACGGCTGAGGGCGGGAACCACCGGGCATCTGTCCCACATACGTCCCGGAGTTCGCTCCACGACCGGCTCCACGACCGATTCCAGCACTTGATCAACATGGAACCCGTCGCCCCTGCCCTGCTACGGCACGACGCGGGCGACACGAACACCTCGACGAGCGGGACGGCGTCACCGCGGTCACCATCACGAGTCCCCACCGTCCCGCCCTGCCACCCCGGACGATTCGCCCACCTGTCGGACATGCCCGGAACGACGCGCTGGACGCCGCCTCAACGCGGGCCTGCCCTGATCCGATAGGAGGTGGGTGACCCCGAGCCAGGCATCGGACCATCTCCGGTGGCCGTCCGGGGCGCCCACGCACCTGAGGCTGGCCGAGGACATCGGTATCGAGGTGCTCGAGGAGCTGGGCCGCGGCGCGCATGCCGTCGTCTACCGCGCACGTCGCGGCGACCAGCTGTACGCGCTGAAGCTGCTCTCCGGATCCGGGGAGCCTGACCTCGGAGCGACCACCCGAGCCCTCTGCAGGGAGGCCGCGCTCGTGGCCGGGGTGGACCATCCCCGGCTGCCCCGGATCCATGACGTCGGGGAGGTGTCGGGGTGCCCCTACCTGGTGATGGACCTCGTGGAGGGACGCCCTCTCGCGGCGGTTCTCGCCCAGGGAGCGATGGCGCCCCCCGATGCCGTCCGCACGGTGCTCGAGCTGACCGAGGCCGTCGCCGCCCTGCATGAACGAGATCTGGTGCACCGGGACGTCAAGCCCGAGAACGTCATGATCACCCGGTCAGGGGTGCGTCTGATCGATCTGGGTCTTGTCGGGCGGCCTGCCGAGGAGGACGCGACGATCGGCACCATCGCCTACGCCGCCCCGGAGCAGTCCGGGATGCTCCGGCGTCCGGTGGACCACCGATCCGACCTGTACTCGGTGGGGGTGATCCTCTTCGAGTGCCTCACCGGGCACCGGCCGTTCGAGCACGACGACGTCGCCGAGCTACTGCGGATGCATGCGAGCGCTCCTGCCCCGGACGTCCGGTCCCTGGTGCCCGCGGTACCGGACACGCTCGCCCTGGTGACGGCGACGCTCCTCGCCAAGAACCCCGACGACCGCTACCAGCACGCCGACGACCTGGTGACCGACCTGACGCACCTGCTCGCCCGGCCCGACACGGCGTTCGTGCCGGGCGGCAACCGCACGGAGGGCGCCAGAGAGGCACCTCTGACCGGGCGGGTGGAGGAGCTGTCCCTGCTGCGCCGCCGATGGGGCCAGGCCCGCTCAGGCCGGGGTGGAGCTGCTCTGATCCAGGTGCCCGCCGGGTCCGGCAAGAGCAGCCTTGCCCGTCAGGTGGCGGCCGCGGCCCGGGACGGCCAGACCCTGGTGCTGTCCGCCAAGGCGTCGCCAGGGGACCCCCGCCCTCTCGGCCCGATCCGCAGAGCGGTCGAGGACGTTCTCGCCCCGTTGGAGCAACAGCCCGAGCTGAGGGAGCGGTGGCGGGGGCGGATCGGATCCGCCGCCGGCCCCGCTCTGCCTCTGCTCGCCGCCCTCTCCCCGTCCCTCGAGCGGTTCATCGCCGACGATCGCGCCGACGGCGGCACGAGGAGGCAGACCTCGGACCAGGACGGGTCCGAGCGAGGTGACGAGACGATCGATGCCGTCGCAGCCAGCCTGCTCGGGCTGGCCGTGGAGACCGGGGGCCTGCTGCTGCTCCTCGACGACGTCCAGTGGTTGGACCGTTCGACGCTGGAGGTGCTGGCGCGGCTGGCCGTCGACCTCCCCGAGGTCCCGTTCCTGGTGCTGGCCACGGCACGGGACGACGTGGAGAGCCAGGAGACCGCGGCGGCGTTCCTCGCCGTCATGGGCGACGTGGTCGATCCCGCCGTGTCGCTCGATCCCCTGTCGGAGGGGGCGGTGACGGAACTGGTCGCCGCGCACGTCCCCGGGATCACCCACGACTCGCCGCTGAGCAGGACACTGGTGTCCCGCGGTCACGGCAATCCCTTCCTCGTCCTCCAGTACCTCCAGGCCGTGGTGGACGCGGGCCTGCTCCGCCCGTCGTGGGGCACCTGGATCCTCGACGAGGAGGAACTGGCGGCGCTCGACCTGCCCGACGACGCCCTGCGCCTCGTCCTGGCCCGCATGGACGGTCTCGGCGAGGAGGCGCAGGCGCTGTTGACGACGGCCGCCGCGGTGGGGTCGCGGTTCCACCCCGACCTGGTGGCGGCCGCCTGCGACATCCGGGGCGATCGCGTACGAGTCGCGCTGGCCGAGGCCGAGGCCCGCCGCGTGATCGATGCCCTCCCCTCGGGGGAGTACGCGTTTCTCCACGACCGGATCCGGGAGGCCCTGCTCAGCGCCCTGGACGAGACCGCCCTGCAGAAGACCCACGGCCGGTTGGCACAGGCCCTCGAGGAGGCCGAAACCGCCGGTCCCGGCACTGTCTATGCCATCGCCGACCACCTCCGGCAGGCCGGTCCCGGCGAGGATCCCGACCGGGTCTTCCGGGCCTGCCTCGCTGCGGGACGCCAGGCTCTCGCGGACGGCGCGAACGCCCTGGCCGTGGATCTCCTCGAGTACGCCGTCGGCACCGGGATCGAGCCGGACCCGCGGTTCCACCTGTGGCTGGGCGAGGCGCTGCGGCGGGAGGACCGCTTCGAGGCGGCGCGGGAGCGGCTGGAGCTCGCCCTGAGCGCCGCGACCGATCCGGTGTCCCGGGCGGAGATCCTCCTCGAACTGGGGACGGTGTTCAGGGACACCTGGGACGCCGACGGAGTGCTGGACTGTGTCCGGCGCGGTGTGGCGGAGCTCGGTGCGCCCATGCCGCGCATCGCCCTGGTGCGGGTGGCCCGGGGGGTCGCCCTGGCACTGGCCGCCCTGCTGACCGTGCTGACCAGGGTCGGGGTCGGCACCGCGACGGGCAGACGGTTGCGCCGGCACGAGCTGATCACCGCGCTGCACCACCTCGGCGGGTACGCGGGCACCGTGAGCCTGCGCCCCGGCGTCACGGTCCTGCACAACCTGTACTCCGCGTACTCGATCATGCGCATGGGCCACGGGGTCCAGTACGCCGTCCGCCAGGCAGGGCTCGGCTTCGTCGCCGGGGTTGGTGGCCTGCGGCGGCTCGCCACCTGGTGCTTCCGACAGGCGGAAGGCGCCGCCGCGGCCCTGGGCAGCCCTCGCATGGTGGCGATGGTCCACTGGTACCGGGGCGGGGCGGCCTACATGAGCTTCGAGGACGACGGGGAGGGCTGGACCCGGGCGGTCGACGAGCACGACCGCTGGCTCGACCCGGGCCCGGTCGACGACGCCCTCGCGTCGCTGTGCTGGGACGCGGCCGCGGCGGGCCGTACCGCCGAGGCCATCGCCGTGTGCGAGCGCGGTCAGCGCCGGCCACGCGGGCTGGGAGCTCGGCCGGTCACCTCGCTGGTGACCCTCCCCGCGGTGTGTCTGAGCGCGACGGGTCGGTCCGCGGAGGCGGCCGCCGAGCTCGCCGAGGTCCGCCAGGTGGTACGAAGCCACGGAGGGATCGGGCTGCACGTCAACCTCGTGCTGGCCGAGTTGTTCGCCCTCATCGAGCAGTCCGAGTACGGCCGTCCCTTCGACGAGGTCGCCGACAGCTTCACCGAGCTCGGCATCTCGCCGGTCGCCGCCATCCGCCCCCATCGCGCGTACTGGATGCATCTCGCCCTCGGCAGGGTCACCCAGTGCCGGCTGGCGAAGGGCGACGAGGAGCGTCGCATGCGGCGCGCCCAGGCGGACGACGCCATCCGCCAGCTACACCGGACGGCGAGGACACCACTGTTGCGGGCGGCGGAGAAGCTGGCCCGGGCGGAGCTCCAGGTGCTGGCCGGGCGACCGGAGCGTGCCCTGAGGACCCTCACCCGGATGCCCCTCGTGACCCCCGACGCCCCTGTGATCGCGTTCGAGGCGGCGTGCACCCGCGCCCGAGCCCTGTCAGCGCTGGGTCATCCGGAGGCGGCCGCCCGGGAGGCCACCACCGCCCAGACCGTCGCCCTCGAGCGGGGGTGGCCCCACCGGGCGTTGCGGGTCCGCCGGGAGTTCGACATCGACGCACCGCGCGGCGCACCGTCGCAGCAGGGCACGACCACGAGCGTGGGCTCCGGCGTGGAACGTCACCGGCTGCAGGCGGTGGAGGCCGTGTCGCGAGCCGCCGCCCGGGTCGTGGACCCGGGCGCCCTGGCCAGGATCGCCCTCGACGAGACCCTCCGGATCCTCCCCGCCGAGCGGGCCCTGCTGTTCCTCGTCGCCGACGGCGAGCACGAGGCCGGGGACCTCCCGCCGCTGGTGCCCCACCTGGGACGGGACCTGGCCGGGCAGGATCTCGCGGAACTGACCGGGTACAGCGTCTCGATCGTCGAGCGCGTCGCCGTCACCGGGCAACCGGTGGTGATGACCGGCACGGACGAGGGCGTCGCCCTGGGCGCCCACAGCGTGCTGGTGCACGGTCTGCGCAGCATCCTCGCCGCTCCCCTGCAGCTCGACGGACGCCTGCTCGGCGTCGTCTACCTGGACAGTCACGTGGCCAAGGGGATCTTCACCGCGGACGACGTGGGGATCCTCACCGCCCTCACCGATCACGTGGCGACCTCCCTGGAGACGGCTCGCGCGGCCCAGTTGGAGGCGTCGGTCCAGGCCGCCCGGCAGCAGCGTGACCTCGCGGAGCGCCTGAACCAGGCCTTGGCCGACATGTCCGCCGCCCTCGAGCCCGACGACGTCCTGCACCGGCTCCTGATCCACGCGGCGCCGCTGGCCGCGCAGGGCAAGGTGTGCCTCGTCCTCGTCACCGGTGACGACCGGGTGCTGCGCTGCCTGCACCAGGACGGGAGCATCACCGACAGGCCGTTGCCGACCGATGCGGCGGTCCGGGGCCTGCTCGCCGTCACCGACGGCACGCTCGGGACCGTGACCGACCTGCCGGCGGCCGTCGCGGCGCACCTGCATCCCGCCACCCG
Organism: Actinomycetales bacterium; assembly: GCA_012719445.1. Lineage (GTDB taxonomy): Bacteria > Actinomycetota > Actinomycetes > Actinomycetales > Kineosporiaceae > JAAYAH01. The sequence continues at coordinate 1,763 of JAAYAH010000111.1, read as the reverse complement.
ATGGCTCGGCCTCGGCCTGTCCGGCGGGACGGCACGACTCGGAACGCTGGTCGTCGCCGCCCCCGAGGGCGAGGACGGGCCGGCCGCGTGGCACGACGAGCTGGGCACGTTGGCCGCCCAGGCGGTGGCGGTCCACGACCGGGCGGCTCTGTTCGCCCAGGTGCAGAGCCTCGCGGTGCGGGACGAGCTGACCGGTGTCCCCAACCGCCGGCACTTCGCCGAACTGGCGGAACGCGACCTTGCCGCGGCCCGCCGACACCGGAGGGCCGCGGCCGTCCTGATCGCCGACATCGACCACTTCAAGCAGGTCAACGACACCCATGGACACCTGGTCGGCGACGACGTCATCCGCGAGGTCGCCCACCGGATCACGACCGGGCTCCGGGCGGGTGACGCGTTCTGTCGCTACGGCGGTGAGGAGTTCGCGGTGCTCCTGGCGGAGGCGGATCGCCGCACGGCCCACGAGGTGGCGGAGTCACTGCGCACCGCCGTGTCCGCCATGCCGATCACCACCCGCCACGGCGAGGTGGCCGTCACGATCAGCATCGGCGTGGCCGTCCTGGGACCCGACGAGGATCTGCCGACGCTGCTCGCTCGCGCTGACACCGCCCTCTACCAGGCCAAACGAGAGGGACGTGACCGTACCCGCGGCTCGGGGCAGTGACGGCTCCCGACCGTCCCTCGCCCTGGCCACCCCGCCGTCGCCGCAGCGAGTGCCGGACGACGGCTATCCTCGGCCGCCTGATCGGCCGATAACCGTCAGGTGGTCGACGGACAGCAGACCCGCGCGCGGGCGCCCTCCGACGCCCCCCGGCCCGGTCCCCGGGGCCCGGACAGGCCCGGCCGGGCGCCCCGGGTAGGTACCTCCTCGCTGCCTGTCGTGCCCCAGGGCGGGCCACCCTTCGACCGGCGTCTCGATGACCTGGAACGGCACCGGGGGTTCGACGTCGCCGCCCGGCTCGACCGGGCCCGTCGCCTGGAGGCGGAGGCCGAGGCAGCCGGTGACGTCCCGTCCGTGATGCGGGCCCGCCTCGTGATGGCCGACATGCTCCACCGGTCCGGTGACCCCACGGCGATGCGCCTGGCGGTCCAGGTCAACGACTGGGCGACGACCCACGGAGCCCGCCCTCTGATCGCCCGCAGCCACCTCGTGCTGTCGGGCATGTTCTACCAGGTCGGCGACCCGGCCGCCTCGCTCGACCACGCCGTCCGGGCGATGGACCTGCTGGACGACGACACCCCGCCCCGGGTCCGCGGCAACCACCTCCTGCAGCTCGGGGACGCCCTGAGCATCATCGGCTCGACCGACGAGGCCCGGCAGCGGTACCACGAGGCCGAGGCGGAGTTCGCGAAGCTGGACGACCCGGAGCGCCAGGTCCACGTGCTGAACAACCTGGCGGTGCTGGAGCAGGAGTCAGGCCACATCGACGCGGCACTGGAGGTCGTCGAGCGCCTGACGGAGCGGGTCGGAAGCGACATCTCCTATCCGGAGGTCGCGGACACGATCGCCCGGGTCCAGCTCGCCGCCGGTGACCTGGAGGCCGCGGAACGGACCGTCGCCTGGGGCGACCGGCTGGTGGCCGAACAGGGCGGGGGTTCCCGGCACGTCATGGCCTGGTTGGCGCTCGCCGGGGTGGAGATCCGGATCGCCCAGGGCCGGCTCGACGAGGCCGTCGCCGACCTCGACCGGTGTCTGGAGATCTGCGCCGCCCGGAACCTCGCCGGCGTCCGGGTGCAGGCGTTGCAGGTCCGCGCGAACCTGC
>JAAYAH010000110.1 GCA_012719445.1 Actinomycetales bacterium | reverse complement strand
GGAATTCCATTCACCACGAGGAATACAGTCCCCGCAGGACGGCGCCGCCGTGTTCTCGGTGGCCAAGAGACCTTCCTGTGTGCATTCCGACGATTTAGAGTTCTGCCTGCCGGCCCGACACCGGGGCACGATTCCCGTCCGGGTCGGCACACCGAGTGAAGGCAGGTGGCAGAGGGAGTCGCCGCGCCACGAACGCCCGTCCGGCGCACTGCAGTACGACATCCGGCGCATCGCCGTCTGAGAGGTACCGATGACATTCCTGTCGATCTCCCGGGTTCCCGGATCCCGCCCTCACTGCCCGGCGGGCCGACGACGCGGCCGTTCCGCTCTCGCCACGGCCGGCGTCCTGACCGCGACCGTCACCGCGGCGCTCCTCGCCGGACCGGTGGCCGAGGCCGCAACGGTGACCATCACCAACCGCACCCAGTTCCGCGACACCTCGGGCAACGTCGTCCACGCCCATGGCGGCGGGATCATCAAGGTCGGCGACTACTACTACTGGTTCGGCGAGAGCCGGAACTCCGACTACACCTTCCGCGCGGTCACCGTGTACCGGTCGCAGGACCTGAGGACCTGGGAGTTCCGGAACAACGCCCTCACCCAGAACTCCGCCGCTGAGCTCAACGTCGCCAACATCGAACGTCCGAAAGTGATCTACAACAGGTCCACCGGGCAGTTCGTCATGTGGATGCACAAGGAGAACGGGCGTGACTACGGCGAGGCCAGGGCCGCCGTCGCGACGTCCGGCACCGTGGACGGCAACTACACCTACCGGGGCAGCTTCCGGCCGTTCAACCAGCACATGTCCCGGGACATCACGGCGTTCGTGGACGACGACGGCACCGGCTACATGGTCTCCGCCGCGAACGAGAACTACGACCTGCACGTCTACCGGCTGACCTCGGACTACACGAACGTCGCCGCCCTGGTCCGGTCGTGGCCGGGGGACCACCGCGAGGCACCGGCGCTGTTCAAGCGCAACGGCGTCTACTTCATGCTCACCTCCGGAGCCACCGGCTGGAACCCCAACCAGCAGAAGTACTCCACCGCCACCAGCATCACCGGGTCGTGGAGCGGTTGGCAGAACGTGGGCGACTCCACCGCATACGGCTCGCAGACCACCTTCGTGCTGCCGATCCAGGGCAGCCAGACCACGTCGTACCTGTACCTGGGTGACCGGTGGGGACCGGGCTTCGGCGGCAGCTACGCCGACTCCGCCTACGTCTGGCTGCCGCTGACCTTCCCCGGCAACACCAGCCTGTCCATGCAGGGGTACTCCCAGATCACCGTCGACACCGCGACCGGCGTGGTCGGCGGCGTCGCCACCCCCTACGTCGACCTGGTCAGCAGGCACTCCGGCAAGTGCATGGACGTCGTCAACGCCAGCTCGTCGAACAACGCGGAGATCGTCCAGTACACCTGCAACGGCGGCCACAACCAGCAGTGGGAGGCGAGGGACGCCGGCAACGGCTACGTGCAGCTCGTCGCCCGGCACAGCGGCAGGTGCCTCGATGTGACCGGCGCCTCGACGGCCGACGGCGCCAAGGTGATCCAGTACGCCTGCAGCAGCGGCACGAACCAGCAGTGGCAGTTCCAGGACGCCGGCAACGGCTACTACCGCATCGTCGCCCGGCACAGCGGCAAGTGCCTCGACGTGAGCAACTGGTCGACGGCCAACAGCGCCCGGATCATCCAGTACGGCTGCTCGGGCGGGAACAACCAGCAGTGGCAGCGCCGGTCCCGGTGATCCGGTAGCCCGACCGCCCGTCGGCGCACACCGTGGCCCTGTCCCGTCGCACCGGGGGCAGGGCCACGGTCACCGGCGGACCGCGCGGCCCGTCGGCGCGCCGTCCCCGTGCCCGCGTCGCCGAGTCACTCGAACTCCTCCGACTCGTCGTCGGTGTGGAACAGGAACAGGTCCTCCCCCGTGAGCGACTCCTGGTCGGTGGCCAGCAGCCGGCGTTCCCGCTCCTCCCTCGCGGCGACGGCGACCGCCTCCAGCTCCCGCAGCGCCTCGACCACCCCGCGCTCCCGGAGCAGTGCCGTCCCGGCGTCGAAGAGCTCCCGGCTGCCGTGGATCAGGATCGCCTCGTCGTAGATCTTGCAGGCCACCATCCGCCGGAAGGAGTCGAACGCCGTCTGCTCGCGCAGGGTGGCGAACCGCTTGACGACGTAGTCGATCTCCTCACGGAAGGCCGGGCTCCGCAGGTACTGGAACTTCTTCTGGTAGATCGTGTCGTCCAGCCGTCGGACCAGCTCCTCCGGGGCGTCGTCCCGCACCACGACCACCAGGTCGAGGTCGGAGCCGTTGACCATGGTGCCGGTGCTGCGCTCCGGGCGGTCGACCTCGTGGGCCATCCCGAAGACGATGTCGCCGGCCACCAGGACGCAGAACCGGTCCTCCGGGCCCGGTCCCTCGGCCAGCGGCTCCGTGATGTCGGCGACGACGCGCCGGGCCAGGGCCAGCTTCCGCTCGCTGACCTGCCGGGCACGCGTCTCGACCTCCGCCACCCGACGGGCGACGGCCTCGGGGTCGTCGCGCAGCCCCACCACCGCGTAGGTGAGGAACTCCCGTAGCACGGACGGCGACAGCCGGGCGTAGCCGTCGATCCGCCGGCCGAGCCGCAGGTAGCGCCGGCCGACCCGGCTGACCGTCAGCCGGGGGGACAGCTCGCACGTCTTCCACAGCCCGAACGCCTCACCACCCAGCGCGGCGAGGAGCTCGGCACCGGTCCGCGGACCGGTGCCGAGCAGCAGGTCGACGACGCGTTCCTGCACCGAGATCCCCCGTCCTACCCCATCCGGCCGGAGTCCGGGCACCGGGTGAAGCTCAGCTCGGCCACCCGCTGGTAGGGCTGGTCCCGTTGGTCCACCAGCTCGTACCCTCTGGCCTCGACCTCGGCGCGACGGGCCAGGAGCTCGGCGCCGGCCGCCTCGTCGACGACGTAGACGAGCCTGCCACCGCTCTCCACGAACCGCTGCCCGTAGGAGATCGGCACGTCACAGGTGACCTCGCCGAGGACGGACTCGCAGACCGGGCCGGTCTTGCGCGGACCGTTCGCCATCAGGACGACGGTGCGCGCCTGGTAGACCAGCTCGGCTCCCATGGAGATCGCGTACCGGGGGCTCTCCGCCACCGAGGCGAAGTGCCCGTCGGCCACGGCGTTCGCCACGGTGTTGTCGTCCAACTGCACCAGCAGCACCGGGCTCGCGTCGAACGGGATGCCGCTCTCGTGGAAGGCCACGTGCCCGCGGCCGCCGACCCCGACCACGTGCAGGTCGATGCCGCCGAAGGCAGCGATCTTCTTCTCGTAGGCGTCGAGGATCTCCTCCTTGACCAGGCGCAGTACGCCGGCCACCGGGTCGGAGACGACGACGGCCTTGCCCTTGTCCGTCCCCAGCAGCCGGTAGCACTCGGGGTGCCGGTCCAGCGCCTCGACGAGCTCCCTCTGGTCGACCAACGTCCCCCAGGGCACGTTGGTCTCCCGGAACGGCTGCCGCAGCAGGGCGAACAGCTCGGACACCATGAAGTAGCCGTACGACTCCGGGTGGAGCGCACGCTGCTGCGCGTTCTCCCCCGGGAGGCCGACGTACTCGTCCAGGTTGAACGAGCGGACCCGGCCGGCGTCGATCCGACCGGCGTTGAACGCCTTGGCCAGGTGCTTGTAGAGCCCCGTCGGCGTGTTCCCGGTCGCCAACCCGAGCACGAACTCGTCCTTGACCTGCTGCTTCTCACGGATGTCCGCCTCGACGACGTCGGCGGCCACCGTGCTCATCTGATCGAAATCTCGCGTGACATGGATCGTGAAAGACATCGTCGTCCTCTCCATCGTGAAGGACGCCGTCGTCCTTCTGATCCACCTGTTCCTTTCCGCCGGGCCCGGGATCTCCGTACGGGGTCGCGGTGGGAGCGAGTCAGCCGATCGTGGCCTGGACGACGTCCGCGACCTCGCGGGCGTACCTCTCGGTGAGCTCGACCGTCGGACCCTCCACCATGACCCGGCACATGTTCTGCGTCCCCGAGTACCGGACCAGGACGCGGCCCTCGCCCTTGAGCTCCGCCTCCACCTTCTCGATCGCCGCGACGATCTCCGGAACCGTGCTGACCTCCGGCTTCCGCGCCACGGTCACGTTGATGAGCTTCTGCGGGTAGACGTCCATCAACGACGCCAGCTCCGAAAGGGACCGGCCGGACTTGAGCATGGCGGCCACGAGCTGCAGGGCGGTGAGGATCCCGTCACCGGTGGTGTGCTTGCGCAGGAAGATCATGTGACCGGAGTCCTCACCCCCGATCACGGCCTCCATCCGCTGCATGTCCTCCAGGACGTACCGGTCGCCGACCTTCGAGGCGTGGTGCTTGAAGCCCAGCTTCTGGCACGCGATGGTCAGCCCCAGGTTGCTCATCACGGTGCTCACCAGCAGGTCGTTGGAGAGCAGACCCTCCTGCTTCAGCTGGTTGGCGCAGACGACGAGGATCTGGTCGCCGGTGATCTCGTTCCCGCGCTCGTCGACCGCGATGAGCCGGTCACCGTCGCCGTCGAACGCGAGCCCGATCGCCGACCCGGTCTCCAGCACCGCCCGGCGCAGGTCCTGGGTGTGCTGCGAGCCGCAGTCGTCGTTGATGTTCAGCCCGTTCGGGGCGTTGTGGATGACCGTGAGATCAGCACCCAGTTCGCGGAACACCGCGGGACCCACCTTGTACGTCGCCCCGTTGCCGACGTCCATCGCGATCTTCATGCCCTCCAGCGACAACCGCCGGGGGAAGGTGCTCTTGAGGAACACGGTGTACCGGCCCATCGCGTCGTCCAGCCGCTGGGCACGGCCCATGTCCCGGGGCGCCGCCACCATCTGCGGCAGGTTCCCGCCGAGGACGAGTTCCTCGATCTCGGCCTCCTGCTCGTCGGACAGCTTGAACCCCGAGCCGGAGAAGACCTTGATCCCGTTGTCCTGGTACGGGTTGTGCGACGCCGACACGACGAACCCGGCGTCGGCACGCATGCTCTCGGTGATGTAGGCGATGCCAGGCGTCGGCAGGACGCCGACCATCTGGGCCATGCCGCCCATGGAGGTGACCCCGGCCTCCAGCGCGCTCTCCAGCATGTACCCGGAGATGCGGGTGTCCTTGCCGATGACCACCCGGGTGGTGTGGTTCTGCTTCCTCAGGACGTGGGTGACCGCCTGACCGACGGCGAAGGCCATCGTGGCGTCCATGGGATAGCGATTGGCCTCGCCTCGGATCCCGTCGGTTCCGAACAGCTTTCCCACTGGCTTCTCCCTGCTCGTTGGTGTCTCGCGCGCGGACGTTCAGGAGGTTGTGGCAGACGTTCCGATGGGTGTGGCAGACGTTCAACTGGGGGCTGACGGAGGTTCAGGAGGTGGTGAAGGCCCTGGTCGCGGGGACGAGCGCCGCCGCCCGGGTGCACAGGTCGTCGACGATCGACTGGAGCCACCGCACCCCTGCCGCGGAGATCTCGGCCGGCAGTTGCTGGACGGTGGAGACGTAGTCCCTCGGCTGCTCGCCGACCGCGGCCCGGAAGGCGGTGAGGAACGCGTCCCCCGAAGGGGTGCCGGGCTCCTCGAACAAGGCCAGCACATCGCCGATGCGCTCCCGCAGCTCCGCCCGCGACGGATCGTCCGCCGACACCTTGGCGACCATCGCCCCGAGCCGCTTGGTGCGCTCCCGCATGGCCGAGGCCAGCATCTCGAGAGCTCCCTCATAGACCAACGGCCCCAGTTCCTGCGCCTCGAAGAAGGGTCGACGAACGTGAACGTACCACTCACGCAGCGCGACCAGGTTAGCCATGTATGTGACGTTCTTCTCCAGCAGCCGGGTGAGCTTGCGGTAGGTGTGCGGGACGACGGGCCGCTGGAACCCGGGCAGCGGTCGGGAGGTGACCAGCATGTTGTCCTGCGGGACGTCGTCGCGCAGGACCGACCCGGCGGCCACCACCGTGCCGTACCCGGTGATGACGGGGCCGACGGCTCCGCCCTGGCCACCCAGGAAGATCGGCGGCTGGTCGAGCATGACGCCCCTCGGCACGTCGCCGAACAGGGATGCCGTCGTCTTGTCACCGTCGGGGGTGAAGTTGAAGTGGATGTAGGAGGAGCCGACCTCGCCGTGGTTCTTCCGGCTCGTCCCGCTGGCCATCAGGCAGTCGCAGAAGTTGATGAGGCTGCCGAGGGTGACGAACGGGAAGAGGATGGTCTGCTTCAGCCCGACGCAGTGGGCCCCGTTGGCCTCCTCCTCCAGCAGGGTGCCTTCGCGCACCTGCGCCCCGGACCCCATGTTCGACCGCTCCAGGAAGACGGACTTCGCGAAGTACCCGCCCTTGAGCTCCACCCCGGGACCGAGCCGGCAGTCGTCGATCGTGACCGGGGCCTCCGCGCCCAGCACGGTCCCCGCCGAGATCACGGTCTTGGCTCCGTAGATCCGGCACCCGGGATAGATCGTCACGCCGTCCCCGGAGATCCGGTCCGTGTCGACGTCGGGTCCGATGTCGAGGGTCAGCGGGTTGGGGATGTCGACCCCCTTGCGCAGCAACCGCATCACCGCCTGGTGACCCCTGGGTTGCATCTCCACGTTCGCTCCTCCTACCTCGACGTCGTGAGAAGTGGCTTCGACCCGGTCAGGGGACGTGGCGCCGGACCGGTCGCGATGACTCGCCGCGGCCACGCGGGCAGGCGGACGGGATGATCCGGAGCGGAGGGCGGGGTTCTCCTCGCCGGGGGAGCCGTGTCGATGGGAACCACCCTTCCCTCGCGCGACGGACCGGAGACGGTCCGAGATGTCGCGTCACTCGAGCGGGACAGGACGGGAACGCACGACGCTGTGATCCCGGAGAGGCGAGGACGATGGCGCTCTCGTGGCGTGGACCCGGAGAAGGGGCGTACCACGGGTGACCCCGTCAGGTGCTGGTCGAAGGATGCTGTTCTCTTCCCCCCACCAGCGCCTTCCCCCACCGGCGGGAGGTGGGCGAAACCCTAGGCCCCCCGGTACGCACCGTCCAAATCCGACGCGCGACCACGGGCCGTGAGACCGATCACCGCCTCGTCCGTCCGGCCGGTCTCCGCCCGGGCACCGGGCACGCGCCGGTGTCCTGTGACCATTCTGGGGCTCCCGCGGACTCCCGCGGACTCCCGCAGACCGGCGGGGACGCCGTCGCCCTCCGACCGTCACCCCCACCCGGGGCGTGTCACCATCCCCTCACTCTGCGCATATGCTCTGCTGATCACCATGGCAGTTCCTCCTCCACCGACACCGGGCTCCCCGGTCCCGAACCCCCCGGTCCCCGGCTCCCCCGTCCCGGGGACGGGGTCGACGACGTCCCCGGAGACCTCACCCCAGCCGCAGCACCAGCCCACGGCCGCCCGGGCCACGTCCCCACCCCCGGGGGTCGGGCCGGGCGCGAGCCTCATCGGCGCGGACCTCGCCGGGGCGACCCTGGTCTGCGCGGACCTGCACGGCACCGACCTGACCGGGGCCGACCTCTCCGGAGCGAACCTCAGGGCGGCGAACCTCGTGCAGGCGACGCTGATCGGGACGAACCTGCGGGACGTCGACCTCACGGACGCGATGATGCGCAGCGCCTACCTCCGCGGGGCCGACCTGACCGGCGCCTGCCTCGCCTGCACGGAGCTGATCGGAGCGGACTGCCGGGGGACGACCCTGGTGGGGGCGAACCTGGCCGGCGCGGATCTCCGCGACGCCGACCTCAGTGACGCCGACCTGCGCGACGCCGACCTGCATGGCGCCATCCTGACCGGCGCCTGCCTCGCGAACGCCGACCTCACCGGCGCCCGCAGGGACTGACCGACGGTCGGTGCTCCGACCAGCGCGAACGAACCCCGTCGACCCGCCTGGCCGGGGACGGGCTGGTAGATTGCGGCCGCTCCCGCCGGACCGAGAGCATCGGAGCCTCAGCCGAGGAGGGGAACCCGGGTGGCCGACACCAGCGAGTACGCAGCGACCTTCGAGCTCATCGACACGAACAAGGACGGTCTGATCTCCGCGGTGGAGGTGAAGCGCCTGCTCGAGGTGATCGGCGAATCGATCACCGACGAGGCGGCCGTCGCCATGGTCGGGTTCATGGACAGCGACGGGGACGGGCAGGTCTCGCTCGAGGAACTCTCCGCCTACCTCTCCCAGAACAAGTCCTGACCGGTCGGCTCGCTGCCGTTCCAGGCCTCGTTCCAGGCCCCATGCCTGATCCGGATCCCGTTCCGGATCAGGGTCCCGTGCCCGCTCCGGGTCCCGTGACCGATCCTGGCCGGATGCCCCGTTCGGGGCGGGTCTGCCACGAGCTCGGGTCCCGCGAGGAGCTCATGGCCGCCCTCCGCACCCTGGTCGTCGGCACGCTCCGCGACGGCGCGGGCCTTCCGCTGCCCGCCACGACGGCGACCGGACACCCGGTCCCGGCAGACCCCTCGGACGACGGGCCGGCGGCGGTCCCCGACCCGCAGGTGATCGCCGACCGCCGGGACGGGCTCGTGGTGCGGTTCGGCGGCCTCGTGGTCAAGGTCCACGACCCGTCGACCGACCCCCTGCTGCTCGCGGCCCGGCTACGGCTGGCCGCGCTGCCCGGGGCCCGCGACGTCCTCGTCCCCCCGGTACCGGTCGCAGCAGCCGCGCTGGCGGAGTTCACCGCACGGACCGGACGGGTCGCCTCGGTGTGGCCGGCGGGCGTCCCTCTCTCCGCCGAGGAGCTCGACGAGGCCCCCTGGGAACAGGGCGCCGTCCTGCTGGCCCGCCTGCACGCCGTCCCCCTTCCCCGCGGAGCGGTCGGGGGGTCGGCGGGTCATGGTCCCCCCCACCCCCCGGTGGGTGCGCCGGCCCGGGTCCGCCGGTCGATCGAGCGGCTGCGCGGGTCCGCCCCCTGTCGTCCCGAGACCGCGCTGGTGACCGAGGCCTACGAGACCCTGCCCCGGTGGGCCGTCGGGGAGGCACCGGCACCAGACGGGGGCCGACCGGCCCTCACCCACGGCGACTGGCACCTCGGCCAGCTGCTCCGGCTCGGCGGGCGGTGGCGGCTCATCGACGTCGACGATCTCGGGGTGGGTGATCCGGTGTGGGACCTCGCCCGGCCCGCGGCGTGGTTCGCGGTGGGGGTCCTCGGCCCGGACGTCTGGCGGCGCTTCCTGCACAGCTACGTCTCGGCCGGGGGAACGGCGCTGCCCTCCGGCGCCGACCCGTGGGCGCGGCTGGACGTCCCGGCGCGGGCGATGACGGTGCAGACCGCCGCCGTGGCCGTCGCGCACGCGACCGAACTCGACGAGCCCCTGGACGATGTCGCGCTGGCCTTCCTCGACGGGTGCCGGAGGATCACCAGGGACAATGGCCGGTCCGGCTCCGGCGAGCGCTGACGGTAACCGGCGTGGCGCTCACCGTTCGTCCGGTGTGTTGCCGCCGTGCCGGATAGAGTCCGGACATGACCGAGTTTCTCTGCCCCAAGTGCCGGAGCACGATGCGGACGTACAACCGCAACGGGGTCAGCATCGAGCAGTGCGACAGCTGTCGGGGGATCTTCCTCGACTACGGCGAGTTGGAGGCGCTGTCCCGCGTCGAGTCCCAGTTCCACGCTCCGCCGCCGGCAGCGGCCCCGCCGCCCGCCTACGGCGCGCACCAGCCGGGGTGGGGGGCACCGCACGGCTACTACGGCCACCACAAGCCGCACGGCTTCATGCGGATGCTGTTCTCCTCCTGACCTGGTCCCGGCCGCGCCCCCCGGCGGCGACGGTCCACCGACCGTCCCCTGCCGGGAGCGCGGCGCGTGACGACCGGTGCCGACACCGGCACCGGTCGTCGATCCGTCGACGGCCCTGACCGTGAACCCTCCGGTCAGGGCCGTCGTGCTGACGCGGGCCACCCGGCCTGCGTATTCCCCGCCTGCCTCTTCGTGCTGGCGCTTACCTCTTCGTGTCAGGGCGTCCTCCGGTTACAGTCACCCCAGCACGCGGGCCGACATCCCGGTGGCCCCCGACGGACGACACCGGGCCGGCCCGCGTCGGTCAGTGTCGGTCCAGTGGCGAAGCAGAGGCGAGGCTCATGTCGGCTCCCGGCGACCCGTCAGCCCCGGCGGCATCGGAGACCCCGGGGGGTGAGGCGATTCCCGCCCCGCCAGGGGAGAGCACGCCTCCGGTGAACGAGTCCGCGGAGGCGGCTCCCACAGCGGACCCGGGACCGGCGAGCCCCGACGACGCCTCGGCCACCACGGTCGGTGACGAGCCCGCGCCGTCCGCCGACCTGCCCGCTGCCGCCGAGGCGACCGAGGCGACGCCCGAGGACACCTCCCCCGAGTCCAGCGACACCGAGTCCAGCGACACCGAGTCCAGCGACACCGAGGCGACAGGGACGACGACCGAGGCGACAGGGACGACGACCGAGGCGGCGAGCGAGGCGACGGCCGCGGTCACCGTGGCCGAGGCGGCCGACGAGGAACCGGAGGACGAGCCCGGCGGAGGCGGCCGGTCCCGGCTGGTGCGCTGGACGCCGTGGATCATCGCCGGCCTGTTCTTCGTCGCGTACTCGGCGCTGTCGCTGATCCGGTACTGGCGGATGGGCTTCCAGTCCCCGGACGTCACCGTCTTCGAACAGGCCATCCGCAACTACGCGCACTTCCGGGCGCCGATCGTCGACATCAAGGGCCCCGACTTCAACCACCTCGGCGACCACTTCCACCCGCTGATGGTGCTCATGGCCCCCCTGTACCGGCTCATCCCCGACCCGGGGACCCTGCTGGTCCAGCAGTCGTTCCTGTTCGCCCTGTCGATCGTCCCGGTGGCACGGCTCGCCATGCGCCGCCTGGGGACGGCGTCCGGGGTGTGCCTCGGACTCGCCTACGGACTGTCCTGGGGCCTGCAGAACGCGGTGAACTTCGACTTCCACGAGATCTGCTTCGGCGTCCCGATCATGGCGTTCTCGCTGGAGGCGTTCCTGGACCGGCGGTGGCGCGCGTGCGCGGTCTGGGCGTTGCTGCTGCTGCTGGTGAAGGAGGACCTCGGGATCACCGTGGCGGTGATCGGCTTCCTGCTGTTCATCCGGCGCCAGCGCCTGCTCGGCGCGGCTGTCAGCGCGTCGGGGATCGCCGCCTTCTTCCTGATCATCTTCGTGGTGATCCCCCACTTCAACCCGGAGGGCAAGTACCCCTACCTGGAGCAGGGCGGCGGGACGGACGTCACCCCGTGGGGCCTCCTGCTGGAGATGGTGGACAACCGGACGAAGATCTGGACGTTGATCTTCCTGTTCGGGATCACGGCGTTCCTCGCCCTCGGCTCACCGCTGACGCTGCTGGTCCTGCCCACCATCGTGTGGCGCTTCCACTCCACCAACGACGCCTACTGGGGCCGCGACTGGCACTACAGCGCCATCCTCATGCCGATCGTCTTCCTGGCCATGCTGGACGTGCTGACCCGGATGAAGGGGGCTCGCAGGGACTGGATCCGGGCCTACGCACTACGGGTCCCTGCGGTGGTCCTCACCATCGCGGTGATGCTGTGCGCCTACTTCCCCTTCAAGGACTTCATCTCACCGGCCACCTACCAGAAGCGGGAGCGTCAGGTGGCCGCCGAGGCGGCGATCGCGGCCATCCCCGAGGGCTCGATCGTCGGCAGCGACCAGGCGCTGCTCCCCTACCTCGCCCACCGGGCCGACCGCCTCTTCCTCATCGGGAACTCCGGCGACTTCCGGCCCGAGTACCTGATCGTCGACACCCGGGACTGGACCCACGAACCCGATCTCCTGCAGTGGGTCGACTCCCTCTACGAGAACACCCGGTACACGATGATCTTCACCAGGGAGAACTACCAGGTGTTCCGGCGGAGCTATCCACCGGTACAGCCCGAGCCCGCCTCCTGAGGGAGACGGGACCGTGACGACGAGTTGCCGACGGGGCGGACCTGGGTAACGGTGGCATGGTCGGACAACTCGGACACACCGAGGGGACTGCCGTGCTGACCCTGACGGACACCGCGCAGAACGCCATCCGCCGCATCCTCGACGCCCCGGAGGCCTCCCACCGGGGTGGGTTGCGCATCGCCCCGGTCGAGGCCGGGAGGCTGCAACTGTCGGTCGCGGAGGAACCGGCGCCGGGGGACGACGTCGTCGAGCGGGACGGTGCCCGGGTGTTCCTCGAACCCGGCGCCGCGGCCATGCTCGCTGACAGCACCCTCGACGCCATCGTGGCGGAGAGCGGGACCCCCTCCTTCTTCATCGCCGGGTAGCGCCCTCGCGGAGGCGGCCCGGGGCTCGACAACGTCATTGACGTATATCGATGCCTGCGTGAGCATGGGCGGATGCCGAAGCCGCTGCCGATCCTCGACGTCACGCCGGTCGCGGAGAGCTGCTGCACGCCCCTCGCCGAGGCGCCCCTCTCGACCGAGCAGGCACGCGACCTGGCCGCCCGGTTCAAAGCCCTTGCCGACCCCGCCCGGCTCCGGCTGCTGTCCATCCTGCTCGCCAGCCCGGACGGCGAGTCCTGCACCTGCGACCTCACCGGCCCCCTCGGCCTCTCCCAGCCCACGGTCACCCACCACCTGCGGACGTTGACCCAGGCCGGGATCGTCACCGCCGACCGGCGCGGCGTCTGGACCCACTACCGCGTCTCACCCGACGCGCTGGCCGTCCTGTCGCGGATGCTCGTCCCGTCCGCAGAACCCCCGACCGGACAGCCCGCGGGACCCCCCACCGGACAGGGGGAGGGGCGCTGGCCGAGGCTGCCCGCGACCGCGCACACCTGTCCGCGGGACCGAGACACCCCCCGTTGATCGTTACCGTGAGTGATATACCCTCGGATCCACTCGCCATGCGAAGCGCTGCAACTGCAATTGGTAACGAGTTGCCGGTGTAACTCCACTGGCCGGTGACGTAGAGGCGTTCGAGTACTTATGCTGACGGGCCGATGGACGCCACCCGGCCAAGGTCGGTACGTGGGAGCCGCCGACCCGGGTCAGCACCATCGCGCTGCCCGTCGTCCGTACCCAGCCACTCCGACCCCGGCCCGTTCCCCGTCCCCCCCGGAACGGAGCCCGGCACCCACCGAGGCGCCGGTCATCCCGCTCCAACCGGCACCACCGGTGACCCACCACGATTCGAGAGGAACCACCCATGACCCGCTCGAGGCGCGTCCTCGCGCTGACCGCCGCCCTGCTCGCCGCCACCGTGGGACTCGGTGCGTGCGGCTCGGAGCCGGAGCCCGCGAACAACCCCGTCCAGGCGACCCCGGAGCACACCGGCGGGCCCGTTGCCGGACCGCACAACGAACTGGACATCACCTACGCGAAGGCGATGTTCACCCACTCGCAGCAGGCGGTCGAGCTCGCGACGATGGCCGCGTCCAAGAGCAACAACGCCGAGGTCAAGAAGCTCGCCGAGACGATGCAGGCGGAGCAGTCCCCGTACATGGCCACCCTGGGCGGCATGCTCAGCGGCTGGGGCCAGCAGGCCCCCGGCATGGGCGGCGAGCAGGGTGACCACAGCGACCACGCCGGTGCCCTCACCGAGGCGGAGATCGCCAAACTCGGCTCGCTGTCCGCACAGAAGTTCGACGCGGAGTGGCTGAAGGCGATCCTCAAGCATCACCAGGGCGCGATCTCCCAGTCCAAGAAGATCCAGGAGATGGGTCAGAACCCCGAGGTGAAGAAGTTCGCGCAGCAGCTCGTCACCGTCGAGGAGCCCCAGATCGCCGAGATCAGGAAGCTCTACAAGTCCCTCTGACCGCTCGGCCTCCCGCCGACGGGTCACCCCCCTCGACCCGTCGAGCGCCCGGTGATCCCGGCGCGGGTGACACCCCCTCCCGCCCGCAGTCCCGGTGATCCCGGACCGGCGGCCGGCACGCGCACAGCTCGCGTGCCGGCCGCCGGCCGCCGTTCGGAGGAGCTTCACCCGATCGGACGCCGGTGACGCGGCCGGAGGGGTCGTCCGGTCAAGCTGCGACCGATCGCCACCGACGATCAGCACGTGTGGCGCAACCCCTCGCGAGCCAGGACGTCGGTCCTGGCCATCGTGACCCAGACGGCCCTCGCCCTCGCGATCACGGCCATCGCCATCGTGGTCGCGATCAATGCGGGGAACCACAGTGTCGACGAGCGCACCGACGCCGACGTCGTCGCGCTGGCCGACCACCTCGCGGCGACGGCCGTCGTCCCGCAGCTCGACGGCCCACCGGTGCACGGGCTCACGACAGAGACCGCGAGCGCCCTGAGCAGGGCGTTCACGAGCGCCAGTGCGAACGGCGCGGATCTGAGGCTCTACACCCTCGACGGCACCCTGCTGCTCGCCGTCCCCGAGGAACCGGGCAGTCAGCCCATCGTGACCCGGGCGGAGGAGAAGGCCGCGCTCGGCGCCTCCTCGGGCGAGCCCGTGCTCCTCGACCTGGAGCCCGGCAGGGAGAGCCGCACCCTCCAGGCCTTCGTCCCCCTCGACGCCGGGAACCCGCCGGTGCGCATCGGCGTGCTCTCGATGAAGCTCAGCGGTGTCGGCAACGCGACCTGGCGGACCGCGCTGCGGCAGCCGTCCGGCCTCGGACTCCTCGCCATCGGCGTCCTCCTGGTCCTGCTGGTCGCGATCGGTGGGATCCGCGCCCGTAGGCAGGCCCGCTACCAGGTCCACGTCGCCGGGCACGACCTGCTCACCGGCCTGCCCAACCGGGCGTCGTTCAGCAAACGGGTCGCCTCGACCCAGGCCAAGGCGGGGACCACCGTCGCCGTCGCGCTCATCGACATCAACCGGTTCGCCGCCGTCAACGAGTCCCTCGGCCACGACACCGGGGACCAGATGCTCGTGGACATGGGCCGGCGGCTGCGGGACTTCCTCGACCCGCGCGACCTCGTGGCCCACCTGGGTGGGGACGTCTTCGGCCTGCTGTTCGTCTCCTGCGCGGACGCCGCGGACGTGGCGACGACGCTCGGCAAGCTCCGGTCGGCCGTGGAGACCCCGCTGGTGCTCGCCGGCCTGCCGGTCCAGGTCGAGGTGCTCATCGGTTACGACGTCTCGAACGACAGCTCGGTGGCGGGAGACCGGCTGCTCCGCCAGGCGCAGGCCGCCCTCACCTCGGCGAAGAGCGGTCGCGGGGCGCTGGTGCGCTACGAGCCGCACCAGGGGCCGTACGACGCCGAGCAGTTGGCCCTCGTCGGCGAGCTGCGCCGCGCCATCTCCATGGGCGAGCTGCGGCTGCACTACCAGCCGAAGATCCAGGCGGGCAGCAGCGAGCTGGAGGGCTTCGAGGCCCTGCTGCGGTGGCAGCACCCCCGGTACGGGCTGCTGCCCCCGGCGGAGTTCCTGCCGCTGGCCGAGTACACGAGCCTGATGGGGATGCTCACCGACTGGGTCCTCGACACCGCGCTCGCCCAGCTCATCGACTGGGGCGACGACATGAAGCACCTGACGATGTCGGTCAACGTCAGCGCCCGCAACCTCACCGAGCCGTCGTTCGTGCAACGGGTGGGCTCGGTCCTGCGCCGGTACCGGATCCCGCCGTCCCGGCTGGTGCTCGAGGTCACCGAGACCGCGATGTTCGTCGACCCCCAGCACGTCCGGGCGACCCTCGCAGACCTCGACCACGCCGGGGTCCGGATCAGCCTCGACGACTTCGGTCAGGGCCAGACCTCGCTGCGGTTCCTGTCCGGGCTGCCGCTGTCCGAGGTGAAGATCGACCGGGTGTTCGTGCGGGACATGGTGTCGCTGCCCTCGCACACCGCGATCGTCCGCTCGGTGGTCGACCTGGCCCACCGGCTGGGGCTCACCGTGGTGGCGGAGGGCGTCGAGGACGCCGCGGCGCTGGCCGCGCTGGAGGCCATGGGCTGCGACTCGATCCAGGGCTTCCTCATCGCCCGGCCGATGCCTCCGGACCAGGTGCCGTCCTGGGTGTCCGACCGGATCGAGTCGGCGACCGCGCGGTCGCTGTGGACGCCGTCCCGGCCCGAGAGCCACACGACCTCCACCGCGAGGGCCGCCTCGATCGGCTGACCGGCGGTGCCCCCGGCCGGCCCCGGCCGCAGGGGGACTGTCAGGGAGGGGACGGATCACCGTCCCCTCCCTCCCCTCCTGGCGCGCGCACCCCTAGGACGTTCCGCCCGCCCCTGCGGTTTCCTGCACGCCCGCTGGTGGCGGGGGGTACTCGCGCCCACCGGTGGCGAAAGGGGGTTATTTCAGAGTTTTGAGCCCGATTGGCCACCGGTCGACGAGCGGAAGCTGGCGCGAGCGGGTGGTGGGCGGGCGCGAGCGGGCGGGGGTGGGGGCGGGACGGGCTGGCGGGACGGACGGGATGGCCGCGGGGGTCAGCCCGCCGCGGCCGCGAGCCCCGCTGAGGCCAGCCTGCCCTCGGCGATGATGAGCAGGTCCTTGGCGACGGCCAGGGTCGGCTCGGCGCCCTCGGAGTTGTCGTCCACGGTCACCGCCACGATGAGATCGCCGAGACGGGCTGCCGCGAAGGACCGGTTCAGGGAGGAATCCTCCACCCCGGCCCAGGCCTGGTCACCCGGAAGGTCGCCGGCGGACGCCGGGGACACCGGGTCCGTCCAGCGGCAGGCACCGGTGTTCTCGACGACGTCGGCGAACCGGGCCGGACCGGTCCCCTGACGCCACCCGGTGACGATGAGCTGGACGCCCATCTGGGGATCGTTGGAGTCCTCCTCGTACCACATCCACTGCCTGCCCGCGATGGGCCTCGGGAGCGAGGACGACTCCCCGCAGGCCTGCCCGTGCACCGTGGGCACCTTCCAGTACTGCCCGAAGTCCTCGAACTGGGGCATCGGGGTCGGGAAGTCCGCGGCTCGGAACGCCACCGCGCTGGGGATGTCGTAGGCGACGGCGTTCCCGTCGGCCGGGTCGTAGCCGCCGAGCGACTCCTTGGCCGTGGTCGTGAGGGTGCGTCTCCTGGTCGTCGTCGGGTGTGCGGAGGATCGCGTCGACGTCGACGAGAGGGTCGTGCTCGTCATGGTCGTGGTGATGGTCGGCGTGATCGTCCAGGTCGGTGTGATCGTCCAGGTCGGGGCGACGACCGACTCCCCGGCGGGTTCCGCGCCGTTCCAGCGGTCACCGAGCGCGGCCAGCCCGCTCGGCGCCCCGATCACGAGAGCGGTCCCGAGGGCCACGGTGGTCACCGTGCGCCGGATCCGGACCCGCCGCACTCCGCGATGCGTCGAGGTGATCAGCCCGGAGACGTCCACCCGCGCGTCCCCGAGGGTCCCGCGCAACGCCTCCTCCAGCCGGCGGCCGACCTCGTCGTCCGCTGGATCCTCGTTGTTCACGTTCACGAAGCTGTCGTCCCCGGCCATCACCGACCCCCTTCCTCGATGTCCTGCATCAGCCGCCGCAACCGGGCGAGGCCACGATGCGCGTTGCTCCGTACCGTGACGACGCTGGTTCCCATGATCTCCGCGATCTCGGCGTCCGGAAGGTCCTCGTAGTGCCGGAGCACGAGGACCGCCCGCTGCTTGGCCGGTAGCCGCCGGAGCAGGGCGAGAAGGAGATCCCGGTCGTCGTGCCGTCGGCTCTCGTCCGGACCGGCGCGCTCGGGGAGCGTGCCGTCCGGCATGAGGAACTCGCGGCGCTTGGCCCGGCGCCAGAAGGCGATGGAGGCGTTGACGAGCATCCTGCGCACATACGCTTCCGGCGAGTCGCACCGGCTGATGTGCGCCCACCGGAGGTGGGCCTTGACCAGGACGTCCTGCACCACGTCCTCCGCGTGCTGCGGGTCGCGGAGGAGACCACGGGCCGTCCTGACCAGCGCGGCGCCCCTGGCGAGGACGAAGGCATCGAAGTCTTCACGCGCCGTCACCGTGACGGCGGTGTCAACGCCCACTCCTCCACCCCTCACCAGGACCAGAGCCTCAGCGTTCACGATGGGTCGATGCAGCGGAGTAGTCCAACGTTGCATCTATCGAGGAATCCGTCGGGTGCCAGCGGAATCCGTTCCCGGAGGGTACCCGCCGACCGGGCGGCGGGGGACGCAAACGACGATCAGAGCAGCGTTCGGAGCACACTCTTCGTGCAATCCGGGCACGGTGCCCTGCGGTCCCGCCCGGCGCCCTCGCCAGGCCATGACGGTGTCGAACCTGGCGAACACGAACGGTGACCGATCAGCGGATCGAGTCACGGCCCGACCGGCACGGACCGGACCAAGGCGCCGCGTCCGGCACGGACCGGTCAGGGTCAGCGCAGCACGTCCGGCACCACCCAGGCCTCGCCGCGCACGGTGTGCGCGAGGAAGGCGAACACGGTCGAGTACCAGACCTTGGCGTGCTGCGGGCTGAGCACCCAGTGGTGCTCGTCGGGGAAGTAGAGGAACTTGTGCGGCATGGTGCCGTCCTCGGCGCTCGCCCGCTCGGCCAGCTCCGCCCACAGCCTGATCGCCTCGCCGACGGGTACCCGGTAGTCCCGGTCCCCGTGGATGACGAGCATGGGGGTCCGGATCTCGTCGACGAACCGGTGCGGGGAGTTGGCGGACACCATCTCCGCGGTGACCTCACGCCGCCAGTAGTCGTACGCGTCGGTCGTCGGGCCGAACTGGTCGAGGGCCCACAGCCCCGCGTGGCTCACGATGCCGCGGAACCGGTCGGTGTGCCCGGCGACCCAGTTCGCCATGTAGCCGCCGAACGACCCGCCCATGGCCGCCGTGCGGCCCTCGTCGATGTCGTCCCTCGCCACCGTGACGTCGGTGACCGTCATCAGGTCGGTGTACGGGGTCCCGCCCCAGGCACCCCAGCCGCGTCGGATGAACTCCTCCCCGTACCCGGTGGACAGCGCGGGATCCGGAAGCAGGACGGCGTACCCCCTGGCGACGGCCAGCCACGGGTTCCAGCGCCACGACCACGCGTTCCACGAGGACAGCGGACCGCCGTGGATCCACAGCAGCAACGGGGCCGGGTCGGCGGCCCCGGCTCCCGCCGGCAGGGCGAGCCAGGCCCGGAGCGGAGAGCCGTCGGCGGCGGTGGTGGTGACCTCGGTGAGCCGTCCGGGGACCTCCGGGGCGGAGGCCGGGGCGGGCAGGAGCTCGACCTCGGCTGAGCCGACGTCCGTACCGTCGCCGTCACCCGTCGCCGTCAGCCGCAGCCGGACCGGCAGCGGCGGGCAGTCCACCGCGGACCGCAGCGCGTAGGCCCACCCGCCGTCCGGGCAGACCTGCAGGTCGGAGTAGGCGCCGCGGTCCGGGGTGAGCCGCTGGACCGCACCGGTGGCCACGGAGATCCGGAACACCGGCGCAGCCCCGTCGAGGTCGGCCGACACCAGCAGCGACGCGCCGTCCGGCGTCCAGACCGGTCGCCCGGGCCACCCCGGCCAGTCCTCGGCGAGCCCGCGCAGGGTGCCGGTCGCGAGATCGAGCAGGGCGAGGGTGCTGAGCGCGATCCCGGTCGCGGTGGGGCGACGGAACCGGCGCAGGGCGACGGTCGA
The DNA here is from genome assembly GCA_012719445.1 of Actinomycetales bacterium. GTDB lineage: Bacteria > Actinomycetota > Actinomycetes > Actinomycetales > Kineosporiaceae > JAAYAH01. Next base: position 22,096 of record JAAYAH010000110.1, on the reverse strand, counting down.
GCCGTCCGGGGACACCCTCGGCCCGGAGTACTCCCACGCCGGATCGTCGAGGAGCATCCGCCGCTCCCCGGTCGCCACGTCCACCGCGGCGAGCCCCTTCCGGCGGCCACCGCGTTCGGGGACGAGCCAGGTGGTGATCACTGTGCGTCCGTCGGGGGTGACGTCGAACTCGACCTCGTCCAGGGCGCGCCCGGGGGCCGGAGTCAGGTCACGCAGTTCCCCCCGCTCACCGCCGCCGGCTGCGGGGACGACGGCCAGCAGTCGCGGCTGCTCGGGCCCGAGGTCGCTGTCCCAGTACCGGACCGGGTAGCTCTCGTGGAGGATGGCGCCGATCTTGCGCTCCTTGCGCTCCGCGCGGCGGCGCTCGTCGTCGTCCGCCGACACCGCCGCGGGCATCGTCGGCGAGACGACGACGACCGTGCCTGCGTCAGCGGCGACCGCGACCTCGCGGATGCCCCCGGGACGGCTCGCCAGCAGCGCGGCCTCCCCGCCCCCGGGAGGCAGGACCCAGAGCGCCGGAGGCACGTCCGGATCCGGGTCGGCCCGCCCGGGGTCGGGACGGGTGGACCGGAACAGCACCGAGCCGTCCGGCAGGAACGCGGTCCCCCTCTCGCCCTTGGCGCTCCGGGTGAGCCTCCTGGCGGGGCGGGCACCGGTCGGGTCGATCTCCCACAGCGCCGACACGTACCGGACCTGCTGCGGGTCGAGGGTGGACACGCCGGTCACCAGCCGGGTGCCGTCCGGGCTCAGCACGAGCCCTTCGAGCCGGGGGACCGCGACGTAGGCGTCGAGATCGTGGAAAGGGTTCGCCGGTGTGGCCGCGGCGGGATCCCCCGAGGTGTCGGGACCCTCGGTGGCGGCGGAGGGAGCGTCGACGATCCGGGTGTCGGTCATCTCTCCTTGCTATCACGCGACCCTGTACCGTGCCCGGCTCTCACCGTCCTGTCTCCGTCCCCGGCCCCCTTGTCCCCGGCCCCGGGTGATCGCCGGTTGCGTGCCCGGACGGCCGGGATCGCGGTCGTACCGGGCCGTAGCCGGCGATCACCGGGCAGCACACCACCCGGGCACGAGGTCACCCGGGCACCCCTCACCGGGCACGGGGGTCGTGCCGCCGGGCGAGGGCGGCGAGCCGGGCGTTGTAGGCCTCCAGTTCGGCGTCACCGTCCCGGTCGGCGGCACGATCGCGACGCCGGGCCTCGCGTTCGTCCGAGCGCGCCCACAGCACGACGATCGCGACCACGAGGAAGAGGGTCGGCACCTCGCCGAGTCCCCAGGCGATCCCGCCCCCGTAGCGCTGGTCCGCCAGCAGGTCCCGGCCCCAGTCCCGGCCGAGTGCCCCGAAGTGGTCGGCGGCCAGCACCTCCGTCCCGGACACGAGCGAGACGCCGAAGAACGCGTGGAAGGCCATGGTCGCGAACAGCAGCATGACCCGCAGCGGGTACGCGGGCCTGCGCGGCCCGGGGTCGATACCGATGAGCACCCAGGCGAAGAGGTACCCGGCGAGGAGGAAGTGGGCGTACATGAGCTCGTGGCCCACGTGGGTGGTGAGGGCGAGCTCGAACAACCCCGAGTAGTAGAAGAGCACGAGGCTGCCGGCGAACAGCACCGCCACCAGGACCGGGTGGGTCAGCACCCGGGTGGTCGGCGAGCCGACGGCCGCGAGCAGCAGCTCGCGCGGTCCCCTGGTCCCGTCCCGGCGCGGGCGCAGGGCGCGGGAGGCCAGGGTCACCGGGGCGCCGAGCACGAGCAGCGGCGGGGCCACCATGGTCAGGGTCATGTGGGCGACCATGTGGGCGCTGAACAGCACCCGCCCGTAGGCCGCAGGAGCGCCGCAGGTCACGTAGCCGACGACGGCGAGACCAGCCAGCCAGACCAGGGTCCTGGGCAGCGGCCACCGATCGCCGCGCCGGGCCAGCCTGACCACCCCCGCCAGGTACAGGACGGCCAGGACGGCGGTGACGAGCACCCAGAGCAGGTCGGGCTGCCAGACGTCGATCATCCGCATCGGCTCGGGGCGTGGGGGGAGCGGGTGGCCGGTGACCACCTCGGCCGGGGACGGCGCGACCCGGTCGAGCTGCCGGGTCGGTGGAGGGGTTCGGGCGAGGGCCGCCGCGAGCCCGGTCGCGACCGCCATGATCCAGATCTCGACCAGGGCGAGCCGGAGGAACGGCCGGGACCTGGCCGGGGTGATCGGCGGGGACGTCGACGGGCCGGCGAGCTCCGGCAGCGTCCTCCGGCGGTGCCACCAGCCGGCGAGGCCGAGGAGGACGAGCGCGGCGGCCTTGGCGACGACGAGCAGGCCGTAGGGCGTCGCCAGGTCGGCCGGGATCTCCAGCCGGCTGGCCACGTTGATCACTCCGGAGGTCGCGACCAGCAGGAACGCCCAGCCGGCGACGCCCGAGTACCGGCGGGCGACCACCGGCAACGCCGCCCCGAGCCCTCGGCGCAGCAGCACGAGGGCGAGGAGCCCGCCGACCCACCCGGAGACCCCGAGCAGGTGCAGGCCGAGCGAGGTGACCGCCGTCTCGTGGCCGCCGGAGGAGGCGGCGTGCCCGGTGAGTGCCGCGGGGATCAGCCCGACCAGGGCGAGGACCGTGAGCAGGCCCGCAGCCCTCGCCGTCCGGGCCCCGGCGGCGAGCAGGGACACCGCCACCGCGACCGTCGCCGTCACCAGGAACCCCCGGCCCAGGTCCAGGTCACGGAGGAAGGACCCCAGTTCGGTCCCGAAGACGGGGTCGCCGAGGGACCGGCCGGCCAGGTCCGCGTAGCCGAGAACGGCGCGGAGCACAGTCGTCACCGCCCAGGCGGTCGCGGCGGCGCAGGCCAACCGGAGCGCGGAGGGCTCCGCGAGCGGCCGGACCGCCCCGGGCACCGTGGTCACCGGGAGCGCGACCGTGGCGAGCAGGAGCGCGCCGACGGTCAGCGCCGCGGAGAGGTCGGCGAGCGCCCCGACCGCCGGGAGGCTCCAGCGCACCAGGGCGCCGGGGTCGAGGAGGGCGGGCGCGACGACCGCTCCGGTGAGCGCGGTCGCCACGAGCACCGTCGCGACCGCGAGCACCGCGGTCACCACGGCGACCGGGACACCACCGAGCCGTCGGAGGGGGTCGGCGGCGCGCGGATGCCGTCGCGTCGGTGCGGACTCCGTCGGTGAGCCCACCGGCGAGACGCTGTGCTCCCCCCGGTCGGACGGGGACGGCGTCGCCACGCCGCCACCCTAGGATCCGGCCGGCCCTCCCGCCCGGTGGCGGCGTCGGCGCTCTCGTCACCCTCCTCGGCGTCACCCTCCTCGGCGTACCGCTCAGCGTTCCGCTCCCCGGCGCTCCTCAGCTCGCCTCGTCCGCTCTGCCCCGGTTCTTCTCGCCTGCGCCGCCCGCCGCTCCCGGTTATCAACTTGCATAGTGCACCTAGTTGCATGTACCACGTACTGGTGCCGACGATCGGGGAGAGCCAGACCGACGGGCCGACTCCGGCGGAGGAGCTCGGCCGCCAGCTGCTGCGGCACACGCGGTTGTTCCACCACCTCAAGGCCAGGACCACGACGTGGCTCCCGGCCGACCTCGAATGGGGCGCGGTCGCCCTGCTCGTCCACCTCGCCGACGGCGGGGCGCGGCGGCAGCGCGACCTGGCCGGGTGCACCCGGCTGGACCCGTCGACGGTGAGCAGGCACGTCGCCCAACTGGTGCGCGGCGGCCTGGTCGAGCGGCGTCCCGACCCGGAGGACGGCCGCGGGGTGCAGCTCGTCGCCACGACGGACGGCCTCGGGCTCAACGACACGATGATCGAGCAGCGGACGGCACTGGTCACCGCCCTGGTGACCGGCTGGGATCCCACCGACGTGACCCGCCTCGCCGCCCTCCTCTCCCGTCTCAGCGACGAGATCGAGACCAGCCTCGACCGGCGGGACACCCGCCGGACCGAACCTGCACCCACCCCTCCGCGGGAGCCAGGGCTGTCCCCCGCGACCGACCACGTCCGGTCGACCCCAGCAGCCCCCGAGGAGGGTTGATGTCCGCATCCACGACCACGGTGGGCCCACCACCCGGCTCACCAACGCCGGTGGTGTTCACCCACCGGCAGATCCAGGTCATTCTCACCGGCCTCATGTCCGGGATGTTCCTCGCCGCCCTCGACCAGATGGTGGTGACCACGGCCATCCGCACCATCGCGGACGACCTCGACGGGCTGAGCATCCAGGCCTGGGCCACCACCGCCTACCTGATCACCGCGACGATCTCCACCCCGCTCTACGGCAAGCTGTCCGACCTCTACGGACGGCGCCCGTTCTTCCTCACGGCGATCTCGCTGTTCGTCCTCGGTTCGGTGGCCTGCACGGTGGCCCAGTCCATGTACCAGCTCGCGGCCTGCCGGGCCTTCCAGGGGCTCGGGGCCGGCGGCCTGTTCTCCCTTGCCCTGGCGATCATCGGCGACATCATCCCGCCCCGGGAGCGGGCCAGGTACCAGGGCTACTTCCTGGCGGTCTGGGGCACCTCGAGCGTGCTCGGCCCGATGCTCGGCGGCATCCTCGCCGGACAGGACAGCATCCTCGGCATCACCGGCTGGCGATGGGTGTTCCTGATCAACGTGCCGGTCGGCATGATCGCGCTGGCCCTCGTCGCCAGGGTGCTCCACCTGCCGCACACCCGGCGGGAGCACCGGATCGACGTCCCCGGCGCGCTGGCGCTGGTCATCGCCCTCGTCCCGCTGCTCCTCGTCGCCGAACGGGGGCGGGACTGGGGCTGGACCAGCAACCGCTCGCTGACCTGCTTCGCGATCGGCGCGGTCGGGATCGTGGTGTTCCTGGTGGCCGAGAGCTGGTACGGGGACGACGCGCTGCTCCCGCTGCGGCTGTTCAACGGCAGGACGTTCGCCGTCGGATCGATCCTCAACCTGATCTTCGGAGTCGGGATGTTCGGCGGCATGGTCTGCCTGCCGCTGTACCTGCAGATCGTCAAGGGCAAGAGCCCGACCGAGGCCGGCTTCCTCATGATCCCGATGACCATCGGCATCATGACCAGCTCGGTGGTCTCCGGGCAGCTGATCTCCCGGACGGGCAGGTACAAGATCTTCCCGGTGCTCGGTTCCCTGCTGATCGTCGTGGGCCTCGGCCTGCTCCAGGGGATCAGCGCGGACACCTCCCTTGTCACCATCTGCCTGTTCACCGTGGTGATGGGGCTCGGGCTCGGGCTGTGCATGCAGCCACTGGTGCTGGCGATCCAGAACGCCGTCCCGGCGAGGGACATGGGGGTCGCCACCTCCTCGGCAACGTTCTTCCGTCAGATGGGCGGGACGATCGGGACCGCCGTCTTCCTCTCCGTGCTCTTCTCGACGGTGGTCGACCGGATCAGGGAGGCGTTCGACTCGGCGCTGCACACCCCGGCGTTCCAGCGGGCCATCGTGGACCCCGCGGTCCAGGCCGACCCGGCCAACGCCCCGGTGCTCGACGCGCTGCGGTCGGGTGGCACCCACCTCGGGTCGGGCACGCTGAACGACTCGTCCTTCATCGGCCAGCTCGACCCGAGGCTGGCCCGGCCGTTCCTGGTCGGTTTCGCCGAGGCCATGGACCAGGTGTTCGTCATCGCGGCCGTCGTGATGGTGGTGGCGTTCCTCGTCGTGCTCGCCCTTCCGGAGGAACCGCTGCGGCTCCGGTCGGGCATCCAGGCACAGGCCGACGAGGAGGCCGAGCGGCTGGCGACGGCCTCGGCGGCCGGCTGAGCAACCGGGCGCCGGAGCGGCCCGTCCCCGGCCGATCGGCGGGGGACGGGCCGCTCCGGCGCCCGGTGACCCTGCGACGCACCCGTCCGGGCGACCGCCGCACGGTTCCGGGTCTCCCCGGGGACCGGTCGGACCACCACCGGGAGACGTCCCACCCGTCCCGGGCGGACGCGCAGCCTCCGGGCCGTGACCGCCTCGCCTGCCCTCCGCGGACCGCGGTGTTGACCCGGTCGGGGGATTTCCGTGCGCACAGGGCTCACAGCCGCCACCAAACCTGGCGTGGTCACTCATTGTTAATCACCATCGACTCATCGTGTATCGCCGGATGGGGGAACCCCCCGCCCGGAGCGGCTCAAGGACGGTGGGTGGCGGGCCGACACCACAGGCGACGTCCCCCGGCGGGTGGCGACTCCCGGCAGGCACGCCGCGGCGGCCGTCGAGCCGACGACCCGCGACGCCCGTCGTCGCCCGGACGAAGTGGTGGTGGCATGAGGAGTCCCCGGATCGCCGTCCCTCCCAGCGGTCCCACCACGAGCGGAACCGGGCCGGGGCCCGCGGCCCGCGGTGCGGCGGGTCCGCCCGTCCGTGACGTCCGGAAGCACGGGTGAGGCGTCGGTAGCGCGTGACCAGACGGACAGCCCAGCAGGAGCCCCCCACACCCGGTGGGGTGGTCGCGGCACGCCTGAGAGCTGTCACCGTCTTCGCCTACACGGTGTTCGCCGTCGGGCTCCTGTTCCTGGTGCTCTGCGCGGCCCTCCAGCTCACCCGGGTGTCGTGGGCCTCCTGGGAGATGTCCAAGTACTACCTGCTCACCGTGCTGCTCGTGATCGGCGAGATGCGGCCGCTGCTCGTCGCCCGGCATGACGGCGAGGCCGACCGGATCACCGTGTCGACGATCTTCTCCGTCGCACTCGCCCTCATCGGTCCGGTCACCCTGGTTCTGCTCGCCCAGGCGATCGCCGTCGGCCTCGACGACCTGCGCCGCAGGATGCCGCTGCGGACCCTCTTCAACATCGGGCAGTACCTGGTCACGCTGACCATCACCCGGCTGGTGTTCGCGCTGTCCTCCGGCAACCCGGTGATGGACCCGGCGACCTCGCTCGACGGCGGGGACGTCCTCCCGGCCCTGCTCGCCGCGGCGACCTTCTTCCTCCTCAACAACGGGCTCGTCTCGGTGATCGTGGCCCTGGAGACCGGCCAGTCGGCGCGAGAGATCTTCCGCGAGGACATCCGGGTCGGCGGGCTCACCTGGCTGATCCTGCTCGGGCTGGCCCCGGTCGCCGCGGTGGTCGCCGAGTTCTCCCTGTTCATGCTGCCGCTGATGATGCTGCCGGTGCTCGGCGTCCAGCACAACGCCTGGATCGCGGCCCTCCGCCAGCACGAGGCCCTGCACGACGGCCTGACCGGACTGCCCAACCGGGAACTGCTGCGGATCCGGGCCGAGCGGGCCATCGCCCACGCCGGCGAGACCGGGCAGCACGTCGGGGTGATGCTGCTCGACCTGGACCACTTCAAGGAGGTCAACGACACCCTCGGCCACCACGTCGGCGACGGGCTGCTCCGCGAGGTCGCCCGCCGGGTCACCGACGCCCTCCCCGCCGAGGTCACCGTCGCCCGGCTGGGCGGGGACGAGTTCGCCGTGCTCGTCCCGGGCGCGGACGAGATGGGCACGGTCGGGCTGCTCGCCGAGCGCGTCGCCGACCGGCTGCGCGAGTCGGTGCACGCCGAGGGGGTGCGGATCGGGGTCCAGGCCAGCATCGGCATCGCGGTCTTCCCGCAGCACGCCACCACCATGGACACGCTGCTGCAGCGCGCGGACATCGCCCTGTACCGGGCCAAGACCAACCGCGGCGAGATCCAGATCTACCGACCCGAGATCGACCAGCACACCGTGCTCCGGCTGAGCCTGCTCGGCGACCTGCACCAGGCCGTGGACAACGAGGAGTTCGAGGTGCTCTACCAGCCCCAGGTGGAGGCCAGGACCGGCCGGCCGGTCGCGGTGGAGGCCCTGATGCGCTGGCGGCACCCGGTGCACGGGGTGATCTCACCGGAGGTCTTCATCCCGCTCGCCGAGAACTCCGGGGCGATCGGCGCCATGTCCAGGACGGCGGTCCAGGCCGCGCTGACCACCCTGGCCATGCTCCGGATCGGGGGGCACGACGTGTCGATGGCGGTGAACATCTCGGCCCGGCTGCTGTCCGACCTGGAGCTGCCGGACTGGCTTCGGCACCAGCTCATCCGGTTCTCCATCCCCTCCTCGCGGGTCACCATCGAGGTCACCGAGAGCACGATCACGGCCGATCCCAAGCGGGCCATGCAGGTGCTCCGGGAGCTGCGCGAGATCGGGGTCCGGCTCGCCGTCGACGACTTCGGCACCGGCTACTCCTCGCTGTCCTACCTGCGCCGGCTCAAACCGGACGAGCTCAAGGTCGACAAGTCGTTCGTGCTGCAGATGGGGGTCGACGAGAACAGCGAGGTCATCGTGCGCTCGACGGTCGACCTCGGGCACGGGCTCGGCCTGTCGGTGGTGGCGGAGGGCGTGGAGGACCAGGAGACCTACGACCGCCTTGCCCGGCTGGGCTGCGATCTCATCCAGGGATTCCACGTCGCCCGCCCGATGACCTACCCGGCCCTCCAGGCGTGGCTGGACGCCGCCGTCAAGCACCGTGACCCCTTCTCCCGGCGCAAGGGTCCGCAGGTCCCGCGGGCTCGTCGCGCCCCGGCGCACAGGGCACCCGCATGACGATCATCGCCGCCGCGCTGGTCGCCGCGCTGCTCCCGGCCGCCCTCGGAGGTCGCCTCCACCGGCTGGGCTTCGTCTCCCTGCGGCTCAGCCGTCTCCTCGTCCTCGCCCTGGTCGCCCGGTTCGTCGCGCTCGCGGTGCTCCCCGGTCCCGGCACCCTGCAGGCCGCCGTCCTCGTCGGCAGCTACGTCGTGGCCGGGCTGTTCCTCCTCGGCAACCGGCGCCTGCCCGGGTGCTGGCTGGTGGCGGCGGGAGCCGCGTGCAACGGCATCGCCGTCGCCCTCAACGGTGGCTCCCGGCCGGTGACACCGAACACGCTGGAGACGGCGGGCATCGAGGCGAGCGACCGGATCCCCGGCTCCGCCGTCGTCGAGCATCCCCGGCTGCCGTTCCTCGGCGACGTGTTCGCCGTCCCGGACTCCTGGCCGGTCGCGAGCGTGTTCAGTGTCGGTGACCTGCTGATCCTCCTCGGGATCGCGGTCATGTCCTGGCGGATCTGCGGCAACAGGTGGAGCCTGCCGTGGGACGCCGCCAGGGCAGGCCACGCCGTCGGCGTCCCCGTCGTCCCCGCTCGCCAGCCCCGCCACGCCACGGCGCCGCTCCGGCAGCGACCCCCGAGCCGACGACCCGCGACCGGACAGCCATCGCCCCCGCAGCCGGCGACGCCATGGCCCCAGGTCGGGCAGCAGCCGGAACCGGCCGGACGCCGGAGCGGGGGCCGCGCGGCCGAGAGCCCGCGGATGCTGGTCAGGGGCAGGATGCCGGTCACCGCCGCGCGCCCCCGGCGGGACCACCCGGCACGGGGTGGGTCGGGCTCGTCGATGTTCCGCCGGTGACCCTCTCCCGCGGGCTCCGGCCCGGCCACGACGGCGGCCGACGGCACCGGGCTCAGGAGCGCAGGTAACCGACCGTCGGGTCCGCGAGGACGGCGGCGACGTCGGAGAGGAAGGCGCTGGCGACGTCCCCGTCGACGACCCGGTGGTCGAAGCTCAACGTCAACTCGGTGACCCAGCGCGGCCGCACCCGGCCCCCGTGGACCCACGGCATCCGGTGCACGCGGCCGAGACAGAGGATGGCAGCCTCCCCGGGGTTGAGGATCGGGGTGCCGCCGTCCATGCCGAAGACGCCGATGTTGGTGATGGAGAACGTGCCGCCGGTGAGGTCCTCGGGTGTGGTCCTGCCCTCCCGCGCGGTCCGGGACAGGTCGGCGACGGCCGCAGCGAGATCACGCAGGGACAGCCGGGCTGCGTCCTTGATGTTGGGGACGACGAGACCGCGCGACGTCGACACCGCGATACCGAGGTTGATCCGGTGCCGGAGCACGATCTCGCTCCCGGCGGCGCCGTAGTCGATCCAGGACGCGTTGACCTCCGGATGCCTGCCGGCCGCGAGCACCACGGCCCGCGCCGCGAGCAGCAGCGGCGAGGTGCTCAGGCCGGCGAACTCCGGGTCGGCACGCAGCCGGTCGAGCAGCCGGACGCTGCGGGTGACGTCGACGCGTACCCACACCGAGACGTGCGGAGCGGTGAAGGCACTGGTCACCATGGCGTCCGCGGTGGCCCTCCTGACGCCGCGGACCGGGATCCTGCGGTCGGCGGTGGGCCGCCCCTGCGGCCCGTCGAGGGTGAGCCGGCCCTGCCCCCGATCGACGGTGGGTGTCCCCTGCGGTCCGTCGAGGGTGGGCAGCCCCCGTGCCGAGGGCCCGCCCGCGGCCGGATCCGGGTCCGCGGTCGCAGCGGCCACGGGGTGCCCTGCCCCGGTCACCGTCGGGGGCACCGGACGGGTCGCCGTCACGGAGGCCGACTCGACGTCCTCGCGGGTCACCACCCCCCCGGCTCCGGTGGGCCGCACGGCGGTCAGGTCGACCCCGAGGGCCCTTGCCAGCCGGCGCACCGGGGGCTTGGCGAGCACCCGGCCGTCCGACGACCCGTCGGTCACCCGGTGCCGGGCTTCCGTGGCCACGACCCGCCGCCTGCGTCGGGGCACCGCCGACCTCGGCCCGTACCCCACGAGCACGGACGCCGTCGCCGCCCCGGCACCGGCCACCCGGTCCCCTCCCGCTCCGGGTACCGGGTCGCCGTCACCGACGTCGGCGTCGGCGGGCCCGGTGGCCGGGGCTGGGGCTGGTCCTGGCGCCGGTTCCGACACGGGACCCGGGGCGGGGTCCGACACGGACTCCGGCCCGGGGTCCGAGGCGGAACCGGTGTCGACGGCCACGAGGGGGGTGCCGACCGCGACCGACGTCCCCTCCCCGACGAGGATCGCCATGACCCGGCCTGCGACCGGTGACGGCAGCTCCACCTGGGCTTTCGCGGTCTCGATCTCCAGGAGTACGTCGTTGACGGCCACCGGGTCACCTTCGGCGACCCGCCAGCGCACGATCTCGGCCTCGACGAGGCCCTCTCCGGTGTCCGGCAGCCGGAAGTGCTCGATCCGGGGCATCGGCGGCTCCTCTGCGACGGGTCGCACCCGGCGGACGACAGGTGGGCGGTGGGTGGGCGACCGGCGGACGGTGGGCTGTCAGAAGGCGAGCACGCGGTCGACGGCGTCGAGCACGCGGTCGAGGTCGGGCAGGTAGGCGTCCTCCATCCGGGCCGGAGGGTAGGGCAGGTGGAAGCCGCCGACCCGCAGGACGGGGGCCTCGAGGTCGTGGAAGCAGCGCTCGGTGACCCGGGCGGCGAGCTCTGCCCCCAGCCCGAGGAAGACCGGGGCCTCATGGACGACGACCAGTCGGCCGGTGCGCCGCACCGACTCCTCGACGGTCGCGACGTCCAGCGGTGACAGCGAGCGGAGGTCGACCACCTCGACGCCGATCCCCTCGGCACCGGCCGCGGCCGCGGCGTCCAGGGCGGTGCGCACCGTCGGCCCGTAGCAGACGATGGTCACCAGCCGCCCCGACCGGACGACGCGGGCGCGGTGCAGCGGGACCGGTGCCGCCGTGACGTCGACCGGCGCGGACTCCCAGTACCGCCGCTTGGGTTCGAGGACGACGACGGGGTCGTCGCTCTCGACGGCCTGCTGGACCATCCAGTACCCGTCCTCGGGGGTCGCGCAGGTCACCACCCGCAGGCCGGCGGTGTGCGCGAAGTACGCCTCGGGGCTCTCGCTGTGGTGCTCCACCGCCCCGATCCCCCCGCCGTAGGGAATGCGGATCACGACCGGCAGCCGGAGGGCACCCCGCGAGCGGTACGGCATCTTCGCCAACTGGGACACGATCTGGTCGAAGGCGGGGTAGACGAACCCGTCGAACTGGATCTCGCAGATCGGCCGGTACCCCCGCAGGGCCAGCCCGATCGCCGTACCGATCAACCCGCTCTCCGCGAGCGGGGTGTCCACGACCCGGTCCTCGCCGAAGTCCTTCTGCAGTCCGTCGGTGACCCGGAACACGCCGCCGAGTCGTCCGACGTCCTCGCCCATGACCAGGACCGTTCGGTCACGCTCCAGGGCGGCCCGGAGTCCGGCGTTGATCGCCTTGACCAGGGTGAGCTCCGTCGGGCGCCGGGCCTCCGTGCGGTCGGCCGCGCCGGGGGCGCTCACCCGCCCACCTCGTCGTCGAGGAAGGACGCGCGGTAGGCGGCGAACCAGGACCTCTCCTCCGCCACGAGCGGGTGAGGATCCCGGTAGACGTGCTCGAACATGGTCTCCGGGTCGGGATCGGGGAGGGCCGTGCACTCGCGGCGGATCCGCTCCGCCAGTGCGTCGCCCTCCGCGCGGACGGCGGCGAGGGAGTCCTCGTCGGCGAGACCCCGGTCCACCAGGTACCGCTCCACCCTGGCGACGGGATCCCTGCCCCGCCACTGCTCGACCTCGGCCTCGGAGCGGTACCTGGTCGGGTCGTCGGAAGTGGTGTGCGCCGCCATCCGGTACGTGAACGCCTCGATGAGCGTCGGGCCGTCACCCGCTCGTGCCCGGTCCAGGGCGGCCGTGGTCACGGCGTGCACGGCGAGCAGGTCGTTGCCGTCGACCCGGAGACCGGGGAAGCCGAATCCCTGCGAGCGCCGGTGGAGGGGCACCCTGCTCTGCCGCTCGGCCGGGACCGAGATGGCCCACTGGTTGTTCTGGCAGACGAAGACCACCGGGGCGTTGAACACCGCCGCGTGCCCGAGGGCCTCGCTGACGTCCCCCTCCGAACTGGCGCCGTCACCGAAGTAGGCCAGCACCGCGGTGTCCCTCGTCGGGTCACCCGTACCGACGGCGCCGTCCCGCTGGACACCCATGGCGTAGCCGGTGGCGTGCAGGGTCTGCGCACCGATCACCAGCGTGTAGAGGTGGACGCCGTGCTCGCGCGGATCCCAGCCGCCGTGGCTGATCCCGCGGAACGGCCCCAGCACGGCGACCGGGTCGATCCCCCGGCACCAGGCGATCCCGTGCTCCCGGTAGGTGGGGAAGACCACGTCCTGGGACCTGAGGGCCCGGGCTGTGGCGACCTGGGTCGCCTCCTGCCCGAGGGAGGAGACCCACAGCCCCAGCTCGCCCTGCCGCTGCAGGGCGGTCGCCTCCTCGTCGAACCGCCGGACGAGCACCATGTCCCGGTAGGCGGCGAGGATCTCGCCGTCGTCCATCCCGACCACGACGTCGGGGTGGGAGCGCCGCCGACCGTCGGGGGTCAGCAACTGGACCGGTTCCCCGCGGAACGACGCCTCCTCCGCGAGCACCCCCCGACGATCGCGTGAACTCTCGCTCACGGGCCCTCCTAGGTCGAGCCGGTCGGACCGGGTCGGGTCACCGTGGGTCCCCCGGCACCGGTGTCGAGGGCCGCCCGGTGGTCGGCACCGGTCCGGTACGTCCTGGACCGGAAGTGGACGGCGTTCTGAGCCGGGAACAACTTACCCATCGGGCGCAAGTCTAGAAGGTCGACGAGGTCCTGTCACCCGGTCGGATCCCGGGGGCCGGCCCTCGGCGGGGCGCCCGCGTGACCCGGGTGCTCACCGCCCGCGACGAGAACCACCACGTCTCAGGGTCGATGGTTCGGTGTCGGCGGCTCGGGATCGGCGGTTCGGTGACGGCGACCGGTCAGGACGTGGGGTCAGCCGCCCGGGTCCTGGCGCCGTCAGGGGCGTGACCCGGGGAGCGCCTCCCGTGCCCCGCACCGGGACGATCCGCGCCCCAGGTCCCGCTCCGCACCGCGGGTCCGTGACCGGGCGGAGTCCCGCCCGGGCCGGACGACGGACCGGTGACGGGCCTGGACGTCGGCCGGTGCTGACGGCGACCCGGGGTTGCCGGCCCGGGGCCACGGCCGTGCAGGGCTGTGGACGCAGGCGGTGCGGCGGGTCCTCCCGCCGAGACCTGCCGGGAACGACCCGGCGACCGGCCGGAGACGCTGAGCGGGTGTGGGAGGGCGGGCCGACGTGACGCGCTCCGACGTGCCGACCGCGGCGACGACGAGGCCATGGCGTCGTCGTTCGCACCATCGATCGCTGCGTCGTTCGCGTCGCCGTTCACGCCGTCGGGGTCCGGTGGGATCCGGACGGCCGTGGTGTTCCCGGAGCGGGGGGCCACCCCGTCGTCGGTCTCGGAGCAGTTCCCGGACTCCGCGGTGGCGAGGGCGGCGATCCGGTCCGGCGCGATCCCCTGGAACCGGTCCTGCCCCGTGCCCGCAGGCCGCTCGTCGTCGGGAACCGGGTCACGCGTCCCCGCGCCGTGGGTCCAGGTCGGTGGGCACGGGGTCGTGTCCCCCGGGCATCCGGGTGACGGCTCGACGGACTGCGTGGTCGTGGGCACGGCGGTGGTCGTCGGCCCGGTCGGCGAAGGCTCGGTCGGGGTCACCGTGCTCGTCCCCGTGCTCGTCACCGTGGGCGAGGTGGTCGAGATCCCCGTAGTCGTGGACTGGACCGTGGTCGTGGCCACCGTCGTGCTGGTGACCGTCGTACTGGTGACCGTCGTACTGGTGACCGTCGTGCTGGTGACCGTCGCGCTGGCATCCGTGGTGGTGGCCGGGACCGTCGTCACGGACGTCGTCGTGGTGGTGGGCGCCGTCGTGGGCGGTTCGGTCGTCCCGGGCCGGGTGGCCGGCGGAGAGGAGGAGCCGGGCGTCGGTGACGGCGAGACGGATCCCGGCGAGGTCGACGCACCGGGCGAGGTCCGGGGATTCCTCGCCCCGCCCTCCCACGAGGCGGCGTCCACGGGGGTGTTCCCGGAACGGGACAGGCCCTCCGCGCCACGGTCGCCCTCCTGTGCCCCCGGTGAGAGGTCCGGGCGGGACCGTGACGGAGCCTGTCGGCCGTCCCTGCTGGTGGGCCCGGACCGGAGATCCAGTGCGTGGCTGTCGTCGCCGGGCAACGAGGTGACGACCCGGGGCGGCTCCAGGAAGGACGGTATGGCGAGCAGGTCCCCGCCACCGCCGAAGAGGTAGCCGCTGGCCGCGACGGCGAGGGTGAGGATGGCGCCGCCGCACAGCCCGGCGGACAGGACCGTGGGTAGCGCGAGCTCCCGCACCCTTCCGGGTCGGGATGCGCCTCTGGCGCTCTCGCTCATCGGTCCCTCGCAGCTGACGGGCTTCGGTGTCGTCACGGCCACCTCGGGTACTCGCCCGACCGGGTGACCGCCATATGGAGGACGGCTTGCTGCACTACGTGTTCACTCGACTACCCATTGTGCACAGTACCGCCGTGGCAGCCCGTCGCCCAGGGGTGGATTCGCCGAGGGACGACAGCCCGAGGGAGGCCGGGGACCGGCTGAACCCGGTACGAGCCCCCCACATCCCTCCAGCCGGACAGCGGCGCTCCGCCGGCGGCCACCGGCGACCCCCGCCGCGCGGCGACGATCACGTCAGCCGCTCCGCCGACTCCCGGACCGGCACCGCGGCGTCGACCGGATCCGGCGGCGATCCCCGGCGGATGAACAGGACGGGGTCACCCGGCTGACCGGCCCGGAGGTGAGGCGTTGCCGATGGCGAACAGGAATGCGGTGTACCGCTTCAATTCGTCGTGAGTCGAGCACGTTGTGTCATGTGTTCGGTAATACAACAAAGGCCACCCGTGCACCTCTTGACACTGATCTCACCGGTGCATAGCGTCCCGGCGTCCCCTGAAGGCCTCACCCCGACCACCGGGCAGACCGCGGCGCAGCGTCTTCCGGTCCCCGCCGGAATGTGCGGGTGTGGATCCCCACCGTGTCCCCGGAGGAACCCCGATGATCCTTACTGGCCCCCACAGCGCCGGCGGGGGCGGAGGTGCGACGTCGACGACGCCGCACCGTCGCCGGCTCGGAACGACCCTGCGCACCGGACTGGCCCTCCTGGGCGTGACAGCCGCGATGCTCACCGTGAACACCGGGCCTGCGGAGGCCGCCTCCCCGAGTTTCGTCGAGCGGTGCGGCATCCATTTCTGCGTCGACGGTAAGACCTACTACTTCGCGGGCACCAACACCTACGACTTCTTCACCTACGGCGGCAGCTGGGGCGAGACCGAGACCCAGTACATGGACAAGGCCCGGATCGACAAGCACATGGCCCAGTTGGCCGCCGACCGGGTCTCGGTCGTCCGGCTCTGGATGTTCAGCCACGAGAGCTGGCACGGGTTCGAGCCGAGCGAGGGTGTCTACAACGACCAGCAGTTCGCCCTGTTCGACTACGTCATCGAGTCGGCGAAGGCGCACGGCATCCGGCTGATCCCGGTGTTCGAGAACTACTGGGAGGCCTACGGCGGGATCGACACCCGACTGTCCTGGGAGGGACTGACCGGCGGGCACCCCGGCCGGGCCACGTTCTTCAACAAGGCCAAGTGCCCCGGGTGCTTCACCCAGTACAAGAACTACGTCAACTACGCCCTGAACCGGGTCAACCACTACAGCGGAGTCGCCTACAAGGACGACCCGACCATCTTCGCCTGGGAGCTCATGAACGAGCCCCGCTACCAGGACGTCTCCGCCGAGGAGAACGTCTCCGGCGCCACCCTGCGGGCCTGGGTCGACGAGATGGGCGCCTACGTCAAGAGCATCGACTCCAACCACCTGCTGGGGGCCGGGCTGGAGGCGCACGAGTCCCGGTTCGGCTTCGGTGGTGACGAGGGCAACCCGTTCATCCACATCCAGCAGTCGCCGTACATCGACTTCACCTCGGCACACCCGTACCCGGACGCCGGCTGGGCCGCCCTCGACATCGCGGAGACCCGAGCCCTCATCCGGACCTGGGTGACCGAGTCGCACGAGGTCATCGGCAAGCCGTTCTTCATGGGTGAGTGGAACGTGACGAGCAACCACGCCCAGTGGTGGCCTGAGATCTACGCCGAGCTCGAGGCGTCGGGCGCCGACGGGAGCGCGTTCTGGTGGTACAAGGACGGCTCCGGCGGTGGCGGGCACGACATGGTCGCCGGCATGTCGGTGCTCTCGGTGTTCCGCGACCACTCGGCCCGGATGGCCGCCAAGAGCGGCAGCACCCAGACCACCACCACCCGGCCCACCACGACCACCACGACGCGGCCCACGACCACCACCACGACCACCACCCGACCGACGACGACCACCACGACCACCACCCGACCGACGACAACCACCACGACCACCCGACCGACGACAACCACCACGACCACCCGACCGACGACGACCACCACGACGAGCACGACGCGGCCGACCACCACGACCACGACCGGGTCCGGGGACAGGACCTGCTCCGTTGCCTACGCGGTGCAGAGCCAGTGGCCGGGTGGGTTCGTCGCCTCGGTGACCGTCACCGCGGGGGGTTCGCCGATCAGTGGCTGGCGGGTCACCCTGACGCTGCCCGGCGGCGCGACCCTCACCAATGCCTGGAACGGGGTCAACACGGGCACCACCGGCACGGTGACCGTCACGAACCAGAACTACAACGGTGCACTCGGCGCCGGAGCGACGACGAACTTCGGCTTCCAGGGCACCGGGACGGGCGCCGGGGCCACGGTCACCTGCACCGCGAGCTGATCGACACCCCGGCACCACCGGCTGACCGACACCCGGCACCACCGGCTGATCGACACCCCGGCACCACCGGCTGACCGGCGCTCCGGCGGATCGCACCGACGGGCGGCCCGTGTCCCCTCCCCTCGACGAGGCGGGCACGGGCCGCCCCCTCGCGAGGCGGGCACGAGCCGCCCGTCGACGGCCCGGACACCGGCCGCCCGGCGGCGCGGGACCCCGGCGGGTGGACGTATCCCTCCCGAACCGGTTTCGCGGGATCGTCCCGCGTGGCAGGATGCGCGCCGTGCAAGCGTTCCTGGTCAAAGTCCTCGTGAACGCTGCAGCCATCTGGGTGGCCGCAGCGATCGTCCCGGGTGTGGACATCACCGACGGTGATCTTCTGGAGAACGTCCTGACGCTGCTCGTCGTCGGAGCGATCTTCGGTGTCGTCAACGCAGTGATCAAGCCCGTCGTCAAGGTGCTGACCCTGCCGATCTACCTGCTGACCCTCGGCCTGATGGCGTTCGTGGTGAACGCGCTCATGCTGGAGATCGTGGCGTG
Source organism: Actinomycetales bacterium (assembly GCA_012719445.1). Classification (GTDB taxonomy): domain Bacteria; phylum Actinomycetota; class Actinomycetes; order Actinomycetales; family Kineosporiaceae; genus JAAYAH01. The sequence goes on along the minus strand of JAAYAH010000110.1, from coordinate 4,212 downwards.
GCTCGCCGGAGAGATCGGTATCCCGTTCACCATCGACGACTTCTTCTGGTCGGCGATCGGGGCTGCCGTGGTGGTGACCGTCGTCAGCATGGTGCTGAACGTCGTCGTCCCGGACGGCAAGGACTGAGAACCCGCACCGCCACGGCGGTCGCGTGACGAGAGGACAGAGCCCTGGGCAGGAAGTCCCATGACCGAGACCAGCCCGACAGCTGGCAGGGCGGACGCCCCGACGTGCCACCGGCACCCGGTCCCGCGCCCTGGGACCAGGCGACGCAGCACATGCCCCCCGTCGGGCAGCCCGACCCGCCGCCGTGGCAGCCGCAGGGTGATCTCGTCTGGCAGCCGCAGCCGGAGGAGCCGTCCTGGCAGGAGACCCAGGTCTACGACGCGCCCGGTGGTCAGGCGCCGGCGACCGGATACGGCCCCGACGCCGGGTACGGTCCCCCTGGCGCCGGGTGGGGACAGCCGCCGCAGTACCCGCCCCAGCAGTACCCGGGCGGCTGGCAGGGACAACGACCTCCGCGCGACCGGCGCACCCTCCTGCTCGCGATCATGGTCGTGGGCCTGCCCCTGCTGGCCGTCCTCGGCCTGGTGGTCCTGATGCCCCGCGGCAGCTCCAAGCCCGCGGACGCCGGGCGGCAGGAGCCACGGCCCTCCGCGTCCGCCGACCTCGAGCCGACGGCCTCCCCCACCGGCGAGGCGAGCCCCAGCCCGTCCCCCGAGGCCACGGCGATCACCGATCTGGAGGGGATCGACCAGGGCCGGGCCGACGGCCTGCTCCGGCAGGGCGGGGTCAACGACGCCGGAGAGATCCACAACGCCTGGACCTGGACCGACCGCAACGGGCTCAACCTTCTCGCGCTGACCTCGACGGGACGCCGGCAACTGGTCCTCAAGGTGACCCACCTGGCACACCTCGACGCCCAGCCGAGCACCCTCCGGGAGATGCGCGACCCCCAGTCCTGTCGCCGGCAGGAGCGGCTGGACGCCGGATTCGCCCAGGGCTCGGTGCAGGTCAGCGACCTGGACGGGGACGGGATCGCCGAGGCGACCGTCGGTTGGTACGCCTCCTGCGACGACACCCAGCAGGCGACGGTCAAGCTCGCCCTGATCTCCAACGGTGACAAGTACATCCTCCGCGGCCAGGGGTTCGTCGGGGAGCCGCCCCCCGGAGTCCCCGCCGCGACCTTCCAGCCGGAACCGGAGTCGTCCGCCTGGCCGGCCACCTTCTACGACACGACGGTGAGCGTCTTCCACAACGTCTTCAAATAGCCGCTTCCGGCTTCCGGCAGACGTCCCCCGACAGACGTCCCCCGACAGACGTCGTCGAGCAGGCGTCATCCGGCGGGGGCGGTGGTCGGTCGGCACCCCGGATCCGCACGGATGCCGGACCGTGCGGAGGTGCCGGACGCTGCGGGAGTGCCGCGCTCAGGCGAGGGTCTCCGCGGGCCGGTAGGCGCAGGCGGGGTCCTCGCCGAGCAGGTCCCCGGACGCCGCGTACGCCCTGGCCCGGGAGCCTCCGCAGAGGTCCGCGTACTCGCAGCGCCCGCACCGGCCCCGGAAGTCGGCGGCCCGCAGCGCCCGGAAGCGCTCGTCGTCCACGTAGATGTCGCGCAGCGACCGCTCGGTGACCCGGCCGAGACCCAGCGGCAGGAACCCCGCGGGATAGACCTCGCCGTCGTGGGCGACGAAGACGATCCCCTTGCCGTCCCTCGTGGCCGCGGTGTGCGCCGCGGGCCTGGCGGTCGGCGGGCCGAGCGCCTCGTCCAGCCGAGCGCGGAGCCGCCGGTACAGGGCCGTCTCGGGGGGTGCGTCCTGCGGCCGGTCACCGTCGCCGCGGCGCTGCGCGACGACCCGCCGGAAGAACGGCGCCTCGACGGTCCTGACCACGAAGCCGTGGTGGGCCGCGTCGTACAGCAGGTGGCAGACGTCCTCGTGCTCGGCAGGGCTCAGGGCGCCGGTCGCGACCCCCCTGCCCACGTGGACGAGGAAGAAGACCTCCCAGATGTGCGCGCCGGTCTCGGCGAGAATCGCCGCGACGTCCGGCAGCTCCTCGACGTTCACCCGCATCACCGTGGTGTTGATCTGCACCGTCAGGCCGGCCTCGACGAACCGCCGGATGGCCTGCAGGGTGTCCTCGAAGTGCCCGGCGACGCCGCGCACCCCGTCGTGGGTGGCCGCGGTCGCGCCGTCCAGGCTGATCGACACCGCCCTGACCCCGCTCGCGGCGATCCGCTCGATCGCGGCCGGGGTGAGCAGCGGGGTGACCGACGGCGAGAGGGCCGTCGGGATCCCGAGGGAGCGCGCCCGCTCGACGAGCTCGAACAGGTCGGGCCGGAGCAGGCAGTCGCCGCCGGTGAGCACGAGGACGGGGGAGGGCTTGCCGAAGGAGGCCACCTCCTCGATGAGGGCGAGGCCCTGCGCCGTGGTGAGCTCGCCGGGCAGGGCCGAGGGGGTCGCGCTGGCCCGGCAGTGCCGGCAGGCCAGCCCGCAGGCCCGGGTGGTCTCCCAGAAGACGAGCATCGGCCGCCGGGCGAAGTCCAGCCCACCCCGCCGGCCGGTCACCGCCGCGAGCTCCTGGTCCGGTCCGGTCACCGGCTCCGCCGCTTCCGGGACGCCTTCGCCGTCGCACCGCCGGACACGTCGATCACCCGGGTCGGCGGCGGAGACACACCGTCCAGCACCCGTCGAGCGGTGGCGTTGGCCTGGGTGATGCAGCCGGCGATGCCGACGCCCCGGTACGCCGCCCCGGTGAGGTGGATCCCCGGGACGGCGCGGAGCGCGGTGTCGAGCACCTGCAGCCGGGTCTCGTGCCCGATCGTGTACTGCGGCATCGCCCCCGGCCAGCGTTGCACGTGGACGTGGGTCGGCTGCCCGGTGACACCGAGGGCCTCCGCCAGCTCCGTGTGGACCCGCAACACCAGCTCGTCGTCGTCGAGCTCGGCCCAGGACTCGTCGCCGTACCGGCCCACCATGCACCGGAACAGCGCCGTGTCCGGATCGTCGAGGTACGGCCACTTCGCGGTCAGCCACGAGCAGCCCACCAGGAACCGGCGCTCGACCGGCGGGACCAGGAACCCGGTGCCGTCCAGCTCCCGGTCGACGGCCGACCGCGGGTAGGCGAGGGTCACCGTGGCGACCCCGACGTACGGCACGGCCGCCAGCACCTCGGCGGCCTCGGGGCACACCCCGCGCAGCAGCGCCGCGCTGGCCCGGGCCGGGGTCGCCAGCACCACCCGGTCCACCTCCAGCGGGTCCCGGCCGTCGGCGTGCACGGAGTACCGCCTGCCGTCGCGCTCCACACCGGTCGCGGTGACGCCGGTGCGCACCTCGACCCCGGTCAGGGCGTCGCGCAGGGTGTCGACGAGCCGGGTCAGCCCGCCCTCGACAGCGACCAGCGCCGGGCCGGACCCGTTGCGCGGCCCGCGACGGCGCAGTCCCAGGTAGGTGCTGCGGTGCCGTTGGGCCAGCGCGAACACCTCGGGGACGGCGCTACGGGCGCTGAGCGCGTCGGCGCGCCCGGCATGGACCCCGCCGAGCATCGGCTCGATGAGCCGGTCGTAGACCTGCCGGCCGAACCGGGGCCGCAGCAACTGCTCGATGGAGGGGTCGGCGGGGATCCGCAGCCTCGGCATGACGAGGTCGGCCCCGGCCCTGGCCACCCCCCACGGCCCGAGCAGCCCGGAGCGCAGCAGCGGGAGCAGGTGCTCCGGCACCCCGAACACCGAGCCGGGGGGCAGCGGGCGCAGCACCCCGCGGGTCCACACGTAGGCCCGGCGGCTGGCGGGACCCTGCATCGCCCCGGCCAGGCCGAGGTCGGCGAACAGCTTGCCGACCAGCGGGACGCGGGCCAGGACGGCGTCGGGACCGGTGTCGACGGGGAACCCCGCAACGTCCACCGTCGCGATCTTCCCGCCGAGCGCCGGACCGGCCTCCAGCAAGGTGACCTCGGGGACGCCCCTGCTGCCGTCCTCGGGGTGGGTGAGGAAGTAGGCCGTCGCCAGCCCGCTGATCCCGCCGCCGACGACGGCCACTGACTGTGGTGACCTCACGTCGCCTCTCCTCACTCGCCGCCCGTCCGGGCGGGCAGGGTCGCCTCCAGCGGAGGCACCGGTCTCCAGCCTCGCCCACCGGCCCGGGTGCCCGCGAGTCGAAGGTCCCGGAGCGGTGGTCAGCTCCTCCGTGTGGTGTTCCCGCGGGTGGTGTTCCCGC
>JAAYAH010000109.1 GCA_012719445.1 Actinomycetales bacterium | reverse complement strand
GACGGGAACGACCGGCCGACGGGAACCACCGGCTGACGGGAACCACAGGGGGTCGGGGGTCTTGCCCGAGGTGTCCCCTCGGTCGTAGCGTTCGGGGCGACGGAAAGGGCTTTCCTCGGGGTGGCGTGACCGGACCGAGCGTCCCGCGACCCGGTCGGGGTGAATCCCGTCACCGGCGGTCGGAGCTGGAGGTCCCGTGCGAGTGATCACTATCGTCCCCCTCGTCGCCTGCACCGTCCTGGCGGCAGTCCCCGGCGGACCGGCCGGCGCGTGCCCGCCCCCGGCGACCGTGACCGTGGCCGCGGACGGCCGCGGCGACGTCACCGGGGTGCAGGAGGCCGTCGACGTCGTCCCCTCCGGCACCTCGGCCCCCTACACGATCAGGATCAGGCCGGGGACCTACCGGGGGGCCGTGACCGTCCCCGAGGGCAAGCCCCCGATCACCTTCGTCGGCCTGGGCAGGGACCCGTCGCGGGTGGTCGTCGTGGACGACCGGGCGAACGGGACCCTCCGACAGGACGGCACGCCCTACGGCACCTCCGGCAGCGCGACGATGACGATCTCCGCGAACGACGTCACGGTCAGGAACCTCACCGTCGCCAACGACTTCGACGAGGCCGCGCATCCGGAGATCACCAACCGGCAGGCCGTCGCCGTCCTCACCAAGGGCGACCGGATCGTGTTCGACCGGGTCCGGTTCCTCGGCAACCAGGACACGCTGTACCTCAACAGCCCCGCCGTCACCACGGTCAGCCGGGTGTACCTGCACCGGTGCTACGTCGAGGGCGACGTCGACGTCATCTTCGGTCGGGCCACCGCCGTCCTCGACCGGTGCGAGCTGCACTCCCTCGACCGGGGCTCGACGACGAACAACGGCTACCTGACGGCGCCCAGCACGGCAGGGGACAACCCGCACGGCTTCCTCATCGTCCACAGCGTGCTGACCGGGTCGGCCCCGCCCGGGACCGTCCACCTCGGGCGGCCGTGGCACCCGGGCGGGGACGTGACCGCCTCGCCGCAGGTGCTCGTCCGGGAGTCCCGGATCGACGGGCACGTGCGTCCGGACGCGTGGACCGACATGTCGGGGTTCTCGTGGCGGGACGCGCGGTTCGCCGAGTACCGCAACGTCGGTGCCGGCGCCGTGGTCACCCCGGACCGGCCGCAGCTCGGCGTCGAGGAGGCCGCGTCGGCGACACCACGGGCCTACCTCGCCGGGGTCGACGGCTGGGATCCGATGCGCTGACCGGGATCCGCGCGTCCCGGATCCCCCCGCGACCTGCCCCGGTCCCGGCCGGCAGGCTAGCCTCGCGCCGTGAAAGTCGTCCTGGCGTGGGTATGCGTGGCATGCGCCGTGCTGACGGCTCTCTCGTGGGGGAACGCGGTGCGGATCGGCCGGCCGTTCCCGCGCCGGTCTGCCGCGGCGGTCCTCGGCTGGGCCGTGCTGTCCGCCCTCGCCTTCGGCGTCTCCGCCCTCGGCACCGGTGCCGCCATGGCGCACCTGACCGGGGTGCTGCTCACCCTGGCCGCGGTGGCGGCCCTGGTCGGCGTCGGCGGGATCGTGCGTTTCGTGCGGGTCTCCGGCCGGCTCGAACCCGCGGTGGCCGAGGCGGTCCTGGTCGGCAGCGCCGTGGTCACCATCGTCTGGGCGGTCACCGACCCTCCCGTCCACCTGCCCTGGGCGGCGACGTTGTCGCTGCTGCTCACCCTGGTCGACGTCGGGGTGGTCGTGCTCATCGTCCGGCTGCCCGTCGTCTCGCCGTCCCTCGTCGTCGACGGCGGGTTCCACGGTCGGCTGGTCACCGGGGCGCTGGCCGCCTCGCTGCTGGCCGTCGGCGACGGTCTCGACACCCTGACCCGGCTCGGCGTCCGGCTGCCTGCGGAGCTCGCGGTGTCCGCAGGGGCCGCCGGGTACCTCGCCGCAGCCGTCGTCCCGTGGGTCCCCCGCTCCGGCAGGGCGCACCGCGGCAGGCCGTCCAGGACCAGCCGGGTGATCCCGTACGCGCTGGTGGCCTGTGCGCTGATCGCCGCGGGTGCCAGGGGCTTCGCCTCGGGAACGGGCCCGGTGCCGGTGCTGCTGGTGGGGCTGGTCGTCGGCGGCCTTGTCGCCGTCCAGGCGCTGGCGCTGCGGGAGAACACCGCCCTGCTGGCCGACCTGGAGGCGTCGGGACAGCGGCTGGCCGCCCTCATCGAGAACACCAGCGACGTCATCATGCGGCTGGACCGGGACGGCCGGGTCCTCACCGCGAACGCCGCCACCTCCCGGCTGCTCCACGTGTCCCCCGGCGCGGTGGCCGGCCGGAGGGTGAGCGACCTGGCCCGTTCGGAGGAGGCCGCGGCCGTCGACGAGGTGGTCAGCGCCGTCGCGGGCGGGTTCCGGCCCACGGCGCGGGTGGAGTTGCGCCTTGCCCCGCCGGCGACCGGGACCGCCGAGCTCCGGCTGCGCGCCGTCCCGGACGGGGCCGTGGTCAACCTGCACGACGTGACCGACGCCGTCGAGCTGCGCGGGCGGCTGGAGCGCATGGCCCGGTTCGACCAGATGACCGGGCTGGCCAACCGGACACACCTGCTCGACGTCGTCGCCAGGTGGCTGGACTCCGACAGCCTGGTGACCGTCCTGTACGGCGACCTCGACGGGTTCAAGGCGGTCAACGACCGGTTCGGGCATCTCGCGGGTGACGCCGTGCTGGTCGAGGTCGCCGAGCGGCTGTCCCGGGTGGTCCGGCACGCCCCGGCGGTGGAGGGGATGGCCGCCCGGATCGGCGGGGACGAGTTCGTGCTGGTGCTGAGGGGCGGCCAACGGTCCCTGGTGCGCGGGGTCGCCGAGCACGTGGTGACTGCCGTCCGCCAGCCGTTCCGGGTCCGGGACCGCGCGGTGGTCCTCGGGATGAGCGTCGGCGTCGCGGACAGCGTCGAGGGCTCCGGCTGCGGTCCCGGCGCGACGGGCGCAGCCGAACTGGTGCACCGGGCCGACCTGGCCATGTTCGCCGCCAAGGAGACCGGACACGGCCGGGTCGCCGGCTGGGACGCCGCGCTGGACACCCGCGCGCAGCGGCGGGTGGACATCGCCATCGGGCTCCGCCGTGCCCTGGACACCGGGCACCTCGACATCGCCTACCAGCCCATCGTCCGGCTCGCCGACGGCATGGTCGTCGCCGTGGAGGCGCTGCTCCGGGTGCCGGGGGGAGACCGGGCTCCGGGTGCCCTGGGGGAGCTGGCCGACGTGGTGAGTCCGGCCGAGCTGGTGGAGGTCGCCGAGGACACCGGCGTCATTGCCGAGATGGGGCACTGGGTGCTGGCTGCGGCGACCCGTCAGGTGGCCGAGTGGCGGACCAGGGGGCACGACCTCACCGTCGCGGTGAACATCTCGGTCGCGCAGCTGTTGACCGAGGACTTCCGGGAGTCGGTCACCCGGGTCCTGGCCGCCGCGCTGCTGCCGCCGGACCGGCTCATCCTGGAGATCACCGAGAGCCAGCTCGCCGGGTACGCCGGCGGGGCGGTGGAGGTGCTGGACGGGCTGCAGTCCGACGACGTCGTGCTCGCCATCGACGACTTCGGGACCGGCTACTCCTCCCTCGCCTACCTGAGGCACCTGCCCACCCGCATCCTCAAGATCGACCGGACGCTGCTGGACGGCGTGGGCGACGACCCCAGGGCGACCACCCTGGTGCGCGCGATCGTCGGCGTGGCCAGGTCTCTCGGTCAGCTCGTCGTCGCCGAGGGGATCGAGGACCTCTCGGCGGCCCGGCTGCTCCGCGACCTGGGGGCGTGGGCGGGGCAGGGGTTCGCGCTGTCGCCCGCCCTCGGTCCCGCGGAGATGCTCGCGCTGCTGGAGGAGTCCGCGCTGGACCTCGACGGGTTCCGGACCCGGCCTCTGCGCGGGATCCTGCCGAGCCGACCGGAGAAGTCCCTGGTCACGCAGCAGTGGGAGAGCTGGGCGCGGAGCAGGTGGCAGGGCTGACCGGTCTCACATCGCGAGACGGGGTGGCATACGGTTTGACAGCTCTCCCGGTGCGGAGGACCGTGAGGCTCATGCTGCGCTCCCTCGTAGTCGGACGGCGCGCCGGCTGAGTCCCCACGGACCGCCGAGCGCGCGACCCCTCGCCTGCCCACCGGGCCGAGGGGTCTTTTCGTGACCAGACCAGGTTCAGCCGCCGGAGCGCGGCACCAGCGATGCCCGGCCGACCTTCTCGGCCGGAGACCCCAGTTCTGCCGAGTCGATCGAGGAGAGGCCGAGATGTCAGGCCAGCGCCCCAGTCCCGACCACCCACGTCCCGTGGCCCCGCCCGGGCAACCGATGACCGGGGCCGAGAGCCTCGTCCGGTCGCTGGAGTCGGTCGGTGTGGACGTCGTGTTCGGCATCCCCGGAGGCGCCATCCTCCCCGCCTACGACCCGCTCATGGACTCCAAGGGCGTCCGGCACATCCTGGTTCGGCACGAGCAGGGCGCCGGTCACGCGGCCGAGGGCTACGCGCACGCCACCGGGCGGGTCGGGGTGTGCATCGCCACCTCGGGCCCCGGCGCGACGAACCTGGTGACCCCGATCGCCGACGCCTACATGGACTCGGTGCCGATGGTCGCCATCACCGGCCAGGTGGCCAGCCCGCTCATCGGGACGGACGGGTTCCAGGAGGCCGACATCTCCGGGATCACCATCCCGATCACCAAGCACAACTACCTGGTGACCGATCCCGCGGACATCCCCAGGACCATCGCCGAGGCCTTCCACATCGCCGGCACCGGCCGTCCGGGCCCGGTCCTCGTCGACGTGGCCAAGGACGCCATGCAGGCCAAGACGACCTTCTCCTGGCCGGAGCGGATCGACCTGCCGGGGTACCGGCCGGTGTCCCGGCCGCACGGCAAGCAGGTGCGCGAGGCGGCCCGGCTGCTGGTCGAGTCGCGGCGGCCGGTGCTCTACGTCGGCGGCGGGGTGATCAGGGCCAGGGCCAGCGAGCAGCTGCGGCGGCTGGTCGACCTCACCGGCGCCCCGGTGGTGACCACCCTCATGGCCCGCGGTGCCCTGCCGGACTCGCACCCGGCGCAGCTCGGGATGCCGGGCATGCACGGCACCGTCGCCGCGGTCACGGCGTTGCAGAAGGCCGACCTCATCGTCAGCCTCGGTGCCCGTTTCGACGACCGGGTCACCGGCAAGCTGTCGACCTTCGCGCCGGGGGCGACCATCGTGCACGCCGACATCGACCCGGCCGAGATCTCCAAGAACCGGGTGGCCGACGTGCCCATCGTCGGTGACGCCAAGGAGGTCATCGCCGACCTGGTGACGGCGATCCAGGCCGAGCACGCCGCCGGTCGCAGCGCCGACCTGGCCGGCTGGTGGCAGCAGTTGGACACCTGGCGGACCACCTACCCGATCGGCTACGCCGACCCGCCGGACGGCGAGGTCTCCCCGCAGCGGGTGATCCAGCGGATCGGTGAGATCACCGGGCCGGACGGCGTCTACGTCTCCGGCGTCGGCCAGCACCAGATGTGGGCCTCCCAGGTCATCCGCTACGAGCGGCCGAACACCTGGATCAACTCCGGAGGGCTGGGCACCATGGGCTTCGGCGTGCCCGCCGCGATGGGTGCCAAGGTCGGCCGGCCGGACGCGACGGTGTGGGCCATCGACGGTGACGGCTGCTTCCAGATGACGAACCAGGAGCTGGCCACCTGCGTCATCAACGACATCCCGATCAAGGTCGGGATCATCAACAACTCCAGCCTCGGTATGGTCCGGCAGTGGCAGACGCTCTTCTACAACGAGCGGTACTCCAACACCGACCTGCACACCTCGGTCGGCAGCCGGATCCCCGACTTCGTCAAGCTGGCCGAGGCCTACGGCGCGGTCGGCCTGCGCTGCGAGCGTCCGGAGGACGTGGACGCCACCATCGAGAAGGCGATGTCCATCAACGACCTGCCGGTCGTGGTCGACTTCGTCGTGCACCGCGACGCCATGGTGTGGCCGATGGTCCCCGCCGGGGTGAGCAACGACGACATCCAGGTCGCCCGCGGGATGAGCCCGACCTGGGACCGTGAGGACTGAGCGGACAGTGAGGAGTGAGGGTCAGACCATGAGCAAGCACACCCTGTCCGTCCTGGTCGAGAACCGTCCCGGGGTCCTGACCAGGGTCGCCGGTCTGTTCGCCCGGCGCGGGTTCAACATCCACTCCCTGGCGGTCGGTCCGACGGAGCACCCCGAGGTGTCCCGGATCACCGTCGTCGTCGACGTCGACGAGCTGCCGTTGGAACAGGTGACCAAGCAGCTCAACAAGCTGGTCAGCGTCATCAAGATCGTCGAACTGGAGACGAGCGCCTCGGTGCAGCGGGAGCTGCTGCTGGTCAAGGTGCGGGCGGACCAGCAGTCGCGCTCCAACGTGTTCGAGACCGCGCAGATGTTCAAGGCCAGGGTCGTCGACGTGGCCCCGGACACCATCACGATCGAGGCCACCGGGAACCCGGACAAGCTCGACTCCCTGCTCCGGGTCCTCGAGCCCTTCGGGATCAGGGAGCTCGTCCAGTCGGGCCTCGTCGGGATCGGCCGGGGCAACCGGTCGATCACCGACAGGGCACTGCGCAGCGCCTGATCGCCGACCCGGCGCACGGGGTGCGGACGGCACGGTGTGGAATCGTGCCGTCCGCGCTCCACCGAACGACCTCCGACCCGAGCGATCTCGGCATCGCGGTGAGCGATGAGCGGTGACCTCGGGGACGAGTGATCCACGACGAGTGCCGCGACGCCTGCCGCACCGGCCGTCGGCGGCGAGGCACACCAGCGAAGGAGAGCCCCTGTGGCGCAGATGTACTACGACGACGACGCCGACCTCTCGATCATCCAGGGCCGCAACGTTGCGGTGCTCGGCTACGGCAGCCAGGGGCACGCGCACTCGTTGAGCCTCCGCGACTCCGGGGTGGACGTGCGGGTCGGCCTGCCGGAGGGCAGCCGTAGCCGACCCAAGGCCGAGGCACAGGGCCTCCGGGTGGTCACCCCGGCCCAGGCCTGCGAGGAGGCCGACGTGATCATGGTGCTGGTGCCGGACCCGGTACAGCGCCACGTCTACGCCGACGCCATCGCCCCGAACCTGGTCGACGGTGACGCGATCTTCTTCGGTCACGGGTTCAACATCCGGTTCGGCTACGTCGCGCCTCCCGAGGGGGTCGACGTCTGCATGGTCGCCCCGAAGGGTCCCGGTCACCTGGTGCGCCGCGAGTACGTCGACGGGCGTGGCGTCCCGGTCCTGGTGGCGGTCGAGCGCGACGCCTCGGGCGGGGCCTGGCCGCTGACCCTCTCCTACGCGAAGGCCATCGGCGGCCTGCGGGCCGGCGGCATCCGCACCACGTTCACCGAGGAGACCGAGACCGACCTGTTCGGCGAGCAGAGCGTGCTCTGCGGCGGCGTGTCCCGCCTGGTCCAGAGCGGCTTCGAGACCCTGACCGAGGCCGGGTACCAGCCGGAGGTCGCCTACTTCGAGTGCCTGCACGAGCTCAAGCTGATCGTCGACCTCATGTACGAGGGCGGCATCGCCAAGATGCGCTGGAGCATCTCCGACACCGCGGAGTACGGCGACTACGTCTCCGGTCCGCGGCTCATCGACGAGTCGGTCAAGCAGCGGATGCGCGAGGTCCTCTCCGACATCCAGGACGGCACCTTCGCCGCCCGGTTCATCGCCGACCAGGACGCCGGCGCTCCCGAGTTCGCGAGGCTGCGCGCCGAGGGCGAGGCGCACCCGATCGAGGCGACCGGCCGCGAGCTGCGCAAGCTCATGAGCTGGGTCAAGACGAACGACTCCGACTACGTCGAGGGCAGCGCCGCGCGCTGACCGCGCCGGGTCGGCACCCGTGCCGGGTGGTCGGGTCGGCACCCGTGCCGGGTGATGCGTCGGTGAGCCATGGTGACCTCGTGGGCCCCGGGGAGGACGACCTCCCCGGGGCCCACGAGGCTCCGGCGATCAGCCGGCCGGCACGACCCGCTCGTTCGGGACGCAGTGCGTCATCTCCAGCCCGGTGACGTCGCGGGGCCCGTTCTCGCCGAGGGTCTCCAGCCGGGCCCTGTCCTCCTCGGTGAGGGTCTGACCCGGCAGCGGCGGCAGGTGGCGCACGTCGTCCGGACCGATCCCGATGCCCGCACCGACACGCAGGCCCAGCTCGTCCTCCACCAGCAGGAAGTGCCAGACCATCCGTTCCTGGATCGGTCGGGGGCACTGGGAGAGCTGGTCGACCAGGTTGACCACCAGGTCGTCCCGCTCCCACTCCGCCATCAGCCGGAACCGCTGCCCCGCCTGGGTGTAGTCGTCGGTCCGTGGGATCCGTCGCCGGGTGAGCCTGCCCTCGATCACGGGACCCTGCTCGTCGTGGGCCGGTCTCGGGGCCTCGGACAGCCCGCCGGTGATCGAGGGCTCGTAGTTGACGTGCGGGTTCTCCCCGGTGCCGTCCACGTGGTAGGCCATCTGGCCGTCGCGCTGGTTGGTGGCGACAGAGGCGTTCCGGGCCTGGTTGACGGGCAGTTGGAGGTAGTTCGGCCCGACCCGGTACCGCTGGGTGTCGCTGTAGGAGAACGTGCGCCCGACGAGCATCTTGTCGTCGGAGAAGTCCAGCCCGTCGACGAGCACGCCGGTGCCGAAGGCGATCTGCTCGTTCCCGGTGAAGAAGTCGGCCGGCATCCGGTCGAGCACCATCCGACCCACCGGGCGGGCAGGGAACGTGTTCTCCGGCCACACCTTGGTGTCGTCGAGCGGGTCGAAGTCGAGTTCGGGGTGGTCGTGGTCGTCCATCAGTTGGACGCGCAGCTCCCACTCCGGGTACTCGCCGCGGGCCACGGCGTCGTAGAGGTCCCTGGTGGCGTGGCCGAGATCGCCCGCCTGGACGACGGCGGCGTCGGCCGCGGTGAGGCTGCGCACCCCCTGCCTCGGCATCCAGTGGTACTTGACCAGCTTCGTGTCACCCGCGGCGTTGACCCACTTGTAGGTGTTGACCCCGAAGCCCTGCATGTGCCGGTAGTCCGCCGGGATCCCGCGCGGGCTGAACAGGTTGACGAGCATGTGCATGCTCTCCGGGGTCTGCGACATGAAGTCGAAGATCCGTGCGGCCTCCTGGCGGAAGGTCACCGGGTCCGGTTTGAGCGCGTGGATGACGTCCGGGAACTTGATCGCGTCGCGGATGAAGAACACCGCGAGGTTGTTGCCGACGAGGTCCCAGTTCCCGTCCTCGGTGTAGAACTTCACCGCGAAGCCCCGCGGGTCGCGCGCTGTCTCCGCGGAGTCGCGGCCGCCGATGACCGTGGAGAACCGCACGGCGACGTCGGTGCGTCGGCCCTCCTCCTGGAAGAGCCTCGCCCGGGTGAGGGAGCCGATCGGCTGGTCCCCCCAGCGGCCGTAGGACTCGAAGTACCCGTAGGCGGTGACCCCGCGGGCGTGCACCACCCGTTCCGGGATCCGCTCCCGGTCGAAGTGGCTGATCTTCTCGAGGAAGTGGTAGTTCTCCAGCGTCGCCGGCCCGCGGGCACCGACGGTGCGCTGGTTCTGGTTGTCGTGGATCGGATGTCCCTGACGGTCGGTCAGCACCTGGCGGTCCCCGGACGCCGGTGCCGGCGGCACGTCGGTCATGGGTGGTCCCCTCTCTTCCCTGCGGGTCTCTCGGGACGACCCTCGCACGCATTCCGGACGGCTTCCATTCATGGAATGCCTCAGCGGAACGAGCGGACCCGGATACCCGATGGGGTGGGGCATCGGGGCGGTGGCGCCCCGGTGCCGGGAGCAGCGTGCGATCGGTGCCGGGGACAGCCCGCGATCGGCGGCGGGGTCAGCGTTCGATCGGCGGCGGGACGACGCGGGCGAGCGCGGTGGTGTAGACCTCCGCGATCCGGTCCCACAGCGCGTCGGCCTCCCGGTCCACCAGCCTGCGGGTGACGTCGGCCTCGAACCAGGCGATCGTGGACCGGATGCCCTCGGTGAAGGGGACCGTTGCGGTGAAGCCGGGGACCAGGTCGCGCAGCCTGCTGTTGTCGAAGACCGTGCTGTGCACCTTGTCGCCCAGCAGCGTTCCCTCCAGCTCCGGGTCCGCCGCGACCAGGGCGTCCGTCGGCACGTGCAACAACCGCGGCTCGACCCCAGCGGCCCTGCCGACCTCCCGGTAGATGTCGTTCCAGGTGAGGACCTCGTCGGAGGTGATGTGCACGGCCTCGCCGATCGCCCGCGGGTTGCCGAGCAGCCCGACCAGCCCGGTCGCGAGGTCGTCGGCATGGGTGACGGTCCACAGGCTCGTCCCGTCGCCGGGGACGATGACCTCGGCGCCCCTGCGCATCCGGTCGACGATCGTCCACGGCCGCTCCCAACTGCCGACGCACACCGGGATCTGGCTCGGACCGTAGGTGAGCGACGGCCGCACGACGGTGACAGGGAAGCCGGTGCGGCGATGGGCCTCGCTGAGCAGCAGTTCGCACGCGATCTTGTCCCGGGCGTACTGCCAGAACGGGTTCTCCAGCGGGGTGCTGGACTCGCGGACCAGGTAGTGCGCCGGCGGTTTCCGGTACACGCTCGCCGAGCTGACGAAGACGTACTGGCCGACCCCGGCGAACAGATCGAGATCCGCGCGCACCTGGTCCGGGGTGAACCCGATCCACTGCACCACGACGTCGAAGGTCGTCCCGGTCACCGCCGCGGCGACCGCGGCGGGGGAGCGGGCGTCGGCGACCAGCCGATGGACGCCGTCCGGGACCGGCACGTTCCTGGTCCTGCCCCGGTTGAGCAGCCACACCTCGTGGCCCGCCCTGATCCCGGCGTCGGCGCACGCGGAACTGAGCAGACCCGTACCACCGACGTGGAGCACCCTCACGGGGGGAAGCCTAGGGGACCGTGCGGACCCGGGGGAGGTTTCGCTCATCGCCACGCACCGATACCAGAACGTGACCACACGTGGAGGACATCCCGTTACGATCACCGGAAAACGTCCTGTTCGAGCCCCTGACCGGGGCAGGGACCATCGGGAGAGCGGCCATGGCTGGTGCGGTCGGTGCTGTCAGGGGTCGGGTGCTGGTCACCGGGGCGTCGACGGGAATCGGAAGGGCGAGCGCGCTGGCCCTGGCCGAGGCCGGGTTCCTGGTGCACGCCGGGGTCAGGGACCTCGCCGACGGCGAGCGGGTCGCCGCGGCGGACCCGACGGGGCGGGTCCGGCCCGTGCGGCTCGACGTCACCGACCCCGCCCTGATCGCGGCCGTCGCCGCCGAGCTCGCCGCGGAGGTCGCCGACGCGCCGTCCGGGCTCGCGGGCCTGGTGAACAACGCCGGGATCGGCGTCCCGGGTCCGGTCGAACTGGTCCCGCTCGAGGAGCTGCGGCGCCAGTTCGAGGTCAACGTCATCGGACAGGTGGCCGTCACCCAGGCCGTGCTTCCGCTGCTGCGGGCAGGCGGCGGTCGGATCGTCTCCATCGGATCCGTCGGGAGCTGGGTCACCCTGCCCTTCGGCGGCGCACTGTGCGCGTCCAAGCACGCCCTGCGCTCGCTCTCCGATGCCCTGCGGATGGAGCTGCGCCCGTGGGGCCTCCCGGTGGTGCTCGTCGAGCCGGGGACCGTCCGCTCCCCGGCTCGACGAGCTCGAGGCCGCGATCGTGACCCTCGTCGAGGGGATGTCGGACGAGGGCAGGGTCCGGTACGCGTCGGCCCTGCGCGCCATGGCGGCTCGCGCCGGGCGGCACGAGCGGGCCGGGGCCGATCCCGAGGTCGTGGCGCGCGTGGTCCTCGCCGCCATGACCCGGCGGCGTCCCAGGACCCGCTACCCGGTGGGACCGGGGTCGCGGGCACTGCGGACGGCGTTCCGCTGGCTGCCGACCCCCTGCTTCGACCTCCTCCGGGCCAGGGCGCTCGGACTGCTTCCCTATCCGCGCCCGAGCGTGCCGGATCTCACCGACGGCGGCTCGTGAGGGCCTTCACAAGCCCTCGTAGACTCCACCGGTGTCCACCGGGGACCGTCCGTCCGTATGGAGGAAGTTGTGACCAGGCCAGTCGTGCTCATCGCAGAGGAGCTCTCGCCGGCGACCATCGAGGCCCTCGGGCCCGACTTCGAGATCCGCTCCTGTGATGGCTCCGACCGGGGTCAGCTGCTGACTGCCATCGTCGACGTCGACGCGATCCTGGTCCGTTCGGCCACCAAGGTCGACGCCGAGGCCCTGGCCGCAGCCAGGAGGCTGCGCGTCGTCGCCAGGGCGGGGGTCGGGCTCGACAACGTCGACGTCAAGGCCGCGACCCAGGCGGGGGTCATGGTGGTCAACGCCCCGACCTCGAACATCACCTCCGCTGCCGAGCTGTCCATCGCCCTGCTGCTGGCCTCGGCCCGCAACGTCCCCCAGGCGGGTGCCGCGCTCAAGGCGGGGCAGTGGAAGCGGTCGAAGTACTCCGGGGTCGAGCTGCTCGACAAGACCGTCGGCGTCGTCGGGCTCGGCCGGATCGGCCAGCTCGTCGCCCAGCGCCTCGGCGGCTTCGACGTGCGGCTCATCGCCTACGACCCCTACGTCTCCAGCGCCAGGGCAGGGCAGCTCGGGGCGAAGCTGGTCAGCCTGGACGAGCTGCTCGAACAGAGCGACTTCATCACCGTCCACCTGCCCAAGACACCGGAGACCATCGGGCTCATCGGCGACGAGGAGCTGCACAAGGTCAAGCCGACCGTCCGCATCGTCAACGCGGCCAGGGGCGGCATCGTCGACGAGGACGCGCTGTACCGCGCGCTCGTGGACGGCCGGGTCGCCGGCGCGGGCCTCGACGTGTTCGCCAAGGAGCCGTGCACCTCCTCGCCGCTGTTCGAGCTGGACAACGTCGTGGTCACCCCGCACCTGGGCGCCTCGACCGCCGAGGCGCAGGAGAAGGCGGGCGTCGCGGTGGCCAGGTCCGTCCGGCTCGCCCTGTCCGGGGAGCTGGTGCCGGACGCCGTCAACGCCCCCAGCGGTGTCGTCGCCGAGGACGTCCGGCCGGGGATCCCGCTGGTCGAGAAGCTCGGCCGGGTGTTCACCGCGCTCGCCGGCTCGGCGCCGGTGCAGTTCGACGTCAAGATCAGGGGCGAGATCAGCCAGTACGACGTGTCGGTGCTCCAGGTCGCCGCGCTCAAGGGCCTGTTCACCGACATCGTCGAGGAGAAGGTCACCTACGTGAACGCCCCCGTGCTCGCCGCCGACCGCTGCATCGAGGTACGGCTGCTGACCACGGCGGAGAGCCCGGAGTTCCGCAACGTGATCACCCTGAGGGGGACCCTCGCCGACGGCACCCAGGTGGCCGTCGACGGCACCCTGACCGGCCCGAAGCAGGTGGAGAAGCTGGTCGGGATCGACGGCCTCGACCTCGAGGTGCCGCTGACGGCCCACATGCTCGTGCTGCGCTACACAGACCGTCCCGGGGTGATCGGTGCGCTGGGGAGGATCCTCGGCGACGCCGGGGTCAACATCGCATCCATGCAGGTGGCCCGGAACGCCGAGGGCGGGGACGCGCTGAGCGTGCTCACCCTCGACTCGGCACCGCCGGTCGAGCTGCTCGGCGACGTCGCCCGCGAGGCGGGGGCGACCTCGGTCCGGGTGATCGACCTGGAGGAGTGACCCGGGGCGGAACACGACGTCGGCGACCGGCGCCGGACGCGAGCGGGTGCAGCGGTCCGGCGTCGGTCCGGCGTCGCGCGGGGGACGAGTCGTCCGATCTCCGCCGAACCTCGCCCCGTGTCCACATGGCGAGACGAGTTGACCGGCATCCGGACGTTGGGGCTAGCCTTGCGGCATGACCGAGTCGCTGCGTCTCGCCGTCATCCCCGGTGACGGGATCGGTCCCGAGGTGGTCGCCGAGGGCCTGAAGGTCCTCAACGCGGCCGTCGACGGCGAGGTGGCCGTCGAGACCACCGGGTTCGACCTCGGGGCCCGCCGCTGGCACGCCACCGGCGAGACCCTCCCGGACAGCGTCCTCGCCGAGCTCCGCCAGCACGACGCGATCCTGCTGGGTGCCGTCGGCGACCCCGGGGTGCCGAGCGGGGTCCTGGAGCGGGGCCTGCTGCTGCGGCTGCGGTTCGAGCTGGACCACTACGTCAACCTGCGGCCGGGCCGGCTGTTCCCCGGTGTGCGCTCCCCGCTGGCCGACCCCGGCGACGTGGACTTCGTCGTCGTGCGCGAGGGCACCGAGGGGCCGTACGTCGGCAACGGCGGTGCGGTGCGGGTCGGCACCCCGCACGAGATCGCCACCGAGGTCAGCGTCAACACCGCCTTCGGCGTCGAGCGCGTCGTCCGGGACGCGTTCCGCCGGGCGGTCTCCCGGCCCCGCCGGAGTCTCACCCTGGTGCACAAGCACAACGTGCTCACGCATGCCGGTCACCTGTGGCGGCGCACCGTCGAGCGGGTCCACCCCGAGTTCCCCGAGGTCTCGGTCAACTACCAGCACGTCGACGCGGCGACGATCTTCATGGTCACCGACCCGGCGCGGTTCGACGTCATCGTCACCGACAACCTCTTCGGCGACATCATCACCGACCTGGCGGCCGCGGTGTGCGGTGGCATCGGCCTCGCCGCGTCCGGCAACATCAACCCGGACCGGACGACGCCGAGCATGTTCGAGCCGGTTCACGGTTCCGCCCCCGACATTGCGGGCCAGGGCAAGGCCGACCCGACGGCGACCGTCCTCTCGGTGGCGCTGCTGCTGGAGCACGTCGGCCAGGACAAGGCGGCGCGACGGATCGAGCAGGCCGTCGCAACGGACCTGGCCGAGCGCTGCGGTCCGGAAGGCCCCCGAGTACCCCGCCGCACAGCGGAGATCGGGGACGCCATCGCAGCCCGCGTCGCGGGCTGACGCACGACCGGCCCGCACCCCGGGCCGGTTCCACCGGGCGTGCACGTCCAACAGTCGTGCCCCGCCCGGCGACCCCCACCTCCGCTGGTACGGTCCCCAACAGACCTCGGTGCCGTGCGGACGTCACGGTGCCGCCCGGCGGCTCCGGCGCCGTCGGGGGATGCGCAAGGAGCACTCAGCCATGACCGGTAACCCGTCACTTCGGTTCGCCGAGCACCGCAACCCCAACCCCACCCCGCCCGAGGCGCGGCAGGCCATCCTGGCCGACCCCGGGTTCGGCAGGTACTTCACCGACCACATGGTCTCCGCGACCTGGACGAGGGACGAGGGGTGGCACGACGCGAAGCTCGAGCCGTACGGCCCGCTCACCCTCGACCCGGCGGCCGCCGTCCTGCACTACGGCCAGGAGATCTTCGAAGGGCTGAAGGCCTACCGGCACGCCGACGGCTCGGTGTGGGGCTTCCGGACGGAGGCGAACGGCGAGCGCTTCATGCACTCGGCCCGGCGGCTGGCCCTGCCCGCGTTCCCCGTGGAGGACTTCCTCGCCTCCATCGACCTGCTGGTCCGGACCGACCTCGCCTGGGTTCCGTCGGGGGAGGAGACCTCGCTCTACCTCCGGCCGTTCATGTTCGCCTCGGAGCCGTTCCTGGGGGTCCGGCCGGCCGCGGAGATCCGGTACCTGCTCATCGCCTGCCCGGTCGGCTCGTACTTCGCCGGCGGGGTCAAGCCGGTGTCGATCTGGCTGTCCACCGCGTACACCCGGGCCGCCCGGGGCGGCACCGGGGCCGCGAAGTGCGGCGGTAACTACGCCGCGAGCCTCGCCGCCCAGCTCGAGGCGTCGGCCCACGGCTGCCAGCAGGTCTGCTTCCTCGACGCCGTCGACCGGCACTGGGTCGAGGAGCTGGGTGGCATGAACCTCTACTTCGTGCGCCGGGACGGCAGGCTGGTCACCCCCGAGCTGACCGGGACCATCCTCGAGGGGGTCACCCGTTCCTCGGTGCTGGAGCTCGCCAAGGAGCTCGGGTTCGACGTCGAGGAACGGCGGGTGGGCATCGACGAGTGGCGTGACGGCGTGGGCTCCGGGGAGATCGCGGAGGTCTTCGCCTGCGGCACCGCCGCCGTGATCACCCCGGTCGGGTGCCTGCGGTGGGACGGCGGTGAACTGGCCATGGGTGACGGCGGTGCGGGGGAGGTCACCATGCGGCTGCGCCAGGCCCTGGTCGACATCCAGTACGGCCGCGCCGCCGACGCCCACGGCTGGATGCGCCGCCTGGCCTGACCCTCCCGCCGGCTCCCCTCAACGGTCACCGGTGGCGAAGTGGGCTCATTCTCGAAGAATGAGCCCACTTCGCCACCGGTGGGGGTGCGCGGGTGGGGAGTGGTCGGGGGTGGCCGTCGGGGGAGCTGGCCGGGGTGAGGGGGTGATGCGGCTGCGGGGTCGGAGATGTGGCACACTGGCTCGGTCATGCGTACGTCGGTGATCATTATCGGCAGGCGCGTCGGCACCGTCTGAGGACGCACCTCGTCCCGACACCGTCGACGCGCAGACCTCTCGCGGAGCGAGGGGTCTTTTTCGTGTCGGGGGTGCGCAGGACCCGAGCTGATGGAAGGCACACGATGAGCGAGTTCCACGTCTACGACACGACCCTGCGCGACGGGGCGCAGCAGGAGGGCCTGTCCCTCACGGTGCAGGACAAGCTCGCCATTGCCCGGCACCTCGACGATCTCGGCGTCAGCTACATCGAGGGCGGCTGGCCGGGTGCCATCCCCAAGGACACCGAGTTCTTCCGGCGCGCGGCGGAAGAACTCGGGCTGCGTCACGCGGTCCTCGCGGCCTTCGGGTCCACCCGCAGGGCCGGTGTGGCCGCGGCCGACGACCAGCAGGTGCGGGCGCTGGTGGACTCCGGAGCCCCGGTGGTCACCCTGGTCGCCAAGAGCGACGTCCGGCACGTCCTCAAGGCCCTGCGGACCACGCCGGAGGAGAACCTCGACATGATCCGGGACACCGTCGCCCACCTCCGCGCCGAGGGCCGCCGGGTGTTCCTGGACGCCGAGCACTTCTTCGACGGGTACCGGCACGACCCCGACTACGCCGTCGAGGTGGTCCGCACCGCCGCCGAGGCCGGGGCCGAGATCGTCGCCCTGTGCGACACCAACGGCGGGATGCTGCCGCCGCAGATCGCCGACGTCGTCGCCGTGGTGCGGGACCGCTCCTCG
The DNA here is from genome assembly GCA_012719445.1 of Actinomycetales bacterium. GTDB lineage: Bacteria > Actinomycetota > Actinomycetes > Actinomycetales > Kineosporiaceae > JAAYAH01. The sequence goes on along the minus strand of JAAYAH010000109.1, from coordinate 17,050 downwards.
GCCGCGCTGGGCATCCACTGCCACAACGACACCGGGTGCGCCGTCGCCAACTCCCTCGCGGCTGTGGACGCGGGTGCCATGCACGTCCAGGGAACCCTCAACGGGTACGGCGAGCGGACCGGCAACGCCAACCTGATCACGCTGGTCGCCAACCTGGAGCTGAAGCTCGGCCGCACCGTGCTGACCGGGGGCAAGCTCACCGACGCCACCCGGATCGCGCACGCGGTCAGCGAGATCACCAACGTCCCGCCGTACTCCCGGCAGCCCTACGTCGGGGCCAGCGCCTTCGCCCACAAGGCCGGCCTGCACGCCAGCGCCATCCGGGTCGACCCGGACCTCTACCAGCACACCGACCCGATGACGGTCGGCAACGACATGCGGATGCTCGTCTCGGACATGGCGGGGCGGGCCTCGGTCGAGCTCAAGGGCCGCGAGCTGGGTCTCGACCTCGCCGGGGACAAGGCGGCGCTGACCCGGATCACCGAGCGGGTCAAGGAGCTGGAGGCAACCGGGTACACCTTCGAGGCGGCGGACGCGTCGTTCGAGCTGCTCGTCCGCGAGGAGGTGGACGGCGCCCGGCCCAGCTACTTCACCGTCGAGAGCTGGCGGGTGATCACGGAGTCCAACCCCGTGCAGCCCGGCGGCGCGCTGTCCGAGGCCACGGTGAAGCTGCTGACCAGCCAGGCCCGCCAGGTGGCGACCGGCGAGGGCAACGGCCCGGTGAACGCCCTCGACCACGCCCTGCGCCTGGCCCTGCTGCCGGTGTACCCGGAGCTCGAGCGGTTCACCCTCGTCGACTACAAGGTCCGCATCCTCGACGCCTCTCAGGGCACCGACGCGGTGACCCGGGTGCTCATCGAGACCGCGGACGCCGAGACCACCTGGCAGACCGTCGGTGTGGGGGCGAACATCGTCGAGGCGTCCTGGCAGGCGCTGTGCGACGGGCTGGTCTACGGCCTGTTCCGTGAGGGCGTGCCGACCCGCTGAGCCGTCATCCCGGGAGATGGGTGCCTGTCTCCCGAGGTCGACGTGTCAGGTCAACTAGACATCGTGTCTACTAAACTTGACACGATGTCTAGTTGACCATACATTTCCCTCGTGGTGAAGACGACAGCAGGAGGGCGCGGGAACCGCGTGCGTCCGGCGCGGGTCCTGACCGGGAAGACCCAGGCCCAGCTCGCGGCCGAGATCGGCGTGAGCCGGCAGACGATGGTGGCTGTCGAGGCCGGTGACTACGCGCCGTCGGTCTATCTGGCGCTGAGGCTCGCGGAGGCGCTCGGTGAGACCGTCGAGGCACTGTTCGCCGAGCCGAACGACCGGAAGACCAGCGACGACCGGAAGACCGCTGACGCCCGGGGCCGACACGAGGAGAAGTGAGTAGCGTGACAGAGAGTCGTTACGTCCGGTTCGCGGCGGTCGTCGCGGACTTCGGGCATCCCTTTTACACCGAGGAACGTCAGCGCGACGTCTGGAACGAGGGTGCGGCGTTCTCGCTCGTCGTCCTCGCCTGGGTCGGGCAGCTCATGGCGGCCGTGATGTTGTTCGTGGGCGGGCGGGAGGCCATTCCCTATGCGGTCGCCCTGTTCCTCCTCGTCATCGCAGGCATGTACCTCCCCATCGGCTATGCGGTGGCGAAGGGGGTGAACCCGTGGTCGACGGAGGATCTGAGCGGTGTGCGTATCGTCGCCCAGATTCTCCCGACGATCGCCTGCCTCGTCGGCCTCTTCTGTGCCCTGGAGCCGGGATCCGCATTCGGGTTGTCCTTCGTCGCCGGGGGGACGGTCGGGCTGATCATCGCCGTGTTCGGTGTTCGGCGACTCAGCCGCATGCAGGTGAGGCATCCGGCGGAGTCGTCCGCGGCGCCCGAGTGACATCCGGACGCCGACAGCCCGGACAGAGACACCCCGGACGGCGAGGGGGCGCACTCGACGAGTGCGCCCCCTCGTGGGTCTCCGGCGCCGGTCTGCGGTCCGGGGCCGCGGACCGGGTCAGCTGAGCAGGCCCATCCCGAGGGAGCCCTCCGCCGCGGCAACCGGTTCCCTGGTGAGCGGCTCGACCTCGACCGGGGTCAGCAGCACCCGGTCGTGACCGACCTGACGGACCTGCCCGGTGAGCTCGATCGTGCCGTGCAGCGGCAGGTCGCAGGCCGAGGACCCGATCCTCACCTCGAGGGTGCCCGGTTCGACGATCTTGTGCATCGACCGGCCGGTGAAGGCCGTCCGGTCGGTGTGCAGCCGGAAGGTGACCCGGGCCGAGTCACCGGGATCCAGGGTGACCCGCGTGAAGCCAGCCAGTTGCTGCACCGGCCGGGTGACCTGCGCCACCGGGTCGGTGAGGTAGAGCTGTACCACCTCGGTCCCGTTGCGTTCCCCGGTGTTGGTCAGCACACAGCTCAGCGTGGTCTCCCCTGCCGTGTCCAGGCTCGGATCGGCGATCCCCAGCTCGGAGTAGGCGAACGACGTGTAGCTCAGCCCGTGGCCGAAGGCGTACAGCGGCGTGGGGTCGGCGGCGCTGACCTCGCTCCTGCCGCCGAGCGGGGCGTGCAGGTACCCGGCGGGCTGGCCGCCGGCGCCGCGGGGGAACTGCACCGGCAGCCGGCCCGACGGCGACACCTCACCGCTGAGCACCGCGGCCAGGGCCGTCCCGCCCTCCTCGCCGGGGAAGAATGCCTGCACGTGCGCGGCCAGCCGGTCGCTCCACGCCCCGACGGCGTACGGGCGGCCGGTCACCGTCACCAGCACCACCGGGGTGCCGGTGCCGACCAGCTGCTCCAGCAGTTCGCCCTGGACGCCGGGCAGGGACAGGTCGAGGACGTCGCAGCCCTCACCGGAGGTCCCGTCGCCGAAGAGGCCTGCCCGGTCGCCGAGGACGGCGAGGCACAGGTCGGCCCGCGCGGCCGCGGCCAGCGCGTCCGGGAACTCCGACCGGTCGGCGCCGTCCACCGCGCAGCCGCGCACGTGCTCGACGGACAGGTCGGGGAGCTGGGCGCGCAGGGCGGAGAGCACGGTCGGCACGTCGATGCCCAGCCCGGCCTCGGGGTGGTTGGCGCCGACGTGGTTGGCGAAGGAGTAGCAGCCGAGGAAGGTCAGCGGATCGTCCGCGCACGGGCCGACGACGGCCACGCTCCGCACTGCGGGGGAGAGCGGGAGCGTGCCGTCGTTGGCGAGCAGGACGACGGACCGCTCCGCGAGCCGCCGGGCCACCGCCCGGTGCCGCACGGAGTCCAGCTCGATGTCCGGCCGATCGCTGAGCACGGGAGGCTCCGGCGTCCAGGACGGGTCCAGCAGTCCCAGGTCGATCTTCTGCCGGAGGACCCGGCGGACCGACCGGTCCACCAGGTCGATCCCGACCCTGCCCGAGCGCACCTGGTCGGCCAGCGGCTCCCCGTAGCAGCGCACCGTCGGCAGTTCGACGTCGACCCCGGCACGCAGGGCGAGCGCGGCGGCCTCCCCGGGGGAGGCGGCCAGCCGGTGCAGTGTCTCCAGGAAGGCGATGCCGAAGTAGTCGGCGACGACGACGCCGTCGAACCCCCACTCCTCCCGCAGCAGCTCGGTGAGCAGCCTGCGGTCGGCGACCGACGGCACGCCGTCCACGTCGGTGTAGGAGTGCATCACCGACCGCGCACCGCCCTCCCGCAGCGCGGCCTCGAACGGCGGCAGCAGGACGTCGGCGAACTCCCGCGGACCGACGCTGACCGGGGCGAGGTTCCGCCCGGCCCGGGAGGCGGAGTACCCGGCGAAGTGCTTGAGCGTCGCGATCACCCCGGCGTCCTCGAGCCCCCGGACGTAGGCGGTGGCCATGACCGACACCAGGTGGGGGTCCTCGCCGAGGGTCTCCTCCGCGCGCCCCCAACGGCTGTCCCGGATCACGTCGAGCACCGGAGCCAACCCCTGGTGGACGCCGAGCAGGCGCATGTCCTCACCGATGAGCGAGGTCATCTCCTGGACGGAGGTGGGGTCGAAGGTGGCGGCGAGGGCCAGCGGGGTCGGGAAGGCGGCAGCCCGGTAGGCGGTCAGGCCGGCGAGGCACTCCTCGTGCACCATCGCGGGGATGCCGAGGCGGGTCCGCTCCCGGAGCAGGCGCTGGGTCTCGGCGAGGGCCCGCGCGCCGTCGACCGGCTCGACGGGCCGGCTGCCGTACACCCGGGTGAGCTGCCCGATGCCGTTGCAGATGATCTCGTCGAAGCTCCGGTCGTCGCTCATGTCGTGCTGGTGCGGCGCGACCTCGTGCCCGCCGTCGGCGCCGTTCTCGACGGCGACCCACACACCGGTCAGCTGGGCGAGCTTCTCCTCCAGCGTCATCACGGCGAGGAGTGCCTCGACCCGTTCCTCCGTACGGAGAGTCGGGTCGGCCCAGCCGCCGGTCACGGGGCGGAGATCATCGCGGCAGGGGTCGTGGCTCATGCAGATCCTCGCATCGGGGGGGTGGTGGTACCGGCAGCGTCCGATGACGGCCCGCCGGGAGCGGCGGCCTGCTGCTCGGGGGTCTTGGGGGTGTCGGCAGAGGGCTGGGGCCCGCGCGCGGGCTGCTGGCCCCCGGCCGGTGACCGACGGGGCGACGAGCGGCGGGGTGGGGGAGCCGTGGACTCCCGCACCACGAGCCCGGTGGCCAGTTCCACCCGGTTGCTGTCCAGCCGCGAGCCGGCGGCGATCCGGAGCACCATCCGGGCCGCCATCCGGCCCATGTCGGCGAGCGGCTGCCGCACCGTGGTCAGCGGCGGGGAGGCCCACCGGGCGACGGGGAGGTCGTCGAACCCGACGACGCTGAGGTCCTGGGGAACCCGTAGGCCGCGGACCCTGGCCGCCTCGATGACCCCGAAAGCCTGCTGGTCGCTGCCGGCGAACACCGCCGTCGGCGGCTCCTCGCAGTCGAGCAGGGAGAGCGCCTGGACGAACCCGCCCTCGTGGTGGAAGTCGCCGTGCCGGATGAGCCCCTGGTCGACCCGGATGCCGTGCTGGTCGATGGCGGCCCGGTAGCCGTCCAGCCGGGCGCGGCTGCACAGCAGCTGCGGCGGCCCGCTGATGGCGGCGATCCTGCGGTGTCCCAACGAGATGAGGTGTTCGGTCGCCGCCAGGCCGCCGGCCCAGTTCGTCGTCCCCACACTGGCGACGTCCGCCCCCGGCAGGTCGACGGGGTCGATGACGACGAGCGGCAGCCCGGCGGTCGCCAGCTCCGTCCGGTGTCGTTCGGTGAGGTCGGAGGTCACCACGATGAGGCCGTTGCGACCGGCCAGCAGGAGCCGCCTCGGCCAGCCGATGTCCGCGGGGTCCGGCATGGAGGACACCACCGCCTGGGTGGACGCCTCGCCGAGGGCCGCGGTGACGCCGCGGAGGATCTCGATGGCCCACGGGCTGTCCAGCGCGTTGAACACCACGTCGACCAGGGCGGAGGTCGTGGTCCTCCTGGCGCCGACGGGGACGTACCGGTGCTGGACGAGGAGCCGTTCGATCCTGGCCCGCGTGGCAGGTGCGACATCGGCTCGGCCGTTGACGACTTTGGAGACCGTCGCCATAGAGACCCCGGCCTCGTGGGCGACGACGGCCAGGGTGGCGCGCCTCTCGGGTCGACCGGGTGCCATGAGCTCTCCCTCGGACGAGATGACGACTCATTATCGGGAAATGTTTCGGCCACGTCCATACCGACTTGGGTGCTGGAGCCCCTTCGCGGCGTGACCAAAGTCTCGTACCGGTACGCGTCAGCGGCGTCACGACCGTTATCGGGATGCAACTGGCATGGTCTTGACGCGTTTTGGCGAGCGCTCCTACGGTACGGGCGAGGTCGAGAGTGTCGAAAACATTTCGACCTCTTGCTGTGGCAGGGTGTACTCGAGAGGCGGGTAGGACATGATCGGGAGTGGTGTCACATATCGGAATCGGAGACGGCGCGCCCTGGCCGTGGTGGCGATGGCAGCCACCGCGGGTCTCCTTCTCACGGCCTGCGACTCCGGCGGGGACGACGGCGACGGCGGCGCGAGCACCTCGGGAGGGACGGGCGACTTCAAGGTCTGGGCGCTGCAGGACGCGGCGATGCAGCCGGCGTGGAAGGGAGCGGTGGACCGCTTCAACTCCTCGTCCACGACCGGCAAGGGGACCCTCGAGGTCTTCGCCAACGACCCGTACAAGCAGAAGCTGCGGGTGGCCCTCGGCTCGCCGCAGGCGCCCGACGTCTTCTTCAACTGGGGTGGCGGGAACCTCAAGGAGTACGTGGACGCCGGCAAGGTCCGTGACCTGACGGCCATGCTGGAGGCCAAGCCCGACGTCAAGTCGGCCTTCATCCCCAGCGTGCTCGACGGCGCCAAGATCAACGGCAAGTACTACGGCATCCCGATGCGCGGGATGCAGCCGGTGTTCCTGTACTACAACAAGAAGGTCCTGGACAAGGCGGGCGTGACCCCGCCGACGACCTGGGACGAGCTGCTGGCCGCTGTGGACAGCCTCAAGGCCGCCAAGGTCACCCCGATCGCACTGGCCGGCTCCCAGGCCTGGACCGAGCTCATGTGGGCCGAGTACCTGCTCGACCGCGTGGGCGGGCCCGAGGTCTTCGCCAAGATCGTGGCCGGTGACAAGAGCGGGTGGAAGGACCCGGCCGTCGTCACCGCCATGGAGATGATCCAGACCCTGGTCGACAAGGGTGCCTTCGGCAAGGACTACGCCTCCGTCGGCTACGACGTCGGCGGCGCCTCGACGATCCTCAACCAGGACCGGGCCGGGTTCCACCTCATGGGCTCCTGGGAGTACGTCAACCAGCTCGGCCAGAACGAGAAGTTCGTCAAGGACGGCAACCTCGGCTGGATCGCGTTCCCCTCGGTCGCCAACGGCAAGGGTGACCCGAGCAACGTGGTCGGCAACCCGACCAACTACTACGCGGTGTCGGCCACGTCCAAGGCCGGCCAGACGGCCGAGGACTTCGTCGCCTCCCAGATGAAGGACCCGGAGTACATCAAGGCTCTCATCGAGGCCGGCGACGTCCCCGCGGTCACCGGGGTCACCGAGCAGCTGAAGGCGACCGACAACGCCGACCACGCCATGTTCGTCTACGACCTGGCCCTCAACTCGAAGCACTTCGCCCTCTCCTGGGACCAGGACCTGCCTGCCGCCGACGCGCAGAAGATGCTCACCGCGCTGCAGAAGGTCTTCCTCAAGGAGATGACCCCGCAGGAGTTCGCCGACACCCTGGCCCAGTAGCCGGAGGCGAGGCCCGATCCTCGGGTGAACGGAACAGACAAGGGGGCCGGGCCGGGTCGACCCGGCCCGGCCCCCTGTGCCGTCCCGGGCCAGGCGACGGCGCCACGAGACGACGAGATGATCCCGGCCATCGACCCCACGCCGTCCCCGGCCAGGCGCGCGGTCGGCGACCGGGAGGAAGCGGTGCTGCAGATGTCCGACCACGATCGCCGACCGGGAGCCGTATGGGCGCTCCCGGCCTTCCTGTTCTTCGCGGCCTTCGCCGTGCTGCCCATGGTCCTGGTGCTGGTACTGAGCTTCACCAGTTGGAACGGTCTCGGGGACCCGCAGCCCGCGGGGATGGAGAACTGGCAGCGGCTGGCGAAGGACGACGAACTCGTCGCCTCGCTGTGGCGGACCCTGCTGGTGATGGTGGCGTCCTGGGCCCTGCAGACCCCCATCGCGCTGGGGATCGGCGTCTGGGCGGCCGGGAAGCAGCGCAACCGGGCCGTGCTCTCGGCCCTCTTCTTCGTCCCGCTGCTGCTGTCGACCCCGGCGATCGCGCTGATGTGGCGGACCTTCCTCGACGCCAGCTTCGGGCTCCCCAACGCGCTGCGCGGCGTCCTGGGTGACAACACCAATCTGCTGGGCAATCCCGACCTGGCGATCTGGATCGCCGTGTTCGTCATGAGCTGGCAGTGGATCCCGTTCCACACCCTGCTCTACCAGGGCGCGGCCAGGGGCGTGCCCGTGGTGCTCTACGAGGCGTCCGTGATCGACGGCGCCGGTCGCTGGCGCCAGTTCTGGTCGATCACCCTGCCCCAGCTCCGCTACACCATCGTCACCTCGACGATCCTCATGCTCGTCGGCTCGGTGACCACCTTCGACGCCATCCTCGTGCTCACCGAGGGCGGGCCGGGGACAGCGACCCGGATCCTGCCCCTGCACATGTACTTCATGGGCTTCACCGGATACGAGATGGGCTACGCGAGCGCCGTCGCGGTGCTCATCGTCGTGCTGGGGACGGCGATGTCCCTCGCCGCGGTGCGGCTGTCCGGCTTCCGCGCGATGCAGAGCCAATCGGAGGGGTTGTGATGACCACGGACGTGAAGACCCCGGACGACACGACGGACGCCGTCCCCGCGGGCCGGTCCTCCCGCGCGCACACCGCTCTGCGCCGGGTGGGGTGGAACACCCGCCAGCGGCCGAACCTGCTCGCCGGACTGCTCGCCCTGGCATGGGCGTTCGTCATCGCGGTGCCGCTGTACTACATCATCCAGAGCAGCCTGGTGACCCGGTCCGACTACCTCAGCAAGACCTTCCTCGCCTGGCCGACCCGGCCGACCCTGAAGAACTACCAGACCGCCCTCGACAGCGGTTTCAACCGGTACCTGCTCAACACCGCCGTCGTCACCGTCTTCACGGTGGCGATCGTGCTGGTCCTGGCGATCCCGGCGGCCTACGCGATCTCCAGGAGCCGGAGCAGGTTCGTCGGCAGGGGATTCAGCATGATGCTGCTCGGCCTGGCCATCCCGGCACAGGCGGTCATCGTCCCGCTGTACCTGATCATCACGAGGATCGACCAGTACGACAAGCTCACCGGGATCATCCTGCCGACGGCGGCCTTCTCGCTGCCGGTCGCGGTGCTCGTGCTCACCAGCAGCCTGCGGGACATCCCCAGGGAGCTGTACGAGGCGATGACGCTGGACGGCGCCACGGTGACCAGGCTGCTGTTCACCCTGGTGCTGCCGATGTCCCGGTCGTCGATCACGACCGTCGGGGTCTACACCGCGATCGGTGCCTGGAACGGTCTGCTCTTCCCGCTGATCCTGACCCAGTCCGACAGCCAGCGGGTGCTCACCCTCGGCCTGTGGAAGTTCCAGGGGCAGTTCGGCACCGACTTCCCGGCCCTGCTCGCAGCGGTCGTACTGTCGGGCCTGCCGATCCTCCTGCTCTACCTGTTCGGCCGTCGCCAGCTGATCAGCGGGGTGACGGCGGGAGCCGGCAAGTAGCGGTCGGAAGACGTCGTGCCGGGGTTCGTGAGGTGGCTCCCACGGACCCCGGCACGGTGGTGACGTCCACCACGGTGGATAGGCTCGCGGTCGTGCGCATCGCGAGGTTCACCACCGGTGACGACCCCCGGTTCGGGGTCGTCGAGGGCGGCGAGGGCGAGGAGGTCCTCGCGGTCGTCGCAGGAGACCCGCTGTACACCCCGATCCGGTTCGTCGGGGAGCGCGTCCCCGTCGACCAGGTCCGCCTGCTGGCCCCGGTCATCCCGCGGAGCAAGGTGCTGGGCGTGGCGCGCAACTACGCCGCGCACGCGTCGGAGATGGGCGGGGAGGTCGCCGCGGAGCCGGAGATCTTCCTCAAGCCCAACACCTCGGTGATCGGCCCCGGCGACCCGATCGTCGTGCCCAGGGTGTCGGCGGAGGTCCACTACGAGGGCGAGCTCGCCGCGGTCATCGGCCGGATCTGCCGGGACGTCCCCCCGGCCCGGGTCGGCGAGGTCGTCCTCGGTTACACCTGCGCCAACGACGTCACGGCAAGGGATCTCCAGCGCTCGGACGGGCAGTGGTGGCGGGCCAAGGGCTTCGACTCCTTCTGCCCGTTGGGCCCCTACCTGGTCACCGGGCTCGACATCGCCGACCTCCGGCTGCGCACCCGGCTGGACGGGACGACCGTCCAGGACTCCAGGACCTCGCTCATGGTCCACGACGTCGCGGCCGTTGTCTCGTTCGTGTCCTCGGTGATGACCCTGCTCCCCGGTGACGTCGTGCTCACCGGCACGCCGGACGGGGTGGGCCCGATGGTGGCGGGGCAGCGGGTCGAGGTCGAGATCGAGGGGATCGGGACCCTCGCCAACCCGGTCCTGCGCCGGGGCTGAGCGGGCGCGACGACCGGTCCGGTCCGTCGCTCCGGCGGCTCACGCCCGTGGCGTCCCCGGCGGCGCGGGGTGAGTGGAACCCGTTCCCTGTCGTCGCCGTCCCGTGGACGGCTCCGCCGCTGGTCGCTGGCTAGGCTGGGCGCACCATGACTGCCCTCACTGACTCCTCCGCGCCCTCGCCGGCCCCCCGCGACACCGTCCGGGTCCGGTTCTGCCCGTCACCGACCGGGACCCCGCACGTCGGGCTCATCCGAACCGCCCTGTTCAACTGGGCCCACGCCCGGCACACCGGGGGAACCTTCGTCTTCCGGATCGAGGACACCGACGCCGCACGGGACAGCGAGGAGAGCTACCTCCAACTGCTGGACGCCATGCGCTGGCTGGGCCTGGACTGGGACGAGGGGGTCGAGGTCGGGGGACCGCACGGGCCGTACCGGCAGAGCCAGCGGGGCGACATCTACGCGGACGTCGTCGACCGGCTGGTGGCCGCCGGCCTTGTCTACGAGTCGTTCTCCACCCCGGAGGAGATCGAGGCCCGGCACCGGGCAGCCGGCCGGGACCCGAAGCTGGGCTACGACAACGCCGACCGCGACCTCACCGCCGAGCAACGGGCTGCGCTGCGGGCTGAGGGGCGCCTGCCGGTGCTCCGGCTGCGGATGCCGGACGAGGACATCACCTTCGATGACCTGGTCCGCGGCCAGGTCACCTTCCGGGCGGGCAGCGTCGCCGACTACGTCGTCGTCCGCGCCGGCGGCGACCCGCTGTACACCCTGGTCAACCCGGTCGACGACGCCCTGATGGAGATCACTCACGTGCTCAGGGGGGAGGACCTGCTGTCCTCGACGCCCCGGCAGATCGCGCTCTACCGGGCACTGGTGGAGATCGGGGTGGCCAAGGACGTCCCGCGGTTCGGGCACCTCCCGTACGTCATGGGCGAGGGCAACCGGAAGCTGTCCAAGCGGGACCCGGCCTCCGACCTGTTCCTGCACCGGTCCAGGGGCTTCGTCCCCGAGGGCCTGCTCAACTACCTGGCCCTGCTCGGCTGGGCGATCGCCGAGGACCGTGACGTCTTCACCATGGAGGAGATGGTCGCGGCCTTCGACATCTCCGACGTGAACGCCAACCCGGCCCGGTTCGACCTGCGCAAGGCCGAGGCGATCAACGCCGAGCACCTCCGCCGGCTGGCCCCGGAGGACTTCCGGGAGCGGCTGGTGCCGTACCTCCAGGCGGCGGACGTGCTGCCGGCCGAGCCCACGCCGTCCCAGCGCGAGGCGCTCGCGGCGGCCGCACCGCTGATCCAGACCCGGGTCCAGGTGCTCTCGGAGGCACCGGGCATGCTCGGTTTCCTGTTCGATCCCGCCGAGGACCTGGTGCCGGCCGAGGACGCCATGGCCGCCGTCGCCAAGGACGCCCAGGGCGCGCGGGAGGTCCTCACCGCGGCAGGGACGGCGCTGGCGGACCTGACCGACTGGCGGGCCGAGGCGATCGAGTCCGCCCTGCGGTCGGCGCTGGTGGAGGGACTGGGGCGGAAGCCGAAGGTCGCCTTCACCCCGGTCCGGGTCGCGGTCACCGGGCGCCGGGTCTCGCCACCGCTCTTCGAGTCCATGGAGATCCTCGGCAGGCGGAGCTCCCTCGCCAGGGTGGCCGCGCTCGCCACGCGGCTCGCCGTGACGGCGACCTCGTGACCACTCGCGCGGGCACGAGCCCGGGTCGCGAGCGATGACGGCCGTACTGCCCTGGTCGACCTGGCCGGGACAGCCCCCCGGGCCGGTCGAGGCCTGGCAGCCCCGCCGGTACCCGCACCTGCTCAGAGGGCCGAACCACCGGTGGTGGCGGCCGCTCGTCGGGCTCGGCGTCGTCCTGGGCATCGTGGTGACCACGATGGTCGTCCTCGGGATCGGCATGGCCGTCCTGCAGGCCGGGGGGATCGTGGACGACTCCGTGACGGATCCCGCGACCGCCGAGGAGCTGTCCCTCGACCCCGCCGGCATGCTGACGATGAACCTCGTGCTCGCGTCGCTGGTTCCGGTGGCCATGGCCGCCGTGTGGGCCGGGCACGGGTGGCGGCCCCGGTGGATCGCGTCGGTGTCCGGAGGGATCCGCTGGCGGTGGATGCTGACCTGCGCCCTCGCGGCGCTGGCGGTCTACCTCCCGCTCACCGGCGGGCTGTACCTGCTCGGCGGAGCCGAGCTGGATCCGGAGCCCGGCGCGGTGTGGCTGATCCTCATCGTGGTGTTCACCACCCCGCTGCAGTCCGCGGGAGAGGAGTACCTGTTCCGAGGCTGGATCACCCAGTCCGTCGGGTCCCTGATCCCCCGGGGCGTCCCGGCCGCGCTCATCTCGGGTGCCTGCTCGGCGACGGTCTTCGCCATCGCCCACGGCGAGCAGGACCTGTGGCTGTTCAGCGACCGGTTCATCTTCGGGGCGCTCGCGGGCTGGCTGGCGTGGGCGACCGGTGGCCTGGAGGCCGGCATCGCCCTACACGGGGTGAACAACGTCACCGTCATGATCCCGGCGATCCTCACCGGAACCTTCTCCGACTCGCTCTCGGCGACGGAGTCCGACCCCTTCGCCCTGTTGATCAGCCTCGGGCTGACCGGGATCTCCACGGGACTGCTCGTCGGTCTCGGCGTCCACCGGAAGGTCGCGCGGGTCTTCGTGCCGCCCCCGTACCCCGGACCGGCCGTCGCCGTGCCGCCGTACGCGGCCGGGCTCGCTCCCGGTCCCGCCGGCCAGCCCTCGCCCCCGGCGGTCGGATGGGGATGGGGACAGGAGGGTGTCGGGCAGGCCGGTTCCGGAGAGCCGCAGCCCGGACCATGGCAGCAGGGCGTCGCCGGGCAGTACGGAGGCGCCGGGCAGCAGGGCTCCGCCTGGCAGCAGGGCGTCGCCGGGCAGTACGGAGGTGTCGGGCAGCAGGGCTCCGCCTGGCAGCAGGGCGTCGCCGGGCAGTACGGAGGTGTCGGGCAGTACGGAGGTGTCGGGCAGCAGGGCTCCGCCTGGCCGCAGGGGGCCGTGCCCTGGCAGTACGGAGGTGCCTGGCAGCAGGGAGCAGCGCCCTGGCCGCAGGGGGCCGTGCCCTGGCCGCCCGGAACCGCGCCGTCGCCGCCCCAGGCGGAACCGTCGCCGCAGGAGCCACCGATGGACGGCGCAGGGGCCCCGGCGGCCGGTCCGCCCGCCCTCCCGGTCACGGAACCGGCGGTGCCGCCGCTCACCGAACGGGACGGGGGCCCGGAGCGTACGGAGCGGCCGGAGTGAGTCGCGCCGACAGCCCCGCCGGGGTCCACGTCGTCCTGCTGGACATCGACGACACGCTGGTCGACACCCGGGGGGCGTTCCGGGGTGCCCTGTTCGTGCTGCTGGGGACGTGGCTGCCCCACCTCGACGCCGAGGCGCGGGAGGCCGCGCTGCTGCGTTGGGCGCAGGACCCGGGCGGGCACTTCCGGGCATACACCCGCGGTGAGATCGACATGGAGTCCCAGCGTCGGGCCAGGATCGTCGACCTGCACGCGGCCTTCGGCGGCCCCGAGCTCTCCCGCGCGGAGCTGGCCGACTGGTCCGCACGGTACGAGGCGCTGATCCAGGAGCTGTGGCGGCTGACCCCGGACGCGCTCGACCTGCTGGACGCCCTCGACGCGGCGGGGATCCGGGTCGGGGCCGTGACCAACTCCCACCGGGACTACCAGGTGGCCAAGCTCACCCGGGTCGGTCTCGCCACCAGGTTGCCGGTGGTGAGCTGCCTCGACGACCTCGGGTACGGCAAGCCCAGGGCGGAGATCTACCACCACGCCTGTCGGCTGCTGGGCGTCACGCCGGAGCGGGCGGCGTACGTCGGTGACGAACTGGACATCGACGCGAGGGGAGCGCGGGACGCGGGACTGTTGGGGATCTGGCTCGACCGCCACGGGAGCGGTCTGGAGCCCGGGGACGTCGCCGTCGTCCGTACCCTCGCCGAGGTGCCGCGGTTGCTCGGTCTGTCCCGGAACGGGGCGACGCCGGCGGGAACCGATTTGGGGGAGAACCAGGCCGCCCGCTAGAGTCATCGCTCGGGTCGCTCGCGTTCGACATCGAGCCGAGATACCCATTGGGGTATGGTGTAATTGGCAGCACGCCGGATTCTGGTTCCGTCAGTCTAGGTTCGAGTCCTGGTACCCCAGCGCACACCGCCCGGGTCGGTTGCCGCCCCGGGCGTTCCACCCGACAATCCGGGCGGTACTGTGTGCAGGCACGGCCCCGTTGTGTAGCGGCCTAGCACGCCGCCCTCTCAAGGCGGTAGCGCGGGTTCGAATCCCGTCGGGGCTACGTCGGAGAGCCCTCGGTCCACGGACCGGGGGCTCTCGTCGTCCACGGGGACCGCCGGGAGGGGTCGGCGGGAGACACCCGAGATGGGGGAGAGATCCCCGCGTCCCGCCGGCTCGCCGTCAGCCGGATCGGCGGAGGGCCTCGGTGAGCCGGTCGGCGGCTGCGGCGACGGCGGCCCCGTGCAGCCGCCCCGGCTGCCGGGTCAGCCGCTCGATGGGGCCGGAGATGGAGACGGCGGCGAGGATCCGGGACGACGGCCCGCGCACCGGGGCGGAGACGGAGGCCACCCCGGGTTCCCGTTCGCCGACGCTCTGCGCCCAGCCCCGCCTGCGGACCGCCGACAGCGTCGTCGCGGTGAACCTGGCCCCGGTGAGGCCCCGGTAGAGGCGGTCGGGCTCCTCCCAGGCCAGCAGCACCTGGGCCGCGGAGCCGGCGAGCATGGTGAGGGTGGTGCCGACCGGGATCGAGTCGCGCAGGCCCATCGGTCGCTCGGCCGTGGCGACGCAGACCCTCAGGTCGCCCTGGCGACGGTAGAGCTGGGCGGACTCCCCGGTCTGGTCCCGTAGCGCGGTGAGCACCAGCCCCGCCGCGGCGAGCAGCCGGTCCTCACCGGCGGCGGCGGCGAGTTCGGCGAGCCGGGGGCCGAGGACGAACCGACCCTGCATGTCCCGGCCGACGAGCCGGTGGTGTTCCAGGGCGACGGCGAGCCGGTGGACGGTCGGTCTGGCCAGCCCGGTCGCCGCGACGAGCTGGGCGAGGGTCGCCGGCCCCGCCTCGAGGGCGCCGAGGACGGCCGAGGCCTTGTCGAGGACGCCGACTCCGCTACCCTTGTCCATGGCTTGATACTGCCGTCTCGAATGATGAGACGCAAGTGCATCGGGCCGGGTGCCCGGCCGCCGACGGCGACGGGCAGACGAGGACGTCGAGGAGGACTCGTGGGACGCACGCTGGCCGAGAAGGTCTGGGACGCGCACGTGGTGCGCGCCGGGGTCGACGGAGAACCCGATCTGCTGTACATCGATCTCCACCTCATCCACGAGGTGACCAGCCCACAGGCGTTCGAGGGGCTCCGGCTGACCGGTCGCCGGGTACGCCGTCCGGACCTCACCATCGCGACCGAGGACCACAACGTCCCGACCCTCGACGTCCTGGCCCCGATCGCCGACCCGGTGAGCAGGACCCAGGTGGAGACCCTGCGTCGCAACTGCGCCGAGTTCGGGGTCAGGCTGCACAGCCTCGGCGACGCCGAGCAGGGGATCGTGCACGTCGTCGGCCCCCAGTTGGGGCTGACCCAGCCGGGGCTGACCGTCGTCTGCGGTGACTCGCACACCTCGACGCACGGCGCCTTCGGGGCGCTGGCCTTCGGCATCGGCACCAGCGAGGTCGAGCACGTGCTGGCGACCCAGACCCTGCCGCTCAAGCCCTTCCGGACCATGGCGATCACGGTCGAGGGCACCCTGCCCGCCGGCTCGACGGCCAAGGACATCATCCTCGCGGTGATCGCCAGGATCGGGACCGGCGGCGGGCAGGGCTACGTGCTGGAGTACCGCGGGCAGGCGATCCGGGAGCTGTCCATGGAGGCCCGGATGACGATCTGCAACATGTCCATCGAGGCCGGCGCGCGGGCCGGGATGATCGCGCCGGACGAGACCACGTTCGCCTACCTCGAGGGACGGCCGCACGCACCGACCGGCGCGGCCTGGGACGAGGCCGTGGCCTACTGGCGCACCCTGCGCACCGACGACGACGCCGTCTTCGACGCCGAGGTGGTGCTGGACGCCGCGGAGATCCAGCCGTTCGTCACCTGGGGCACCAACCCCGGGCAGGGCCTGCCACTCTCGGCGTCCGTCCCCGACCCCGAGACCATGGACGATCCCGTGGCCAGGGCCTCGGCGCAACGGGCGCTGGAGTACATGGCGCTGACCCCGGGCACCCCGCTGCGGGAGGTCGGGGTGGACACGGTGTTCATCGGCTCGTGCACCAACGGCCGGATCGAGGACCTCCGGGCCGCGGCGTCCGTCGTCGCCGGCCGGGTGAAGGCGGACGGCGTCCGGGTGCTGGTCGTCCCCGGGTCGGAGCGGGTGCGCGCCCAGGCCGAGGCCGAGGGGCTGGACAAGGTCTTCGTCGACTTCGGGGCCGAGTGGCGCAACGCCGGGTGCTCCATGTGCCTGGGGATGAACCCCGACCAGTTGGCCCCGGGGGAGCGCAGCGCCTCGACCTCGAACCGCAACTTCGAGGGCCGGCAGGGCCGGGGTGGGCGGACCCACCTGGTCTCTCCGCTGGTCGCGGCCGCGACGGCGGTCCGCGGGACGCTGTCCAGCCCGGCCGATCTCGACCCCGCCGACCTCGTCGCGGCCCGCTGAGCCCGACCCCACACCCGAGAGGACACCCTCGTCATGGAGAAGTTCACCGTGCACACCGGGGTCGGCGTCCCGCTGCGTCGCTCCAACGTCGACACCGACCAGATCATCCCCGCCGTCTACCTCAAGCGGGTCACGCGCACGGGCTTCGAGGACGCGCTGTTCGCCGCGTGGCGCGGCGACCCCGACTTCGTGCTCAACAAGGACGCCTACAAGGCCGGCTCCGTGCTCGTCGCGGGCCCCGACTTCGGGACGGGCTCCTCGCGCGAGCACGCCGTGTGGGCGCTCAAGGACTACGGCTTCCGGGCCGTGCTCTCGACGCGCTTCGCGGACATCTTCCGCGG
>JAAYAH010000011.1 GCA_012719445.1 Actinomycetales bacterium | reverse complement strand
TTGCCCTCCGAGTTCTTCGGATGCCCGTACGCCTGGATCACGTCCTGTGAGAGCATCCACGTCACCTCCAGGGCCACGTAGTCGTCATCGGTGGCCCACAGCATGTCCAGTCGCTGTTTCTGCCGCTGGACCTGACCCCTGGGGGTGTCCCCCGTACCTCGCTCAGCTCGGCAGAGTCCCCGCCACTAGACTCGGGGCACATGACAACTCGACCGGATTCCCTCCGGCATTGGGAGTACTTCGTCGCCGTGGCCGAGGAGGGCAGCGTCACCGGTGCCGCGGAGCGGCTGGGGCTGACCCAGTCCCCCGTGTCCCAGGGGCTGAAACGTCTGGAGTCGAATCTCGGCCTCGACCTGATCCGCCGCTCCGCCACCGGTGCCACCCTCACCGAGGCGGGCCGGTCCCTGCTCCCGCAGGCCCGGATTCTGGTCCGGGACGCCACGGAACTGCAGAGCATGGCCCACGCCATCGCCGACGCCGGGGCCGAGGTCCGCGTGGGGCTGGCCCCCTCGGTGCCGCCGGGCATCGCCTTCGACCTCACCTCCGCGTTGCGGGACGTCGGCCGGGTCAGTGTGCACACGGCCGAGGTGTCGCAGCTGGTCACCCGGGTGGGCGAGGGCCGTCTGGACTGTGCCGTCATCGAGGACCCGGCGCCGACGGGTGAGTTGTCTCGCGGGCAGCTGCACGAGGTTCCCCGGCTGCTCGCCGGGCCCGCCGAAAAGCCCGCGACCTGGGCGGCGTTGCGGGGACACACCCTGCTGGACAACACCGCCGCCGTCAGCCCGGCGGCCGCCGGACGCCTGGCCGACGCCTTCTTCACCATCGGCTTGCACCCGGAGACCGAGCTGTGGCCGGACCGGACGGTCCTGGCCGCGCGGCTCGGTGCCGGAGGCGCGATGGTGCTGCTCACCCCCGATCAACTCGGGGGCCTGCCCGCGTTCCCGATGCCGGCGGCCTTCCACCTGCGGCTGCGGTGTGTGGTGCCGCCGCAACGGGGCGTTGCCGTCGGAAAGCGGGATCTGCGCGACGTCGTGGACCGTGCCCTGCGGCGCTCCCTCGGGCGTCTGGGGGAGACCGGATGACCAGGAGCCTGCGGGCCCGGATCGGCACCGAATTGGTCGCCGCGGGCTGTGACGGTTGGTGCTGGGCGCACCCGGTCGGCGAGGAGGCGGCCGGCGTCGGGGTCGGCGCCGACAGTCAGACCAGCATCTCGTCGATGTACAAGGTCCACCTCCTGGCCGCCTTCTGCCTGGCCGTGGACCGCGGGCTGCTGAATCCGCTCGACGCGGTGACGCTCAGCGCGGATGACGGCCCGGTCGGGACCCCGGGAGTGGGGCTGTTCGCCGACCCCGTGACGATGAGCCTGCGGGATCTGGTGCGTCAGATGGTGGTGCTCTCCGACAGCATCGCCGCCCGGGTGCTGCAGCGGCGTCTCCCGCCGGGCCTGGTCGGGGAGGTCGTCTCCCTGGCGAATCTCGAGGACACCACGATCGTCGCCCCGGGCACCACCGAGTCCGAACTCCCGGCCCTGCCCGAGGACGGCTCCGCGGCCAGCGAGGCGATCCGGCTGCTGGTCTCCTACCCCCGGGTCCGCCAGGATCCGGCCGCCTACCGCTCGGTGAGC
This sequence comes from Actinomycetales bacterium, assembly GCA_012719445.1. GTDB lineage: Bacteria > Actinomycetota > Actinomycetes > Actinomycetales > Kineosporiaceae > JAAYAH01. The sequence goes on along the minus strand of JAAYAH010000011.1, from coordinate 2,254 downwards.
ACCCCACGCCAGCTGTGCCGCCTGCTGGACTGGATCTGGACGGGCCCGGATCTCACCGGGGTCTCCCGTGCCTTCACCCGGACCGTGCTCGGGCAGCAGGTGTGGGGCCACCGGATCCCCTCCGGCTTCCCCGCCGGGGGCGTGCGCTTCCACGGCAAGACCGGGACGATCGGCCCCGTGCGCGGCGAGGTTTCCGTGGTGGCCGTCGACGAGGAGGCACCCATCGTCGTCGCCGTGATCACCCGTTCAGCCCGCAGCGGCCCGAACCTCGCGGCCGCGGACGCCGCGATCGGCCGCATCGCCCGGTTACTCGTCGATGAACTGCGCATGTCGCGCTGAGATTCCCCACCGGAGAACACCCCGCCGAGCAGGCGGTATTCGTCTCCCGACTGGCCGGAAGTCGTGCGGGAACGTGGTCGCGGTGAGCCCGTGGGCCTAATCTCATCCGGCATGACCACCCGCACCACTGTCCGTGTCTCCGCCCTGCTCGCCGCTACGGCGCTCGCGCTCTCCTCCTGCACCGTGCCCTGGTTCCGGGACGCGGTGGACGAGTTCGTCGCCGCCTTCAACGCCGGTGACGACGCCGGTGCCGCCACACTCAGCGACGATCCCGCCCGGGCCGCAGCCGACCTGGAGCAGCTGCGCGCGGGCATCGGCGGGACCAGCGTGGAACTGGACGCCGGCGGCGAGGAGGACGGCGCCACCGAGATCACCGCCACCTGGACCGTCCCGAATGGCGATGAGTCCACCACCACCGGGACGATCACCCTCTCCGAACAGGACAGCGACCTCATCACCTGGGACAAGCGGATCTTCTCCACGGAGCTGAACGGGGACAGCCGCTTCCTCTACTCCGACGACAAGACCTTCACTCTGCCGGTGACCGACCGCAACGGCACCGACATCCTGTCCTGGACACCTGTCACCGTCGTCTCCGCGGGCCCGGAGCTGATCCCGCGGGCCGGGGAGATCGCCGCCGCCGTCCGCCCGGTCGTGCCGACCTCCACCGCCGAATCCGTCACCGCCCAGATCGAGTCCGGGGACGGCTCCCCGGTGGGGCTGTTCACCCTCCGAGAGCGGGACTTCGCCGTGATGGGGGACGCCCTGCGGGCGATCGAGGGACTGGACCTGCGGGAGGAGGGCCGCATGCTCGGCCCCACCCGGGACACCGCCTCCCCGGTGGACGGCGGCCTGCGCGACTACTGGTCGGAGAAGATCACGGCCGACGCCGGCTGGACCCTCCAGGCCACCTCCCCCACCGGCACGACCATCCTGGGGCAGGTGGAACCGGCGGAGAGCGAGCCCGTGCGCACCACGATGGACCTCGGGGTGCAGACGGCCGCGAAGCGGGCCCTGGAGCCGATCGAGCAGCCCGCGGCGATCGTCGCCCTCAGCGCCTCCACCGGCGGGGTCATCGCCGTCGCGCAGAACGACGCCGCCGACGCCCTCGGCCCCGTCTCGCTGAGCGGGCTGTACCCGCCCGGCTCCACCTTCAAGACGGTGACCACCGCCGCCGCCCTCGAACGCGGCACCGTGGTACCCGACTCCACCGTCGCCTGCCCCGCCACCGCGGAGATCGACGGCCGCGTCATCCCCAACGACGGCAACTTTGCCCTCGGGGACGTCTCCATGACGCAGGCCTTCGCCCAGTCCTGCAACACCACCCAGGGTTTCATCTCCCAGGATCTGGAGCCGGACGACATGAGGAACACGGCGGCGCGCCTCGGGCTGGGCGTGGACTTCACCGCGCCCGGCATGACCACGGTGACCGGCTCCGTCCCCGTCACCGAGCCCGGCGCGGCCCGGGTGGAGGCCGCCATCGGCCAGGGCGAGGTCCTCTCCTCCCCCTTCGGGCTGGCCGTCATGGAGGCCTCCCTGGGCAACAACGGCCGGATGGTGCTGCCGACCCTGATCCAGGGTGAGGAGACCACCGCCGACCAGGACCCCGAGCCGCTCGACCCGGCGACAGTGCGGGCCCTGCGCGCGATGATGGCGGAGACGGTGGACTCCGGGACCGCCGCCAGCCTGAGCGACATCGACGGTCTCGGCGGCAAGACCGGGACCGCGGAGGTCGGGGGCAACCGGCCCGCCCACGGCTGGTTCGCCGGCATCAAGGGTGACCTGGCGTTCTGCACCTTCGTCGCCGGGGCGGAGTCCTCGGGACCGGCGGTGGCGGCCACGGGCCGTTTCCTGCGCGATGACGCGATGTCGGAGTGGCGCTGAGCGGACCCCATCACCCGGGCCGACGCTCACG